>CAJTUD010000025.1 GCA_910579725.1 uncultured Oscillospiraceae bacterium | reverse complement strand
TATTGGATAGCCAATCCAACACAGGGCAAAAAGCGGCCCGGGCCGCGGCTGCTGCCGCCAATATTGCGCGCGGGGCGTCATATGGCGGCATTTACGGCGCTGCCGCCGAAGCGGTAAAGTCTTTTTTCCCCGAAATCGTGAAGGCGGCGGTGATTCTCCTATTTGTTATCATTCTGGCTCCGCTGCTGATTTTCACCGCGCTGCCGAATATCGTATTCGGCTATGACAGCGCCAGTGCGCCGGATATTGTGGACTTCACCGCGTCGGCCTATGAGCTGGACGCGATCTACCAAAATATCAACAGCAAAAACCAATCCCTCATTGACCGTCTGATCGACAGCATCCTCCCGAACTTCTGGACGGACGGCGCGGCGGACTACGATGATTACACTGTAGAAAACGCATTGGGCAACGTCAACCAGTATTGGCTGGTGGCCATCGGCTCCGTCCGGTATAAACAGGACCTCTACACCATGGACGAACCGGCGGTGGAGGCCCTGCTCTATGACAAGCTGGACTACTCCGCTTCCATCACAGACCGCATCCTGAACATCTCCGTCTGGGATCTGACCCCGGAGGCGTATATGGACCGGCTGGGCTTTTCCCAGGAGGAAAAGGACTGGGCGGCTCTGCTGTACTCCACATTGGCGGAGGATCAGAATGTCACGCTGGGCGACAGCGACGGGGATGGCTACTACAATACAGACTACGGGGACATTGTATTTTCCAATGCGGAAACCCCTGTCGTCTACTACAATCAGACCGATTCCCGCTGGGGAAATAAGATGTATGGGAAAAGCGGCACCATCGGCGCGGCCGGCTGCGGCCCCACCGCCTTGGCTATTGTCGTGGCGTCCCTCACCGATCACCAAGTCACGCCCTATGACGTGGCCCAGTGGTCGGTGGAGAACGGCTACCGTTGCGAGGGGAATGGAAGCTATCACAGCCTGATGCCGAACGGTGGCGAGCATTATGGCCTGACCGTTACAGGCATTGGGAACGACAGCAAAAAGCTGGTAGAGGCGCTGCAAGAGGGAAAGCTGGTCATCGCGATCATGGCAAAGGGCCACTTTACCAGCGGCGGCCATTTTATCGTTCTGCGGGGCGTCACCGAGGATGGCAATATTCTGGTGGCCGATCCAGCCAGCGTGAAGCGAAGCAATCAGGAGTGGGCCTTGGGCATCATCACCAATGAGGCCAGCCGGAAGGCCGGCTCCGGCGGTCCCTTCTGGGTCTTTTCCGCTTAGAAGGTGGCCGCTATGCTGAACTACACCCCCTGCCGGGCGAGGAGGCTGCGCCTGCGGTATAGGATACCGCTCTCCGAACTGGCGCAAGCGGCGGGCGTCTCCATACAGCTCATTAACAAAATAGAGCTGGAACGGGAACGCCAGACCCCCGCCCATGAAAAACTGCTTCGCAACGCTTTTACCCTTATCATTGAATGCCGCCGCACACAGTTGGATGCCTTGGAACGGGAACTGGCACAGTGCGGCGGCCTGTTTCAAACCGTAGAGGGAGATGACTATGGACTCTGAAACCTATTACATTCCCGCCAACTATACTGATGCGGGAAAGCTGTTCGGCCTGTTTGAAATCCGCAACACCATTGAAGCGGTACTGGTGGGACTTCCGATCCTATGCTTCTGCGCGGCCTTTCTGCCGCTGGAGCTTACCTGGAAGATCATTGTGTCGCTGTTTTTGCTGGTGCCTGCTGTGGGCTTTGCCCTGATCGGCCTGAAGGACGACAGCCTGACACGCTATTTACGGACTTGGTGGACCTGGCGCCGGCACAGGCGCGTGATGACTTATCGAGGAGAGGTAAACGAACATGAATTTGAAAGAACTTATCTTCGGCGGCGGCGTAACCGGCGTCAGTGACCGGGGCGGGGCCTATGCCGGGAGTATCCAGGCGTGGCTGCCTGTCAAGGATATTCTGCAAGGCGTGGTCCTTACCCGGGACAAGCGGTTTATTAAAATCATGGAACTGCTGCCGGTGAACTTTTACACAATGTCCGAAATGGAAAAAGGCTCCGCCATCGCGGATCTGGCCGCCTACCTGAAAATCGCGCCTGCCAACTTGCAGATCAACGTGCTCACCCAGAAGTTTGATCTGAACAGCTACATGAAGATGCTGCGCGCCGCGCTGGAGCGGGAGGGGAACGAGCGGTGCCGGGAGATGATCGAGGAGAGTATGTCCTATGTGCCCCAGCTGGTGGAGCGGGAGGCCATTACCCACCGCTTTTTCCTCTCCTTCTCCTATGACCCCAGCATGAAGGCGGCGGACAATACGCCCGGAGCCATTGCAGCTCTGCTCAATGAAAAGGCGGAGGTGGCCCGGCGGTATCTGGACCGCTGCGGCGTGACGGTGCTGGAGCCGGAATACGCGGACAACGCCATCCTGGAACTGCTGTACCAGCTTGTCAACAAGCATACCTCCCAGCATATCCGGCTGCCGGAGGGCGCTTTCGATATGCTGGGCATGGTGCATGGCGTCTATGACGAAACCGCGTTGCGGAAAATGAGCGCCCCCGCCGCCGCGCCGGGAAAGCAGCGAAAAAAACGGTTCGGGAAAAAGCAGGCGCCCGGCGTCAATCTTCTGGAGGCCGGAGCCACAACCATTCCCGACCTGATCTCCCCCTCCTCCATTGACAGCCACTCCCCCGACTATCTGCTGCTGGATGGGGTCTACCACGCCTACCTCTACATCGCCGGCTACGGCTATGCCACAGTGGTGGGCAAGGGCTGGCTGACGCCGCTGATCGAGGCTGGCGAGGGCGTCAGCCTCAGCTTCCAGCTGCGCCGGCAGCCCAGGGAAAAGACGGTCAGTTCCATTTCCCAGACCACTATGGTCAACCGCTCCCGGATGCGGGATGTGGGGGATACCCGACAGGACTTTGAGGAACTGGGGGACGCCATCTATGCCGGAACCTACCTGAAGGAGGGGATGAACCGGGAGGGCGAGGACTTCTACTATATGCACACCCTGATCGAGGTGGTGGCGGACAATCCCGACACGCTGGAGCAGCGCCTCGCCTCAGTGGAAACGCTGTGCGTGGCGTCGGATATGCTGGCAAAGCGGTGCGAGTTTAAGCATGAGCAGGCGTTTTTATCCTTCCTGCCCCTGCTGATGACCGACCCGGACATCGAGCGGAAAAGCCGCCGCAACGCCCTGACCCAAGGGGTTGCCGGGGCGTTTCCTTTCGCGTCCTACGAGCTGAGCGATGCGGGCGGCATCTTCTTGGGGCTGAATCTCTACAACCGCTCCCCGGCATTTATGGACTTCTTTGACGACTACAAGTACACCAACGGCAACTTCGCCGCCTTCGGCTCCAGCGGCGCGGGCAAATCCACCATGCTCCAGTGCATCGCCAAGCGCCTGCGGGAACAGGGCCGGAAGATTATCTGCGTCGTGCCGGAAAAAGGCCACGAGTACCGCCCGCTCTGCGAGGCGGTAGGCGGCCAGTTTATCAAGCTGGGGCCGTCCTCCCCGGACTGCATCGGCCTGATGGAGATCCGGCGGCTGGGTGCCAACGCCTACAGCGCACGCACCGGAGAAATACGCCGGGAATCCCTGCTGGCGGAAAAGGTGTCCTGGCTCTCGGTCTGGTACTCCCTGCAAAAGCGGGGCCTTACCGAGGAGGACCGGAGCTATATTGACGCCTCCCTGATCGAGTGCTACGGGCGCTTCGGGATCACCTTTGACAATGCCAGCCTGTTTTTGGAGGACGGCGTTACGCTGAAGGAGACTCCGGTTATCAAGGACTGGTATGACGTGCTGATGGAAAAGCCGGAGACAAAGCACTTGGCGGTGGTGCTCACCCGCTATGTGTCCGGCTCCGCCGCATCCATGGGCGGGCGGACCAACGTGGATACCGACAATCCCTATATCGTCATTGACCTGACCGGCCTTTCCGACGATCTATAGCTGGCCGCCGTCTACGCCGCCACCGGCTTTGCCACCGACGTCATCGTGCAGAACGGCGATGTGGGTACGGCGCTGCTCTCCGATGAGCTGTGGAAGCTGCTGGGGGCCAACTCCAATCCCCTGGCGGCCGACTACACCATGCAGATGGTCAAGCTGATCCGCTCCCAGGGCGGCATCGCCGGCGTTACCTCTCAGGGCATGGCCGATATGATGGCGCTGGACGGCGGCAAGTATGGCAAAGGCATTTTAGATAGCTGCCGGGTCAAGTTCATCATGCAGATGGAGGAACAGGAGGCCCGCCTGGTCCAGGAAAAGCTGAATCTCACAGAGGAGGAGACCCGGATGATTACCCGGTTCCGCCGGGGCGAAGGGCTGCTGTGCATTGGGCACAACCATGTACCTATCGCAATCCACGTCTCCCCCAGGGAGTACGAGGCTATTACCACTTCTCCCACTGATCTGCGGGCAAGGCTGAAACAGGAGGGGTAAATGAAGAGGGCGGGGAGCATCCCCGCCCTCTGACGATTCAGGAGAACACCTGCGACAGGTTGATCTCGCAATCCTCCAATACGTTTACCCGCACCTTTTCCTCCGCCGAGCCAAAATCCTTTGCCGCGTAATGTCCATTTTCTAACACAAAAATCTGTACCGATTTGCTCACCGGGTCCACGATCCAGTATTCCCGTACCCCCGCCCGCTGGTAAAGGTTAAACTTCGTCAGCCTATCGTGCCGGTTGGTGGAGGGAGAAAGGATCTCCATGATAAGATCGGGAGCGCCCTTGCAGCCAATATCGTCCAGCTTGGAGGGATCGCAGATAACCGAAATATCCGGCTCCACCAGCGTATCCACATTCTCCGGACGGTCATCCTTTTCCTCGAACAGCCGGACGGCAAAGGGCGCTGAATAAACCTCACATTTCTTTCCCTTCAGATACTCCCGGAGCTGTCCAAACAACTCCCCGCTGATCTTCTGGTGCATTCTGGAGGGCGGGGCCATCATGACCGGAGAACCTTGGATCAGTTCGATCCGGTCCTGTTCATCCCACGTCAGCGCATCGGCCAGAGTATAGAACTTTTCTTTCGGTAACGGCATGGAATCACTCCTCTCACTGTCAGCCGTTTGTATATCATACGAGCATTTGGGGGAACCGTTGTGCATCGCTATACTTCACGCAATCTGCACCCCCTCTGAAAATACCGCATTGTAAAACTCCGTTCCGGCATTGATCTCCCGCTGTTCGTATACATCCACCTGTTTTCCCGTCAGGCGGTGCAAATCGTCTGCCAGACTAAAGACGTCTGTGGGATCGAACCGGGAACCGCCAATCACGACCAAATCAATATCGGATTGTGCGTTGGCCTCTTGCCGGGCATAGGAACCGAACAATATGGCGCCCTCCGCCCGATACTTTTTCAAAAGGGGGAGGATCACGCCGATGATCTCATCTCTGGTATAAACCTGCTCCGACACCCTGTACCCCTCCATTCCGTATATTATCGTTATCCATATTGTAAACGATTTTCCCAAAAAACACAAGCGAAGGAGCGAAAATTATGCAAAGCCCAAAAGAAGCAATCAAGCAGATCCAAGCCCTGACCTACGGGGCCTATCAAGCCAGCGGCCAAGTGGCCGCGCTGATCGGAGCTTCCCGTCCCGAAAACATGGCGGAAGCTCTGGAGCAGACCGCCGCCCGCATGGAGCAGGGCACAGTGCATCTGCGCGCCCTATGCGAAAGCTGTCTGCCGCCGGTTCCCACTGTCGGCCAAAAGCCGGCGCTGTCCCCGCTGGACGCTGCCGGGAAAGTGGAAGTAAACGAGTTTGGCTGGCTCCATATCCAGCTGAACACCCTGCTGCCCCACTGCCGGTTTGCTCCGCCCCTGTGGCTGACCGACACCATCTCCCGGCTGCTGGACCGGCATGAGCGCCGGCATGGAAAACTCCCGCTGCTGGAACAGGCGCTGCTGGTGATAGACGAATACTGCGATGTGGATTCCCGGCAGGTGTATGACGCGGACAACAAGGGGTGGAAGGCGGTCTCCAACGCCATCAAGGGGCGGCTGGTGGCCGACGACGATCAGTTCAGCCTGAGCCTGTGCCTGCTCTCCCAACGCTCGCCGGAAGCGCAGTGCCATATCTATGTGCTGCCCATGGCGGACGCGGGGGATTTCTTTTTTATGCGCTCGGACCATTTCCCCTTTTCCCGCTGACCTTCGGTTACATCCGGGCTGTAAATCCCGGTATGACCTCCGGTTACATTCTCCCCGCAAAACCCCCGGCCATCGGTTACATTGGCGGAACAATTCTGCGGCTGACCATCGGTTACATCCGCACCCCGTTGTAACCGATGGTCAGCGTGGTTTTTCCCTTGCGCCACAAGGCTTTTTTTCTTCAAACCTTCGGTTACATAGGAAAAATGTAACCGTCCTATGTCACCTTCGGTTACATTGACGCCCACATTTGAAAGGAGGAGTCCGCAATGCTGTACGACCGCAGGGATTTTGGCCTGCTGCGTTTGGCTGGGGCTTACCAATGGCTGCCCCTCGCACCGCTGCGGGCGCTGTCCCCGCTGAAGCAGCTTTTCCATGAGGCGGAACTGCTGGCCTCGTTAGGGCTGCTGGCCTTTTCCCGGAGCGGCGAATACCTGACGCTTACCCCGGAGGGCTACCGCCTTTTATCCTCGTTTGACCTGCACTATCAGCCGCCCTCCAAGCGGCCCTACTCCCAGAGTCCGGCCCTTCGCCGCCGCTTAGAGGTCGGCGCCATTCTGCTTACCTGCCTCGGCGCAGGAATTGAACCCGCCTTAGACAAGGTGGAACGCCTCAAACGCCAGCCGGTATTCCTCCCCGCCTTCGCCCTCCGCGCCGGTGATGGGAACCTGATGAACGCCGCGGGCTGCGCCGGCTTCGGCCACTGGGGCGGCGCAGCGTACATGGTCCAGTATGTGTGCGAGGAACACTCCGGCTTTTTTATGAACAATGAACTGGCCCACCTGCACAACCTTGCCTCGGTATTCAGCGAGCGGCTGGATACGCCCCAGGTCATCCTGTTCGCGGGAGACAGCTACCGCGCTGTCTACGAGGTGCTGACCCAAAAAACACGATCCGCCCGAAACGGGAAAAAGGGCTTTGTGGATTACAGCCAGGCATACCCCCAGCTTGGTATCCCCGCCTGTCTGCTTTCCTGTGACGACACCGGCGCGTTGCAGTTGTCCATTATGCGTCAGGCGAGCTACCATGCCCGGATCGCCCAGGCCGCCTTCGGCGCCCGCTGGAAGGCGGAGGACGGCCGGCTCCCGGAGGCGGACGGCCAAGTGGATGGGAACCCGCTGGTGATTGCGGTGGATATGGATCTGCGGAGATTGGACAGAGTGTGCCGGGACGCCCGGCAGCAGAACCGGAAGGAAATTCTCGTGGCGGCGCTGGAGGGGCAGATGTCCGGTCTCCTGCTGGACTTCTTTCCCAAGGACGCCTCTATCCGGCCCCTGCGCGTCAATTCCAAGGTCCTCTCGGTGGCCTTTGGCGGCGAATGCGCTTTAGGCGACCCATGGCCGGACGCCCCCTTGCAGATGAAGGGAGGGCTGGCCCATGTTTAAGCTCTCTGCCTATATTGCCAAGCTGGAGGACCGCTGGGGGAAGAAGCTGGGGCGGCTCTGGGAAAAGCATAAGGGAAAATGGAAACTCTACCTTCCACTGGGACTCTCCGCTTGGTACTTTTACGGGATGCTCATCAACTCCATCCGGCTGGGCACCCAAGCCACCTTCAACCAAACAGGCGAAGCGGTGGATTCCATTTGGGTGGTCAATCCCTTCCGTAATCTCTTAGCCGTCTTTTCCCCTACGGGGCTGGCGGTGACGCTGGTGGGCGCGCTGCTGGTCTGCCTGATTGCAAAGAAAGGCTATATCTGGTTTTCCGGCTACAAGTACATCCACGACAAGCGGGGCTTTGACATTCTGCCGGACGGCACCCATGGCACCTCCGGGTTTATGAGCCGGAAGGAGCAGACGCGGATCGTCCTCACCGGCTCCATCAAAGAATTGGACCGGACATTGCTGGGAAAGCAAAAGGACGCCCCCGATGACGACGACAAGTATGCCGAATATGTGACGCTGCGCCCCGGCAGCGGATTGACCGAGCACACCATGATCTACGGCGCCACCGGCTCAGGAAAAACCAGAGGCTTTGTAAAGCCCTTCATCCTCCAGACCGCCCGCCGGAAGGAGAGTATGGTCCTGGTCGATCCCAAGGGCGAAATTTACGAGAGTATGTCCGCCTTCCTGAAGGAGGAAGGCTACGAGGTACGGATGTTCAACCTCCTCGACATGGAGAACAGCGACGCGTGGAACTGCCTCAGCGAGATCGAGCATGACAAGGACCTGGTACAGTCCATCGCGGAGGTCATCATCAAGAACACCTCCAACGCCAATGAGCGGCAGGATTTCTGGGAAAAAGCGGAGCTGAACCTGCTCATGGCGCTGATGCACTATGTCGCCTCCCAGACCGTCCCCGGCACAAAGGAGCTGCTGCCCATCCAGCAGCGGTCCCTGGGAGCCATCTACCGGATGCTCTCCAACGAATCCTTTGCCGACCTGGAGCGGCGGTTTGAGGCCCTGCCCAAAGGCCACCCGGCTCTGCCGCCCTACGGTATCTTTAAGCTGGCCAACCGCCAGATCTGGGGAAACATCGCCATTGGCCTGGGCAACCGGCTTTCGGTGTTTCAAAATCCGCTGGTGGATAAGATCACATCCTACAACGAAATTGATCTGACGTTGCCGGGGAAAAAGCCCTGCGCCTACTTCTGCTGCATCTCGGCGCAGGATTCCTCCTTGGAATTTCTAAGCTCTCTGTTCTTCTCCCAGCTTTTTACCCGCCTGATGGACTATGGCCGCAGGCATGGGGACCATGGGCGGCTGCCGGTAACGGTAAATGTATGTCTGGAGGAGTTCTGCAATATCGGCAAGCTGGTGGACTTCAAGCGGGTGCTCAACGTCTGCCGCGGCTCGGCCATCTTCTGTCAGATCATCGTCCAGTCCATCCCACAGCTTCAGGACCGCTACCCCAAAACAGAGTGGGAGGAGCTGATCGGCTGCACTGACATTCAAATCTGCCTCGGCTGCAACGATGTGGACACCGCTACCTATATCTCTAAAAAGTGCGGCATGGTGACGATCAAGGTGGAGAACAACCAGATGCCTCTGATGCCCCTGTTCTCCCCAGTCTATACCTCCACCCGGCCCTACAGCCAGACCAAGAGCAATACCCAGAGGGCATTGATGCTCCCGGATGAGATCCTGCGTATGGACAACCGGGAGTGCCTGGTGCTGCTGCGTGGGGAAAAGCCCCTGCGCCTCTATAAGATCATCCCGGACGAACATCCCAGCTTTGGACGGCTGCGGGATGTGCGGGTAGCCGAGTACATTCCCCATTGGCGGCAGGAAGAGGCCAAGCCCTCCGCCCCCGTACAGCCGGCGGCACCGCCGGAAGAGAATCCGCCGCCGGAACCGGCCCCCGAACAGTCGGAACCGGTACCCCGGCACGACCCGCCCGCCGCGGAGCAGGCTGGAAGGATGGCCCAGTACGACTACGGCCTTTTGGACCCGGAGATAAGCGGCTTTGATTCCCCGGCTCAGGAACCGGGCCAGGACGCCCCCTACGGCGCTCTTGACCTGATAGAAACCCTGCCCCAAGATGTGGGCGGTGAACGGAAAGAGGAGGGGCAGCTCTGAATGCGCTGTCCCTCCCCGGCTTTGCAGGCAAAGTGTCAGACCGGATTTCAAAACCGATTCCTATGCAAAAAGAATATGCGGCCCATCATGCTTTGTGTCCTTGGATACGCCCTCTCGCCCGGCTGAATACTTCCTGCGCGGAATAGCGCACAGCAGTCAGCACCGCCGCTCGATCAGCCTCATCCAAGGCCAGTTCCACCCCGGCATTGCGCTCTATGCCAAAAGTCGCCGCAAGGCCGCATTCGCTTTTTTCAGGACCAGCCGCTCCGCAGCCTCTGGAATCGGAATGAGCGGCCTTGGAAGATCGTTCTTCCCAATCGGGGATAAGACGGATATGACGCATGGTGAACCTCACTGCTTTCCCTGTAAATCATGTTTGGCGATTCGATGATGCGCGATCTCATAAACCGCGTCGTCCTCGCGGACACCGATCACAACCAAGACCATGCGGTTGGCGTTCCGGACAAGCTGATAGACGATCCTGAGTCCTGCGCCCCGCAGCTTGATTTTCAGAAAGCCGGACAGCTTAGAAGCGCCTTTGTTGCCCAGCCATTTGCCGTATCCGCCTTCGGTTTCCGGCAAAGGATTTTTCCGCACCTTTTCAATCGCTTTGCGTACCAATATCCGCTGGCTTCCATCCAACGCCCGAAAGTCCTCTAACACTTCGGGCAAATACCTGATTTCCCAGCTCATTCAAACTCCACCTCGGATGTGTCGGCATAATCCGCCGGCGTAAAGCCCAGCGCTTCATCCACCTGCTGCTGGGAAAGCAGGGCGGCGGGGTCAAAGTGCGCCATGCGCGTGGCAGCCTCCGCCGTTAAGCGGGCGTCGTTCACCTCGTCCATCAGGCGCACATACTCCGCAGGCGACATCAAAACACACTCCGCCATGTTGTTTTTCATGACGACCTTGGCCCCGCAGCGTTTGACTTCCTCAAACACCCTGCCGGCAAGCCCTTTATTAAACTGTGAAATCGAAACGGTATTTTCGATTGCCCCTCGAATGGTATCCATATTACTCACGCTCCTCTACCCTAATATTATACCCATCATCAGTAAATATGTCAATCAATTTACAGATATGACTACCGTTGAAAGGAGAGACCGATCATGAAGGCAGCCCCTATGACGCAAAAGCCCTCGTTTCCCCTGATGAAACAGGGAGACGTTCAGAATATCTATCACTTGCAGATGCCCCGCTGGCTGTTCACAGACACCAAATACATGGAACTGGCGCTGGAGACGAAGGTGGCCTACACTTTCCTTCTGAACCGCTTCCAGCTCTCCCGGCTCAATGGCTGGGTGAACGAGGACGGGGCGGTGTTTATCATTTATACCCGCCGCTCTCTGGCGGAGGAGATGCAGGTCAGCTACCGTAAGATCATCGAGGCCATGAAGGAGCTGACCGCCGCCGGGCTGATCTGGGAGAAGCGCTGCGGTCGAGGGGACGCCAATCAGATCTATCTTGCGCTGATAGAGCATCCCGAACCCAAAAGCGGCAGCGCTCCCTTTGTGCCGCCGGAGCATGAGGCGGCTGGCGGGGAGCCGGAGGCAGGACCGGAGGAGGCCGGCGGGGACAGCGGCCTGAGAAGTGCCGAATCCGCACCTCTTGACCCGCCCATCAGCCAAGCAGGGGCGCACGCGCCCGCTTTAGAAGTGCCGATACAGCACCTCCAGAAGTGCGGAACCGGCATCTCTAAAAGTGCGGGAACGGCACTTCCAGAAGGTCCAGAACGGCACCCCAGTTATAAAGAAAAAAGAAATACTGAACAAAGTCATACAGAAATCAGTCTGTCCGTCGGTGAAGGGGGCGGACTGGCGGAGACGGGGCCGGGAAGGGAGTATTTCACCGCCGCCCGGGGTATGAGCGAGCAGGAACAGCTGGCGCAGATATTGGAGAACTGCGAGCTTTGGATCTTCGACCCGGATACGGCAAAGGTATTTGCCAACGCCATTGAGCGGCTGTTTTACTCCGACAGCTTTCGGATTGGGAAGGCTGTGCTGCCCCGGACCAACGTGCGTTCCCGGCTGTGGGACTTGGACGGCATCATCCTCCAGAGCGTGCAAAGCAAGCTGGCGGCCAACCAGCGTGATGTGAAGAACTCGACCGCTTACACAATGGCGGTCATTTTTAATACCATTTGCGAGACCCACAGCGACCTTCTGGTGGACCCGTACCTGAACAGCTTAGGCGGGCCGCCTGCGCCGCCGGCGGGCAGGTAAAGGAGGTGGGGCCTTTATGAATCTGACAGAGGATCAGCGGTACTTCCTGTCCATTCTGCGGGAGACCGGCTTCATCCGCCTGGATCAGGTGCTGCCGCTGCTGCGGATCAATGAGCCGCAAAAGGAAATCATTCATGCCGGGGCCTTGCTGCGCCGTCTGCGATACATGGGTCTGCTGGCCCGCTCCGGAGACGGCTGCATCTGTCTGCCGGACCTGCTGCGCGACAGGCCGGACAGTGAAATCCTTTTGTCGCTGGATGTGCTTCTCGCGCTCAGGCCGGAGCGATTGCTTCAGGTATCCGCGCGGCAGCCGTATAAGCTCTGCTTCCTCCTCCAACGTTCCGATGGATGGATCGACTACTTCGCAGTGATGCCGGTGCAGCCCGGACACGAGGGGCGTATCAGCCAGCTTTTGCAGGCGGAGCAGAAGAACTATGTTTTCCTGCTGCCGCTGGAAAATATGGAACAGCACCGGCAGATCACATTGTCCCGGAGCCACTTTTTCGTTTTACGGCAGGGAGAGCGGCTGCGGTTCTATAAAGGGGGTGAGGCCGGAAAATAGTTGAAATTGGCCGCAGTCATAACAGAAAATCGAAAGGAGCAGTACACAATGACAATGGAATCTATGGAATATGGAATCCCAACGGAGGAGCAAATGACGCAGCAGCCCGATGGCCTGCCGGAAACAACGGAGCCGGGCCTTGCGCCGGAATCCCCGGATCATCTGCCGCGGGAGGATGCGGAAGCCAGCGGCACACCGGAGCCTGTATCAAATGAGGGAGAGGCCCCGGAAGCGGCGCCCAAAAAGAAACGCACAGCCAAAAAGAAGGCCGAAAAAGCGGAGGGCGCAGTCCCGGAGGCGAACGACGCATTGGAGGCCGATGGACGGACGCCTTTGGAGACGCCGGAGACGGTCCCGCCCGATGGAGAGCTGCCGGAAGCGGACCGGCTTGACCCGGAGGCCGGGAGCGCGGGTTCCGGCGATATGGTCGTGGTGGGGCTGGCTGACCAAGGGGGCGATGACCCGCCCGATGGAGAATTTCCCGCAGGAGAGGAGGCTCTGCTTCCAAGGGAAGCCGCTTTACCGCCGGAGCAGCCTTCCCCGCCGGAAGAGACGCCTCGGACTGCGGCCCCCCGCCCCCGGGCCGGGAGGCCGGCGGAGGGCCACAGCCCCCTGCTGTCTCTGAAACTGAATGAGCTGGACCGGAACCTGACCGAGCAGGAGCGTCAGGAGTGGAACGATATTTACGCCTCCTTCCGCTCCAAATCGGTACTCACTGGGAAGATCATCGGTGTGGACGCCCACGCCTTTCACGTCCGCAACCGGGAGACCGGGCAGGTGGAGCGGAAAAGGATGTACTGCGCCGCTGTCATTTCCCTGCGCGTCAAGGTGCTGATCCCGGAAACCGAGATGTGGATGCCCGGCGAGGAGCGGCCTACCCACGTCCTGCGGAATATGTCCGGCGCGGAGATCGACTATGTAATCCTGGATGTGGACCGCGAGAACAATATGGCGATTGCCTCCCGCCGCATGGGGACCATGATCCGGCAGCGGGCCTTTGACACCGCGAGGGGCGGGCATGAAGCCGGGGAACGGCTGACCTGCCGCATCCTGACCGTTGGACCCAGCCGCTGCCTTGTGGAGTGCGGCGGCAGGGACCTTACTTTGCGCTATCAGGACATCAGCTACTCCAGCTATTCCGATCTGCGGGAGAAATATCATCCTGGAGAAAAGCTGGACTGCGTGCTCAAGAGCTTTGACCGCGCCTCCGGCCGTCTGACAATCTCCGTCAAGGAGGCCGCGCCCAATCCCTTTGAGGGCGCTGCGGCCCGCCACCCTCTGGGTTGCCGCCGGCAGGCGGTCATCAGCGGCAAATACGGCGGTGGTGTGTTCTGCACCATGCCGGACGGCACCACCTGTCTGTGCCTTTACACCGCCCAGCATACCGATCGGGACTTCCGCAAGGGCGATACGGTGATCCTGGCAATCGTCAAGTACGATTTCGAGCGCAGCTTGATCTATGGCCGCATCTTGTCCAAGTGGTAAGCAGGACGGTCCATACCGCCAGAACCACCAGAAAAGGCCCCGCTCCGGCGGGGCCTTTTCTTTATAGGATATGAGAATCATAGCTTCCACCTTATATCCGTTTTGGGTGTAGAAGAAACCTCAACTGTTCAAGCGGAGAAAAACATGGTATGCTCAAGGTGTATTTAGGTAAGATTTTTTCAGGTCAGATATTCGCTCCTGGGGGCAGTATGCCCTTGGGAGACCTGTCAGCATCCTAAATACCAACACGAGTCCGTACAAAAACCGCAGTCTGCTCTTTCGGGAGAGGACTGCGGTTTTTTGCGTCCTCAGTCCAAAACAGAAAGGAGCAATTCTATGCATGAACAAGCAAAAACTCATGAAAGTCACCTACTACGACGAGAAGAACAGCATCCGGCTGACCGGATACGCGGACACAGTGGTATGGGACGAAAAAGGAAAGGCGACCTTGGCGGCCCTGCGATTCGGGGGATACCCGGAGGAAGTGCGCGGTCTCGCAGACGCGATCTATGGCGGAATTACCATCGAGATCGAGAGTGAAGACGGCGCCATGACCCTCAGCACGCTTGCCAAGCAGTACCGGCGCGTCCTCAGCTACGATGGGGTATACGCCGAGGCGACCCTGATCGCGGAGGACGACGGCCAGACAGCAAAAAATGGCGAGAAAAAAACGGAGGATGACGCAAACGCGGCGCTGGCAGAGCCTCAGACCGAGTTGGATCTGCCGCCGCGCAATACCTACATCTTCTGCACGCCCGGCGACAAGGCGGATCTGTTCCGGGCAGTCGATCAGAAAACCGCAGTTCCTTTGATCCCGGAGTTTCAGGACTATGTTCTTTCCGAACTGACACGGCGGAAGATCCTCCGCCCCCTGCGGGTCAAATCCATTTCCCGCAAGATGGAGGCGTGGCTGCTGCGCTGCGAGGAGAAGGACAAAAACATCGTGGCCGTTCTGGAAAGCGGCCTGAAAAGCGGAGCCATCGCCATACCTGGCGCGGTCCCCGGCCCCTCCCCGCTGGACAAATTGGAGTCTGTAACGGACTATCTGAACACCTTCGGCGTTACGGTGGCCGAGCGGATCAAAAATCTTTTTGTTCCGCTGTTCGATCCCTCCAAGGAGCCGCTTTCCCCGGAAGTGCTGGCAGTCAATCAGTACATCCATGACCACGCGGGCTATTCCCTCTACGACGCCCAGCTCGCGGTGGCGGAGTCTGTCAAGCGGCAACTCCAGCGCAACAAAGTGGGGCTGATCGTGGCGGAATGCGGCGCGGGCAAGACCAAGATCGGCGCGGCGGCCATCGCGTCCACAGCGGCTGGACTTTACGCCCAGCATAAAAACGCCGGACTTTTTAAGACCTTCAATGTCGTTCTCTGCCCCTCCCATGTAACGAAAAAATGGGTGCGGGAGGTGGAGGAGACTGTGCCAAACACCTTTGCCGCCGTAGTCCACAGCATCCAGGAGTTCGACCATCTGTATCAGATGTACGAGCGGGGCACAAAAAGCTGCTTTGCGATTCTCTCCAAGGAAAAGGCGCGGGACGGTTACATGCGCGCTCCGGCAGTGCTCTACCGGCAATGGAACCGGGAGGGCCTTCAGATAGACCGGAAAACGCCGCTGCCAGACTGCGGCGCTGCGAATGAGCGGCCTGATACGCCTGTGTTCTGCTGCCCGGAGTGCGGGACGGCTGTCATGGCGAATATCAGCCGGGATGGAACGGTATACCGCATTCCCGCCAACTCGCTCTTTTTCCGGAGGGAGCACCGCGAAAACCACAAGTGCGAAGCCTGCGGCGCGAGCCTTTGGACCGCGCTCAACCCCAGCGCGTGGGGCAGGCAAAAGGCCTGGGCCAAAATCGGAGATTATGGCTTTGTTTACCGTCCTTTGATTGATGAGCACATCAGGAAAGCCAAAAGCGAAGCCCTGAAAGAGAAATTGGGCGATCTTTCCATGACTCCGGGTGCGGTTTCTGCCGCCAGAGGCGCGAACCGGGCCTTCCCCTTGAGCAGCTATATCAAGCGCAAGTACAAGGGCCGTATCTACGGCCTGATCGTGGATGAACTGCACCAGTACAACAACAAGTCCGGTCAGGGCGACGCCATGGCGGAACTGTACGATACGGCAAAGAAGGTGGTCGGTATGACGGCAACGCTGATTAACGGCTACAGCTCCGGCATTTTCTACCTTCTGTACCGTATGGTCCCGTCCCTGATGAAAAAGGACGGCAAGGACTATGAAACGCCTACGGAGTTTGACAAGGAGTACGGCGTAATCCAGACGACCTATGAGGAAGTGGAGCCGGAGTACAACTCTAACCGGCGAACGGTGCAGTCGCGTGTTTCTACGCGCCTGCTGCCCGGCGTCTCGCCGCTGGTGTATTCCCGGTTCCTGATGGAATACGCCGTTTTCCTCTCCCTGACGGATATGGGAAAAGATCTCCCTGAATACGAGGAGATCCCCGTCCCCCTGTCCATGCCTGAAGCAGTCGAGAAGGAGTATGACCGGATCGAAGCTATGCTGAAAAGCGTGCTGAAGAATGACCGGAAAGCGGCAAGGAAAATCCTCTCCGCCTATCTGAATCTTCTGACCGCGTACCCGGATCAGCCCTGCGGACATAAGCCCATCTACCATCCCCTTGACGGCTATCCCATTGTTGAGCCGGCGGACACTGCCGCGCCGGACGCTATTCTTCCCAAGGATGAGAAGGTGCTGGAAATCGTGGAGCGAAAGATTGCCGCCGGAGAGAAGGTGCTGGTCTACACCAACTGGACGCGCCTGAACACCCAGTCCAAGCTGGAGCGGCTCTTCTTGGAACGGGGCTGGCGCAGCACGATTTTACCTGCCAAGGTCAAACCGGACAAACGCGAGGCATGGGTGGACGACCGGCTGAGAGAGGGCCTGCAAATCCTGATCTGCAACCCCTCTCTGGTGGAGACCGGCCTGGACCTGAACGCTTTTACTACGCTGATCTTCTACGATACGGGCTATAAGCTGTTCACTCTGCGGCAGGCCAGCCGCCGTTCCTGGCGGATCAACCAGACCGCGCCCCGGGTAGAAGTTTATATGCCCTACTACCAGCACACCATGCAGCACAAAGCCATTAAGCTCATGGCCTCCAAACTGGCAGTGGCGGGTATCATTGAAGGCTCCTTCTCGGAGGAGGGGCTGGCCGCCATGAGCGAGTGCGAGGATATGACCACCATGATGGCAAAGGAGCTGATGCTGGGCATCAAGGACAGCGTGGAGGATGTGTCCGCCATGTTCAAGCGCATGGCGCTGCTCAAGCCCCAGGCGTCCGCCTGGTCTATTTTCTCTGAGAAGCCGCAGAAGAAGGATGAATCCATGTTGTCGGTCCATACTGGGGCAAAGCCGGCGGTGGAGTTTACCTTTGAAACATCTATACCGGCGTCCGAACCGATTGGGGCGTCCATTTTCGACGCCCCAGCGCAAAATGCCGCTGCGAAGGAAAAACCGAAAGCCGCGCGCCGAAAGAAAACGGCGGCGGAAAACAGCGAGGATCAATTCCTGCTGTTCAAGATTGCATAGGAGGTATCCATATCATGCTTGCCCATATCAAGCGGGACGATCTTCTGCGCCTGTCCAAACAGGCGGCACTGGCTGTCCCCAGGAACACAACCATCAAAGAGTTGCAGGGCATTCACTTGGAAGCGGACGAAGGCAATTCCATGCTGACATTGACTGCCACCAACTTAGAAATTACCATCCGCGCTTCCATGGGCGCGGTGGTGGAGCGGCCTGGGAATACCGTCATAGACGCCCGGCTGCTGACTGACATCGTATCCAAGCTGTCAAAAGACAGCGATTTGGATATGGAACTGGAGCGCGGCGGCCAGCTTGCGATTCGGTCCGGCCATACCCACTATCTTCTGAACGTGCTCTCCGGCGATAAGTACCCCATGCCGGAGCTGCCGTTCCCCGATGATACAATCCCAGTAACCGGCGTGCAGTCCTTGGTCCGTAAGACAGCGTTTGCCGCGGCGGACGGGGAGAACGCGCCGCTCATGAGCTGCATCAAGATCAGCTTAGGACCCGACGGGCTGCGCGGCGTCAGCACCAACGGCTTCTGCATTATGGAGGCTAAGGGCGATGAAAACTGCAAGGGCGCGTCGGAGCTGTTGATCCCAGCGCATTCTCTGGCGGCGTTGGCCGCGATTTCGCGGGACAGCGATGTATATGAGATGGGCCTTGCGGGGAAAAGCATCGTTTTCTGGAACGGGGAGCTGCTCTTTTCCGCCCGGCTGATGGAGGGAAAATACCCCAACACCAAGATTCTCTTTGATTCCTTCCAAGCAAAATATTCGGTCAACCTGTCCGCTGAGGAATTGGCGTCGGCTGTGCTCTCCGCTTCTGTGGTGGCGCCGGAAAACTCCCGGATTGAAGTGGCTTTTGGCGAACATGTCATTCGCGTCAGCGCCGGAGAGGACAGGGAGCGGGCCACAGTGCCGGTAAAAGCCCTGGTGCTCAGTGCGCCGGGCCAACCCTTCTACTACAATTACAAAACCCTGCTGCAATATTTGAGACTGGTCAAAGGCAAAGTGACGTTGGATTTTGACGAAAGGGGCCTGCTGGCAATTCGCGCGGGAGCGACACAGTACATTCAGTCCCCCCTGCGGGCGCCAAAGCAGGCGGCACAGTCTCAAAAGGCGGCATGAGAACGGAGGTCGAAAAGGGCCTATGCGTATTCCTAAGATCTGCCGCTACTGCGGCGGAAAGATCATCAAGTCCAAAACCCATGTTCTTTACGGAAAAGGCAATGAGACTATCTACCTCTGTACGATGTGCAATGCCTATGTAGGCTGCTATCCGGGTACGGACAAGCCTATGGGCAAAGTGGCAAATACTGTTTTACGATTAAAACGCCAAGAAACCCATCAGGTTTTCGACGCTTTATGGAAAAAACAGGGCTGGACCAGGAGCGCCGCCTACCGGTGGCTGGCGAAATCGCTTCAGGTGTCTGAGGAAAATGCCCACATCGGTATGATGGAGATGGACGACTGTGAGAGAGTGATCCGGCTGTGCCGGGACTACAAAAATAGCAAGGAGGCTGCGTAATGCAGGAATGCAAACAAAACACGCCGCTGTGCCAGTGTATCGACTGGAAAAGCGGGGACATCGCCGCAGGCGTCAACCACCTGATGCACCACTTTGATTTCCAGGGCTTTGCGCTGGAATACAGCACGTTGGAGCCGGAAGAGGATCGCCGCATGTGCAAGATCGGCCGGTGCGTGGTCTGCGGAAAACGGTTGTGTATTGGCCGCGCCATGCCCGCAACGTGCGGCGCGGACGATTTCCTGTCGGAGGTCTACAACTGGTTGTTTCAGATGTGGAAAGGTCCGCGTGAGCGGCTGCCGGATGGCGTGAACTGTTTCCGGGATATGTTTTTATCCCTGTTCCACGAAGAGGACAAGGATTATGTCCATGAATGGCTGCGCCGGCCGGGAGATCAGAAGATTGCCCAGGCTGGCCGTCTTTCCGAAAAGGAGGGCGGGTAAATGGCGAAACGGTATTCTTTCCCGGAGCCGGCATGTATGGAGTGCAGGCATCACCAGTACCTTGGAAACGGTTTGTCCCGTTCGCGATACTGCGGCGGGTTTCCCAAACGGAAAAGCCCCAAGCGGTTCCGGTCCTCTGATCCTCAGCGCAAGGCGCCCAAGTGGTGCCCCCGACGGATCAGCCCGCCGGTATGCCGGGTCTACGGCTTTGCAGATGAGCGGAGCCAGGCGATGGATATTTTATCTCGGAATCGTTTTAATCCCAAGAAGGAGCGGTATATTTCCGTTGCCTCCAGCCATTACAAGCTGCTTCTGGAAAAACCGCTTGGCATGAAAGCGAAGGCGTTTTACGAGGCGGCCGGGACCGGAGACGTCTATGACATTCTTCCGGAGGATGTGCTGGAGCCTGGTATCGTGGTCGAAATTGACGACGGCCTGAAACCCTACTACTTCTATTTTCTGAGCTGGTCAAGGGTCGTTCCTGTCTACTCCTTTGACCTCGCCCGGGTACAGAAACCGGCTTTTGAGCAGGGGATACCGGAAGGAGGACACGATGAACAGCAGTAACTACGCGGGGCGCGTATGCCCCCTCTGCGGCAAGCAGTACACAGCGCCGCCCGCCCTCTCCCGGAGAGACAACGCGACAAGCATCTGCCCGGAGTGCGGAACCATGGAGGCTCTGGATGCTATGGAAGAGCGCTGGTGTGCGTGCAGCGGGCACCGCAGCAAGGATTTTTCCAAGCTGACGGACTACTACTGCCGCCATTTCATCCCTGACGGCTGGCGGCTTCAGTATTCCACGCTGGACGAACCGGAACCGGAACGGCTGCTGTATCTGGTTGGAAAGTGCGATCAGTGCGGCGGCTTTATGCGCTCCGGCGTGTCGATTGCGTGTAACTGGACAGGCGACAGGCTGCTTTTGGACATTTGCAAGGCAATGCTGCAACACCGCCCGTTTGACGGCAGAGATAAAACTGGGATCTATCGCGGAGGCTGCGCCCAGCGGTCTGAATGGTACTGGAAACAGGATCAGCTGACCAGGACAGAACGGATCGAACAGTTTGTATCGCTGTTTCGGGAGAGCGACCAGCCCTCCGCCCGGCTTTGGGCGGAAGAGCACATGCCCGCGCCGCCCGCCCAGCGGGAAACCACAGCGGAGTTTTTCAACGCCGTCGTAGAGCTGGTGAAATCCAACGGCTTCTGGCCGGAGCAGAGCGCCTTCATCACCTGTGAGCCGGCCCGCCCTGACGCGGCCCTCTGTCACCCGATGTTCGATTTCCGCCCAGTACTGACGGTGGAGCACGGCGATGGTCTGCGGATCGACTGCTATCTGAACGGGATATTTGACTGCGCGGGAAGCAGCAAACGGCTGGCCGGGACTATACAGACAGCTTGCAGTGACCGCGACACTTGCGTTTTGCTGGGATCGCTGACAGGCGCGCTGCTGCACTATGGCGGCGTACACCGGGAGGAAAATCTTGACCGGTATGTACCGCTCCATAACTACAATATGAAAGAGGAGACTTGACAATGGTATTTTCCTACTGTAAATGCAGCTATCATTTGGCGGGAAACGAGAACGCCGCCGCCAACTTCTACAACACCCACTTTGTCCCCGACGGCTGGGAGCTGGTGTACTCAAAACTCAGCGAATGCCGCTCCATCCATCTGAAGGGGCGCTGTAAGGATTGCTACGGGGATCTGAATGAAATGATCCCGCTCCCGGAGGGCCTTTCCGGGGACGCGCTGTTCCAGGCCATCTATGATGCCATGTGGAGTGCCCATCCCTATGATGCGATCTTGGAGCACATCGGCTGCCATGGCCCCTGCGAGGAGCGCAGCGCGTTTTACCGCCGCCGGGATAAGACGTCCCAGTTCCGGCGCAGTACGAAGTTTTTGGAGCTGTTCCATGACTACGACCGGGAGGCGGCCAGGCTCTGGCTGGAAAAGACTTTTCCGCCGCAAAAGCACACCGAGGTTCTGCGGGATACCGGCGGGAGTCTGTTCAGCAGCGTGATCCGCATGGCAAAGGAAGCCGGCGAGTTTGGAAAAGCCGAGGCCATTCTGGATTATATTTTGCCCTGCGAGCATGAGGAGAGCGTCCGCGAGAAGGTAAAGCTGACCGCGTATGAGTTCGACTTCCAGCCCTGTGTCAATTACGGCTGTGAAGGAATTTACATCGACTGTTACCTGATGGGAAAGTTTGATGAATCCGGCAGGTCCAAGCTCCATGTGGGCACGCTGAAAACCCTGAGACGGGATGCGGAGGCCGCCAAAATCATGGGCGAGCTGTGCGGCGTGCTGCTGCACTATGAGAACAAGTATGTCAATGGAAATCTCCACCGCTATACGCCGGAAAAGGCGTTGGAGCTGGAGTACCGGCGGCAGCTTGAACAGGAAACGAAGGAGGAGGAATCCAACCATGCGTGATCTATGCACCTGCCCGGCGCGTCACAGCGGGGACTACCGCGATGTGCGCGACCACTGTACGCGCTATTTCCTGCCCTATGGCTGGGCATACGAGGAGGAGGGGGAACACCGCTCCCTCATTCTGAAGGGCCGCTGCATGTGCTGCGGCGGCGAAATCTGGGCGGCTATGCCGGTCCCCAACTGCTTCCAGCTGGGTGAGATCTACTACTTCCTCTTTCAGCAGCTCAAAACATGGCGTCCCTACGCCATGCGTGGCGATCCGGGAGAGTATCCGGCCGCCAATGACCGGATGGCCTGGTATCAGTTGCAGGACGAACGCAGCGACCTTGATTGGGTGCTGCTGCTGAAGAAGTTTCTTCCGGCGGAATCCCACGACATTGCCATGTGGTTTTCCGGCTATCAGGGCCGCCGGTCCCTGTTTGACGAAGGGGGCTGGCCTGTTGGGTCTGTGGTCCGCTTCAAGCACGAATGCAATACGGCCGCGTTTCCCATGGGCGAAACCGGAAAGATAGGGTATATTACCATCCGTCCGTTCCAGGAGATGAAAGTCACCAGCGTCTCTTTTCAGTCTGGCCAGAACTCCTATTGCGGGCTGGCGAAGATGGATAACGGACGCCTCTGCCGTTTGAAGGCGATACCTGGCGATAAGCTCTATTCGATGGACGAATGGAGCGCCCTCTTGCCGGAGCGTTTGGCCCAGGGCAGTGTGTTTGTGGAGCGGCGGGATTTTGAAAAGCCCTATCCGCCGGAACCCGCAGAGCGGCTTTTTGCACTCAAACGGGTAAGCGACACAGCGAAGGGCGTCCAGGCACACTGCATGGCCGTCTCCTCCTACCAGGCTCTTCTGAAGGATATGATTTTGCAGGATGTGGAGAAGTATCGTAAACAGGACCTGCTGCCGCCGGATGGTACATCTGGCAGCGTGGAGAATTTATCCGGCAGCAAGAATCAGTATACCTATCGCTGGACCATGAGCAACGAAGATGGCGAATATCTCTGTTACACCATTGAAAGCGTCCCGCTGCTCTCCGAAAAGATCCCGCTGCCGGAAGGCGGTGAGATTTGATGAAGGGCTATGTGGAGTGCCTGCTTCAGGTAACGGGCGACGCCGCCGGTCTCAACACCTTTGACAAGCTGTTCCGCAGCGGAAAAGGCCCCTCGTGGGCGGACCGCGCTTCAGACGGCGTGCCGCGCTACTCCCTGCACGCGCTGTTCCCGGTGCCGGAGGCTATTCAGCGCCGGGGATATGGAACGGCGGGGCATCTGTGGTGCGGTGATTTTTGGGACGTGCCTGATGATCTGGTCGATATGCAGGTAAAGCGGCTTTTGGGGAAACGGTACTACCGCTTCTATACCCCTGGCGGCGTACCGGAAAATGTATTTCTGAAAGCGTCCTATGATTTCCCGCTGCTGCATCTGCGGTTGGTAGGGCTTGGCGTGGATAGAGGTGACCTGCAAAACCATTCTTACCATGGCGGCTATTATCAGGGCAGCTTTTCTCCCGACGGCGAAAATCCTTTCGCTATCCTGCGGGAAGAAATGGGGTTTTCCGCATGACAATGACGTTTTTGGAGTGCTGTGAGACAGTGCGTGACAAGGGCCTGCATATGATCCGCCCCTGCGAAAAGCTGCCGGGGCAGTATGAGATCTGTACGCCTTTTGAGCACGAAGAGGGCTGGATATGGCTGGACACTGTTACGGCAAATGTCGTCTGTCAGGTGTATGAGGCCCTTTCGCCGGATAAGCGGGAGAAATTCAGGCGGCTTCCTGCCGGAGTCATTCTGGACCTCTGCTGGAAAGTTGCTGACGGACTGTGACGCCACGATGCGGAAAGGAATACGAGTATGACATTGAATGAGTTCAAGAAACTGGCGCAAGAGCGGCCGGTCACGCTGGAGCTGTTTTGGCGGTTTGGGAAAACAGAGTTTGACCCATGGCTGCGCGGACCCAGGCGGATTCTTGCGGTGCGGAGCTATGGCTTCGATCTGGAAATTCCCACAACGGAAGGACTCCGCGATCCAACGCAAAAGACGTCTGCGCTGCGCGTGGAATACGCCTCGCTGTTTGATCTGAGCGGAGATATTCTCTCCATCTACAAAAGCGGTAGCCGCCCCGCCACCGAGGATGAGCAGGAGGCGCTGGATGGCTGGGATGCGAAAGTGGCGCAGGACCCGGATGTTACGGCCTGGGCGCAAAAGAACTATTTCAGGACCTTTGTGAGCGCAAAGAAAAAACCGGACGGCCGCCGGAGGGGGTATGAATACCTGATTAAGGACCGGCGCGGGGAAATTGACCCGGAAACCGGACGGGAGCTTATCTTTGACAGGAGCTTCAGGGGAGATCTCGCTCTGCAATACCGGGTGATCACCTGACGGCGGCTCTGGCGAAGAAATAGGAGAACCGTCATGAAATGGTATGTCTATTTTACGGACTATCGCGGGGTCTATCGCTGTCACTGCTTTGAAGATGACGAACAGCAGGCCCGGCACTTCGCAAAGCTTGTCAATGGAGAGGCGGTCTACTGCCGCTGAGAAATGCTGCTGGCACAGTAAAATATAGAAAGGAAGGATTTCACAATGAACCAGACCTTGAATGCCAAAATGCGCGCCCGAATGGAGGAAGTCCGGGCGCAGGTGGCGGAGCGGGATGATTTGATTGAGGTCATCGCCATTGCCCTGCTGACGCGCAAGAATGTTTTCATCCTGGGCGATACCGGGCAGGCCAAGAGCTATGCCGTCAACCTGTTCCGCAAGGGCATTACCGGCGCAAGGCAGTTTGAGCGGCTCATGAGTAAACAGACTGATGAAGAAGCGCTGTTTGGCCGTCTGGACCTCTCCAGCCTGATCCCCGGCGGCGTGCCGGATGAGGTGCTGTCGAGGGATTCCCGCTATCAGGCGATGCAGCGGAAGCTGGACGCCTGCCTTGCGGACCGCAAGGATACTCGCGCGCTGGTAGAGGAAATGGAGCAGTACCGAAAGGCCCTCTCCGCACTCCACAGCGGCGCGCCCCGGACGATTATTCGGGGCAAGATTCCCGACAGCCACATCTGCTTTTTGGATGAGATATTCAAGGCGTCGGACGGGATTCTGAATGCCCTTCTCACTGCCCTCAACGAGCGCCGCTATACCAATGAGGGCACAACCATCGACATCCCCACCATCTCCTTTTTCTCCGCGTCCAATGAGATTCCCAATTTCTCAAACCCGGAGGAGAAGATCCTCAAGCCGCTCCATGACCGGTTTGAACTGAAGGTGGTGACGGAGTATGTCGAAGACCGGGCTGCCCGCTTGTCGGTCCTGAAAGGCAAGCAGGCCCGGCAGGGACAGTTAAAGCCCCTGCCCGCAGCGCTGGTTACGCTGGACGAACTGGAAGAAATGCAGCGGGACGTGGCTGGTGTTGCCGTTCCCGACAGTGTAAACGAACTGATGGACGATGTGCTGTGTGAGCTGCGCGGTAAGGGCGTCCATATCTCGGACCGCAAGTATTTCAGTTACGCGCCCATCGCCCAAGCCAAGGCGTGGCTGGAGGGACGGGATACGGTAGAATCCTCCGACCTCACCATCCTGCGCCATTACCTGTGGACGGCGCCGGAGGAGCGGGCTGTGATCCAAGGCACACTGGAACGGATGTGCAACGATCCCCTGAAGGACCGTCTGGACGGTATCCTCGCCTCCGCTCTGGAGAGCTATGAGGACTTCAATCAGTCCGTAGACGCGCCCGCCGCCCGCCGGATCGGGAAGCTGCGGGACGAATACCTGCGGCTTTATGAACAGATCGCCCAAATGAACGCCGCAGCGCAGAATGACGGGGAGCGGCAGAAAATCCAGGACTGCCTCAATGAGATGGAAAAGCAGAGCCAGGCGGCTTGCGATGCCATTCACTTTTCCTATGTGCCGCTGTCCGAACTTCACGACCTGAAAGCAGGCTGACAACGATAAAAACGAGGAGGTTATCTGAAATGTTGGATTATACATTGCCGTTGACGTCGGAGGAATCCGCTTTCGCGGAGAAGCATCATGATGTGCTTTTGCGCTACCTGCGCTTTCATAAGCTGCCGGTAGATGAGTTTTACGACATTGCTGTGTTTGGCTACCTTCGCGCGGTGCGGAAATATCTGGCCCGTCCGGAGTTGCAGCAGTATCAGTTTTCCACCATCGCGCGCCGGGCTATGAGCTGCGACATTCACCACTCCAAGGAATATTGGAACCGGGCCAAGCGCAAGGGCGAGGTCTGCCTGTTCGATGAAGACCGGGACGCCGGCGAGCTTCGGGATACTGTTACAGAGTCGCTGGAGAACGTGATTGATTTTGAGCGGCTGGCCCGTAAGATTACGCCGGCCCAGCGCCGCATTGCCTCGCTCCGGGCTGATGGCTATAAAGATCAGGAGATCGCCTGCATCTGCGGGATCGCCTGTGCGGATGTGGAGGCGGAGATGGAGAAGGCCAGATGCCGTATCCTCATGTTCCAGCTGGAAAATACCGCTATGGCGGCCTGATAGATAGGAGAAACCTATGTCAAGGAAGAAAACGGCAACTCCGGTTACACGCCGCCAGCTTTTAGCCGCTGTGGAGAACACGCCGGAGGACGCCATGTTTTTGGCGGGCCTTGCGGTCAATGAGCATGAGGATTTCCTGAAGGGTCTGTGCTTAAATCGTTCCCGGTATTTTACCAGAGCGCAGGTATTGGAACAGATCGAACGCTCCGCGTTTCAGGTGTTCCCCGCAATTCCGGGCTTTGACGATCATTTGCTGCTGACGCCCAGGCTGTACGTCTGGAAGGACAGCATCAACCGATCCCAGCGGTTTCCGGCAACGCTGGCGGCCGACACCTATACGCATGTTCAGGACAAATCCAATCCCTACTATGACATTTTCTTTCGTATGGACAATGAGCGGAAAACCATCGTCTTTGCCCTTGGCGAAAGGAAAAAGGAGATTTCA
This sequence comes from uncultured Oscillospiraceae bacterium, assembly GCA_910579725.1. Taxonomy (GTDB): domain Bacteria; phylum Bacillota; class Clostridia; order Oscillospirales; family Oscillospiraceae; genus Pelethomonas. The sequence continues at coordinate 10,696 of CAJTUD010000025.1, read as the reverse complement.
GTGACCGAGCATACGGAGTGGTGCTGGAAGCTCACCAGGAGGGACTTACGCTGTCAGAATATGGAGCGGTTGGAGCAGTCCTTTCTGGACCCGTTTTGGAATCCTATTGCCGTCCATATTGGCAGGAAGGCTTTGGGGATCAAACCCGCTGTTTAGAAGGAGGAACTATGAGTTACATCGGCGGAGGCCCGTACCATGCAGAGATCTGCCCCGAGTGCGGATCGGTCATGTGGAACGGGCGGTGCGAAAACCCGGAGTGTGATTATCACTGGAATCCCCAAAAGGACGATGACGACGAAGGAACGGACAATGACGCCGAATAACGGCGTTCAGGAAAAAAGGAGGAAAATCTTATGTTGAACCAGGCGATTATGATGGGGCGGCTGTGCGCTGATCCCGAACTGCGGAAAACCCAGAGTGAGATTTCTGTCTGTTCGATCCGCATTGCAGTGGACCGGGACTACGGAAAGGGCGAGCAGAAGGAAACGGATTTCTTTGATGTGGTCGCGTGGCGCGGCACTGCGGAGTTCATCTGCAAGTATTTCACCAAGGGCCGCATGATTGTGGTGGTTGGCCGGATGCAGGCCCGCGAGTGGAAGGACAAGGAGGGCAACAAGCGTACTGCTGTTGAACTGGTGGCAGACAACGCTTATTTTGGCGACAGCAAGCCCAATACCAGCGGCGATGGGACCCAGGCCAAAGATGCGTATGACTATTCCAATATGGACTTTGAGCCAAACGGTGAATACCAAGGCTCCATGCCCGGCGGCGTGCCCGGAGATTTTGCGCCGGATTTCTAAAGGCCGGAGAATGTGCGGGGGAGGCGGTGCGGTCCGCTTCCCCCCCCCGCCGTATCGCTCTGCCCGTAAGTGTGGACGGGACGATGACAGACTGAAAAAAACAAAAATACTTTTAACCAAATGGGAGGTGCAAAATGGAAAACCGGTATATGAAAGCGCAGTGCAGGAACATGATCTCGGTAATCGCCGCCTTTTCCCAGGCGTGTGAGCTGGCGGCGCTGGAGGATGATGGCGTCCGCTCCAAAACGGAGGAGCGGGAGCTGCGGAAGATCCGGGCCGCCGCCGAGCGGTTCCGGGGCGAACTTGCGCGGGTCATGAAGTAACCGCTCTGCCCGCGAAATGAAAGGAAAGAAAACAATGCGTACTTACTTTCAAAGTCTGGCCGACGTGATGCAGTCTCCTTTGGCAGCAGCGGCAAAAACGCCCCGTCCGGGCGCCGGACAGCATAGAGTGCTCAAGTCCACCCGGCTGGAGGATATGGTATATCAGGATCTGCGCCGGGACGATCCCGGTTTGGACGCGCTGGAATCCTCCGGCAGGGAAAAACTCTCCACCTTTCCGGCCCTCAGCCGGGATATTTACCAGAGCTTCTACTCCCTGAACGTTAGGAAAAACGAGGCGGATACCCTGTCGGAGACGGCAAAGCGCTTCAACAGTCCCATTTTGGAGGAAATGATGCGCGGCGAGGACTACCCCGCCATCAAAGCCGCCTGCGAGGGGCGGCAGCTCCCGGCGTATGAGGCCGCCGGGGAGTTTATTACACAAGTGGCCGAGGATCTGGATTCGCTCATGGAGAAGGCCGGCGGCGGGAAAAAGGCGCTGGACACCTTGGAGCGTTTGGAGGACAAGCGGGATAAAAGCATGGAGCAGCTTCGGCAGCTTTTAGAGAAGCTGGAGCGGTCCGGACCAGACTCTCAGCTGGAAAAGCAGGTGTTAAACGCAGCCAACCGAGCACAGAGCCAGGTCAATCAGGCCGAGGCCGTAGGGCGCATGATGCAGAACAACGCTCTCAAAAACAAGGACGGCATCGCCGCCCTCATTGCCCAGGCAGGAAAAGCGGCGGCGCAGAGAGCGGAAAGCGCCGCTTCCGCGCTCATGGCCTGGGGCGATGGCCCGGACAGCGGCGACCCCAAAAAGATGGAGGCCGACCGGGAGCTGATTAAGCTGGTATGTCGGAACAAAGTCCTGATGGAGACCGCCCGCTATCTTGGCCGGTTGAAGGAACTGATCCAGGGCAAGCGCAAAAGCGGCTATGCCTATGGCCGGGGCGAAAAGTACAGCGTAGAACTGGGCGGCGACATCAACCGGGCGCTTGGCTCGGAGTTCGCGATGCTGGCCGCGCCGGAGACCTTACCGCTTTTTTTGCGAAAGCTCCAGCGCAAGGGGTTGAAACAGTACCAGCGCCGGGAGCCGATCTGCAAGGGCAGCGGCGACATCATCTGTATGCTGGACGAATCCGGCTCCGCCGAGGAAGCAGCCCCATGGTGCAAGGCGGTGGCGCTGGCCCTGCTGGATATTGCCATTCAGGGGAAAAGACGTTTTGCCATGATCCACTTCTCAAGTACCGGGCGCTTTCAGACTGACCTTTTCCTTCCGGGAGAGTTTGACCGGGAGGATGTGCTGAAAGCCGCCGAGACCTTTCTGGACGGCAACCGATTACAAAACGCCGCTTCAGGAGGCCCTCCGGCTGATGGAAGAGGAAGGCTTTGAGAACGCCGACATGGTGTTCGTCACAGACGGCGCCTGCGCGCTGGGAAAGGATTTCCTGGACCACCTGAAGGAAGAACAGGCCCGGCGCGGCTTTTCCATTACGGGTGTGCTGCTGGATCAAGACGCCGTAGGATTTTCCTTCAGCCTGGAGCCGTTTTGTACGGAGATTCTTCGTACCAGTGAACTGACACAGGAGAAAATTGCGGAAAATCTGCTAAACGCGCGGGCTGCATGAATACAAATAAAAGCCCCAAAAGCGTTTTTTGAAGGGCGCGCTGCAAAATAAAAAAGGAGATCTGGCCACCAGGAGGTAGTCAGATTTCCTTTTTTTGCTTAAAATGGATGTGGGAAAAATTGAGCAAAACCGGTATGCTGTAGCCGGGCAGACGGCCAAGTGGTAATCTTGCGGAACAGCGAAAACGCACAGGCGGAGAATGTACCTCTTTTTATAGGTTGTATTTCTCCTAATAATGCTGTATAATAAAAGCAGAAGGGAGTGTGCCAATATGAAAGTCAGCACCAGCACATTGATATCCATTACGGAGGCCAATCAGAATTTTTCCAAAGTGGCCCGCTTGGTGGATGAGAAAGGTTCCGCCGTCATCTTAAAAAATAATGTGCCCCGTTATCTGGTTATTGAGTTCAGTCAGGTAGAAAAATTACAGGAAGCCGAAGATGAGGATGTGCTGCGAATCTCAGAGCGTCTGCTGCTCCAGAACCGGGAGGCTTATGAGGTCCTGGCACAGTGAAACGGCTGAGTAAACGGCAGATTCTTTTGCTGCATGAACAGCTCCTGTCACAGACCGGCGGCCTGCCCGGATTGCGGGAGGAAGGGCTGTTGGACTCTGCGCTCAACGCACCTTTCCAGAGCTTTGGAGAGGTCGAAGCGTATCCTTCTCTCCCGCAGAAGGCGGCCCGGCTTTGCTATGGCTTGGTTAAAAATCACCCCTTTTTGGATGGGAATAAGCGTATCGGCGCTCATGCCATGTTGATTTTTCTGGCGGTCAACGGTTCTGAGCCGGTCTACACGCAGGAGGAACTTTCCGGCATCGTTCTGGCGGTGGCCGCCGGAGAAAAGACGTATGAGGATTTGCTCCGTTGGCTGATTGATCACCAGGACGGATGACATCAGGTTTCCCAATCCCTCTATTTTCGGCTGTATTCCTGAAAACCTTTTGACAACCCGGAATGTCAGAGCTCAAATCACGACATAGCCGGACACGCTTTGACCGCATAATTGCCCACAGACAGAGAAGCCCGGGGCGTGCTGCAATTTTTTATTCTGCAACATGCCCTTTCTTGTATGCAGCGCAAAAGGGAAGAACATACAGAAGAACAGCTCTCAAACAGGTTGTATGAAAGCGAGTATTCTGATACAATTTTACAATAGTATAAATGATACCTTGCGTGGAATAAGGCGGTTCGGAATGAGCCTTTTGGAAAGATCGAGCCTTTACGGTAAGCCGAGGAGGGACTTTCAATGTATATTGTGGATGGTATCGCCTATGCGGGAGAACAGGCACCGGTTATTAAAATAAGCGGGATTCGCCCGATGGACAACTATAAGCTATGGATTCGTTTCAACACAGGAGAGGTGAAAATCTTTGATTTTGCACCGCTTTTGACCCAGCCGGCTTTTGCGCCGCTGGCCGACCGCGCTCTTTTTCGCAGCGTCTATATAGATTATGGCGTGGCAGTATGGGCCGATGGGGAAATAGACATTGCCCCTCAGTATCTATATACGCACGCGGTACCCGCAGAGAAGGCCGTTGGCGCGTAAAGACGCAGGGAATGAAGCCGGTACCCAGATGAAAAGGCATGGCCCGCGGGCCATGCCTTTTTGTGTTTCACGCAATTTTTCCGTTCCGGCGCACGCTTTTATATCCGTACCTGCTCCTTCATGACGCCCTCCATATACTGCCCCATAGCCGCAAGAGCCGTAAGGCCATCGTCCCGGCGTTTGACCAGCGTGCGGGAGGATGCGTGCATCTCCTTCTGGAGTTCCGGCCAGGTTTTTTCCTCAAAGTAATATTTCCGTATGACTTCCGCCTGCCTTTTATCCAGCTGGGCCACATAAAACTCCAGCTTTTCAATACGGCCCCGCAGTATGGCCAACTCCTGGTCGATCTCCATGACCGTAGCGTAGTTCAGGCGGTCGGTTTCCTCCTGAAAGTTCAACGCGATCTGCATGGTTTTGTTGGAGATGTGTCCGGCGGCGCCCGGCCCTTCGCTGATTGGGTGCGCCAGCGCCAAACCGCTGATAACCTCCTGGCTGGATACCTGTGCGGGGTGCTGCCGCTCATATTCCAGCAGATTGATCTTCTTCTTGAGCTGCGGGTATGTTTTCAGCAGCGCGATCACATCTTCCTTTGTTTTGAACATAGTGTGTTTCCTCGATTGATTATATTTGCAGATCGGTTATAGTGTGTCTGCTTGGTTCACTCCCCTTACAAAAGTTATAGCCTGTCAGGTAATGCCGCGCAAAAAATACGATTGCAGGGCGGCCCTCTTTCAGCACATACGCGGAAATGCTCGGATTTTGTCGAATAAAAAACCGCCGCAGTTCTCTGAAAAACTGCGGCGGCCAAAGTATATCTATTTTTGAAGCACAGGGGCTGAAAGCCTCGATTCACTTGTAATTCCTCCAGTATAGACGGTCTGGTATGCCTGCCATGTGCGCCGGCATCCCGATAATTGTCACTATAGCGCATTTTTTAGGATTTCTTCTGGAGAAGTTTAGGAGATTTTTAGGAATTTCCCGGCAGGAATCGACAAAATTCGCATCTACCGCCAAAAAGAAAAGCGGCTCTGGCGCCATTTTACGGTTAATTGCCGGATGGCTCCACAACAAACCGGTATCCTACGCCAAATACCGTTTGAATATAACGTCCGTCCTTGGCGTTCAGCCCCAATTTCTGGCGCAGGGAGGAGATATGATCCGACACGCTTGTTGAGGCGAACTTGAAATCTTCCTCCCACACCCGCTCATAGATCTGCGACTTGGTAAATACGATGCCGGGATAGCTGGCCAGAAAATGAAGAATATCAAATTCCTTTACAGTAAGCGAAACCGGCTCATCCCGCATGGTGACAGTGTGCCGCAGCGGGTCAATAGACAACTCCCCATGCCGGATCTGCGGCGCGGAGGGAAACGGCCCTTCCATCTGCGCCAGCCGCTCCGCCCGGCGCAGCGCCGCGTTGATGACGGCAAGAACCTCCTCCGCGTCAACAGGCTTTTCCAAACAGGCGTCAGCCCCCAGATTCAGGGCTTTTACCCGGGCCGCGCTGTCGGGAAAAGCGTCTGCGGCCAAAAGGTAGGGCGGCGGATCGCGAAAGCTGTTTACCACAAGTTCTAAAAAAGAATCCGCGCCCTCAAGATCCAGGTCCAACAGCAAAAAGGCGTTGATGTGCGACTCCATGCTGAGGACGGCGTTTTGCACATCCTCAGCAAGCGTCGCGGTGATGCCATGGTGCGCCAGTACCGCGCACACCAATTCCGGCTGGTCTTTTCGTGACAATATGATCAAAATATCTTTCATGGCGTTCTCCCCCCCTTCGTGGTTCAGGTGTTTTCAAAGACAGGAGGGCGCCGTTGCAGCCAGCCTGTTATGAATTGTCGTTTTCGTCTATCAGGATCATCCCCATTTCCCGAATCTGTTTTCGGGATTTGGTACCCAGCTTGGCATACAAGCTGCTCGTCAGCCGGGTAAGCTGTCGGCCGGAGATTCCCAGCGATTCCCGAATCTGCTCGTTGGTCTGCCGCATGCAGATGGAACAGAAAAGCATGGTTTCCTGTTCGTCCAAAAGGTCTGCCGGTAAAGACGGATGATAGGCGGTCCCCCCGTTGAACGGGGTGAGATAACCGGGATACCGCTGGACCTGCTGCCACACCGCTTGGCGCAGCTGGGCCAAAAATTCCTGATGCTCCGGCCAAGAGATTTCACGCAGCAGCGGAAAAAGCGCGACCCCCAGCTCCGCAAACAGCGCGGTATAGCCGTAAGGCTGGGCAATCTCCATCGCCTTTATCAGCAGTGGCCGCCAAGTATCCTCCCAGATCCCCATACGCCGCCGGCAGATGGCGGAGAGCAGCAGCGCCTCAATCACATCCAGCACGCGGCCCTGCGCCCGCAGGGGGCCAAGCAGACGGCCCATCAGATCATAGGCTTTCTGATATTCCTGATGCTGGATGCAGCAGCGCGCCATTGTCAGACAGAGGTAGCGGTTCTCCACTGTGGCAGGCAGCCGCTCTTCCTTCCTCTCCTCGTACCAAGCGTTTGCGTAAACGCCGTCTTCCAGCAGAGATACCCGGCACATCATGGCGTCCGCGCTGGGCAAAAGCGCAGTGGGGCCGTCTTCTCTGATCCGATCTTGAATCATGGAGGAGATGTTGACAGCCAAGGGAAACTCCGCCTGTGTGCATACCACCCGGATGGCCAAAGCGCTTGTCGCAAAGGTAAGCCCGAGCTGGTCCATATTTTGCATGTTCATCTGAATGGACACCAGTTCCGCCACCTGTTCCCAGCGGTACTCTCCCCTTTCATAGCTGCGCTCCGCTCCGACTAAACGGAGAATATCGGCCGCGGCCGTTCCGTACTGCTGGACCATCAGGCTCTCAAATTGAGGATGCTCCTCCACAGGCCAGTCGCTCAAGTCCCACAGGCCCCGGAAGACGCTGGGCTGTCCGTCCGTAATCGAAAGTTCCGGGAGGCACAGTTCCCCATGCTTTTGTCCATCCACGATCCAGTCCAGCGCCTGCGCGCGCTGCGCGTTCGTCCTATGGGGTAGGTGCAAGAGCGCATAGGCGGTAAAACAGCGGGCGGTCCGAGACGTCTTGCCGCCGCCGTAGACCCTGTCCCCGTACTGCTCCAGCTTGACAAGGCAGCGTTCGGATTCCTCTGTCAGGCCGTCCTGGGAATTGATTATGCTCATGCCGCACAGCAGCTCGGGAATGGTCTCCCGGTCGTTTTCCTCGATTTCCCGGAAGGCGGTTCGCAGTGCGCGGATGCCCTCCCGGGGATGGTTTCGGATATACGCGGTCAGCAGTTCTGTTGTACGGGTACGGTTTTTTGCCTGGATGCTGTAGGAAACAGCCCCGTCGTAGTCCCCCCGGAGCTGGCAGCACAGGCTCAGCGTATCATAGATGCCGCGAAGATCCTCCTGAGTCCGGTAGACATGGGACACCCTGGCCTGGAGATACCGCCGCATCAGGGGGAAGCAGCAACGGTAGACCGTCCCGTCCCAGGCGAGGAAGCTACCCGTCTGCCGCAGCCGCTCGATCACCTGCTCCACATCCGGGTTGCCGGTGAGAACACGGGCCATATCAACGGTGAAGCTGTCAAAAAACGAGGTGAGTAAAAGCAGCCGCTTTTCCATCGGGTCCCAATACCGGAACAGTTGGCGGTCCAAAAACGGGAAAAACATCTCCCGCGCCTTGGAAATGACCTCCGGCGACAGCGGATTCTCCTCAGACAGATACATTCCCATGGCCAGTACAAGGGACGGGTTTCCCTGGGTCAGCTCCCAGACGTTTTCCAGCACATCGGGAGCGGGAACGAAAAACTCCATGCACTCCAGCAGCTCCCGGAGTTCCCCCAGATCCAGCGCCAGATCCGAGTGCGGCATATGCTCCATCTGCCCAGTTTCCATAAAGGGCAGCAACCACTCCGGAGGATCCGCCCGGGACAAAAGGATGCACCGGGTATCCGGCGGAAGGGTGCGGAGGAGGGCCAGCGCAGCGGCAGCCCCGTCCTTATAATCGTAGATCCCATGGAAATCATCCAATACGATGACGCCAGTAGCGTCCTCCGATGCTTGTTTCAAAGCATCCCGGTCCCATAAGCTGACGTAGGTATGGGGCTGGTTCTCTAAAAGCGTCTCCACCACAGAAGTCTTTCCCCAGCCTGTATGGGCGCTGATAAAAACATACGTGCAGGATTCCAGAGCCTTTTGCAGCTTTTGAACAAACGCCTGCGGTATGATAATCTGATCGTTTTCCCTATCCATTTTCAATCAACGCGATTCCTTTCTATGCAGATTGGGAAAAAGGGGTGCGCCGCTCTTTGCAACGCACCCCTCCGTCTCGTTCCGGCATACGTCTTTTGCGAGGCAGATTTTCTCTTTTATTCTGATTGCCCTTCTAAATAGTTTTTCAACATCTGTGCTGTCTGCGCTCGTGTTGCAAGGCCCTTGGGGTCCAGAATACCGCCGCCCTTGCCGCTCATGATGCCGTTCTCTACCGCCCACCGCAGGGCCTCCAGCGCAAAGCCGCTGGCCTGATCCGCGTCGGTGAAGTGCAGCTCCTTATCCGTAGCGGCGGGGCTTCCGGCGTACCGCCAGAGCATGACGGCCAACTGCTCACGGGTGATGTTGTCGTTGGGGCCGAAGGTCCCGTTGCCGTAGCCGCCCACGATGCCCCGGCTGGTGGCCCAGCGGATTGCCTCGGTGTACCACGCGCCATTTGCCACGTCACTGTACTGCAACAGATAATTGACAACCGGCCTGCCCTCTTTGTTAAAGAGGATTTGGGCGAATTGGGCGCGGGAGAGGTTATCGTTGGGGCCGAAGGTCCCGTTGCTGTAACCGTTCATCAGCCCATTCCGCAGCACATAGTCCACCGCCTCGTGATACCATGTTCCCACGGTGCCAAGGTCTGTAAAGCCGTGGGAGGGGCAGTCCGCGCCGCCGTCGCAGGGCTTTTGCGTATCGTCCGGCAGAGGAACAAAGGACGCTTTTACCGTTACGGCCCTGCTGGGCATCGTGAAGGTGTACTTGTTGCCGCCCTGGGCCGTCAGCTTGATCTCGTTCCCCCGGCTGTCGGTGACGGTCAGGACATCCAGCACATAGCCGCTGTCCGGGGTGACAGTCAGGGTGACAGTGCTGCCATTGCTGGCATTGGTGCGGTTGGAGGTCACTTTGCCATGCTCCGATCTCTCCACGGTGACGGCGTAGGTGCTGGAACTCCAGCCCCCGCCGCCGGAGCCACCGCCGGAGTTGCCGCCTGGATTCGGCTGGGGATTGGGCTTTGTGGCCGTCTGATAGCCGATGGCCACCGGGGACAGACTGCTGAACTTGCACCGCAGGCCGTCTGCGGTCAGCTCATAGGGCAAGGTTTCCATCGTCCCGGCCTGCGCGCCGCTGGAAATGAGGTGCTGGACGGTGAAGGTGTAGCCGGTGGCCCCGGTCCCCGCCGGGTAGGGCAGGACCGCCGTCACGCCCTCCGCCGGGAAATGGTTGGGATCAACATTGTGCCATACGCCGCTGCTGTCCTTATACTGGAGGGTCACATCGAATACCGCGATCTGCTCTCCCACATTGGAAAGCACCTCGGCAACTCTGGTCCGCAGGGCAGATTCGATCTTTGCTGGCGTATCATACTCTTTGTTGTTCTTCAGCGCCTCCGGGACGGTGGACAGCCCGGTTTCCACCTCCAGCCGCAGTTCGTGGCCGTCGTCGTCCTTCTGATCCAGCGGTTTCTGCTCCACAGGATTGATGATAAATACCGCTGTGGCTGTTCCTGTGTAGTTGCCTTTGCCGGTGAGGGTGACGGTATATGTGCCCGCTTCCGTTCCCTCCGGGATCGCGGCGGTGTAGTCCACGTCCGCCGTCAGCGGGGTCCCATTCAGCGTCACACTGGTGATGCCGGGGCGGTGGGGCTGGCCGTCGTACTTGAACGCCGTATGGTCCAGCACGATCACAACACCCGTAATGGGAGCCGGGAGGACCTGGATCAAGGCGGTTCCGGTGACAATGGCGTATTTGTTGTTATCATCCGGCTTGAAGATCCATGACGCCGCATAGTTTTCCTGCACAGCAGGCCGGTTATCCGGGTTGCTCCACTCAAATTTACCGGGAACAGGCGTTTCGCCGTCCTTCATGTTGCCGGACAGGGTAATTGCACTGAGGGCTTGCCCATAGGTGAGGGTGGTCCCGCTCAGGTTGGGTCCGCCGGTGGGGATGATCTTGTTGACGCTCCGCACGTCGATGGTGGCGGTCATATCCTCGAAGTTTTGGGTATGGATGGTGACGGTGATGGTTCCGATTTTAGTTTCGCTGTCGCTCTCCACCGCCTTAATGGGCAGGGTGAGGGTCTGGCCGTCAATCATTGCGCCGATGTCGTAGTAGCTGCCCAGATTGACCGGACCAAGCTCGTAGGTGACGGCGGTGCTGCCCAGGCTCATGCCTTCCGG
>CAJTUD010000024.1:22155-37774 GCA_910579725.1 uncultured Oscillospiraceae bacterium | reverse complement strand
CCGACGCTTTCCTCCTGGGCCGCGCTGTCCTGGGAGGTCCCGTCCTGCGCCGCTCCGTTCCCGCCGCTGCCGGGGCCTCCGGCACGGCAATGGCCTGGGCCACCAGCTCCCCCAACTGGGCGTACTGCCCGCGGCTGCGCTCCCGCTCCCGGGCCAGCTGCCGGCGGTACTGCCGCCTCAGCAGCAGCGCCGTCACCTCAGTGTTGATGGCGGAGAGCAGTTGGGGAAAGTGGATGCACCGGGAGGCAAAGTGGGAGGCAAAGTCGGAGGCTTCCGCCCGCCCCCGCTCCAGCATCACCGGTGTGGCGTCGTTGAAGGCGTTGTAAGTGGAAACATACTCCTTGCTCCAGCACAAATCCCGCAGCGCACAACCCCGGCAGACCACCTCTGCCGCCCGGTCAAAAATGACGGCGGGATTTTCCTCCTTCTTCGGCTGGGGAGGGACAAAGCTCTCCCCCAGCGAACGCAGGGCCTCGGCGCTGAGCCGCAGCCGCTGGCGAAGACTGTCAGACTCCCGGGCGGCCTTCCGTCGGGGAATGGCAGTCTCCCGCAGCAGCAGCGCACAATAGTGGCACAGCACCCCCGAGAGGGCCGTGGAAGCCGCCATTCTCGTCAGACTGGCCGTGTTCAGACCCATTTGCAGCGCGTAGGCCAGCTCCACCGCCAGTGCCGCCCCTGCGGCGGCAATAGGACGGAACCACCCCTGCTGAAACCATTTCGTATCCCGGAAGGCGGACAGCACCGCGTAAATCAAAATCAAAATCCCGCTGCAACGCAGCGCCGGACCGAACGGAAGAAATATCAGACTGCCCAGCACGCCGCCCAGCAGGGCGGCCATGGCATTCCTCCCCGGCTTGCAGGCCGCCGTCAGCCCTGCCGCCAAAGGCGCGCGGCCATCCAGGCAGCACCCTGCGGCAAAAAATCCCGCCGCTCCATAGCCCGCCAGCCGCAAAAGCTCCCCGGCCCGGGGCCTGTCCAGGGTGATGTTGGCGATCTTCATAGCTTGTCCCCTTCCCTGTCACGGTTTTTCCATATTGTAGCAGGAAAAGGAGCAAAAAGCTGTCGGGAAATGCACAGGGGAATGGAGCGGTAAGAAAAAGCGGTGCAGAAAGCTGAAAACCTGTATTTTTACAGCAAATAGTTATTATCCTTATTCGCCACCTGCAAAGCTTTCAGCTTGTAGGTCGCGTATCCCTCCACCACCAGAGGCTCCATTTTACACAGCTCCTCGGCCTCCTCATAGCTTTCCGCTTTCAGAATATACATTCCGGCAACGCCCGGATATCCCTTGAACACGCCGCCAAGCTCCAGATGTCCTTGGCTGTCCAGGTTTTTCAGGTTGTCTACATGCCGTTCAACAACGGCTCTTGTCATCCGATTGTACATTTTTGTCTTCTCAATGAACATGACGTACCGCCAGTCATTCATACATCTGTCTCCTTTCAAATTTCACTCGCCGCCGTCCAGGTACGCCGGAAGAAACCTTGCCAGACTCCGGGCAATATAAGATATGTTGCTCTCCTCCAGCACTGTGTCCCTCTTTGTGCGCAGGTGGGGGATGTAGTACCCCAGTCCTGCCAAATAGCGGCAGGCGCAGAGATCCGTCCGGAACTTGAATTTCCGGCCGTCCGAGGGATAGTATTGCAGGCCCTTGGTCAGAATATGGGGCCGCAGCTCCTCCCCCTCCTGAAAGGCCTCCGCCAGCGCATCTGTCAGCGCAGCGTCCCACCGGCTGTGCTTGGAAGGAATCACCAGCAGATCCGCACCGTCCCCCACACAGTCAAGGTTGACAAACAGCCGCCTGGCCGCCTGTTCCGCATGCTTTTTTTTGAAGGCTGATGCCCCCAGAAGAGTCCTCTCGTTATTGTCCAGAAATACCAGACAGACCCGTTTATCAAATCTCGCCTCCCCGGCCGCCGCCAGCAGGGCCAGTACACCGGAAGAATTTCCATTGGCGTTATTCTGATTGGCGGGGCCGTAAGCAGCTATCCACAGTCCCGCCACCGCCAGAACCAATCTCTTCAAGAAGCCTGTAAGTGTGGATCAGTAGGAACGCCGCCCCCGCCAGTCCCACCGCCGCCGCCAGATGGTAGCACACATGGGCCGCCACATTGGTAGGCGAAACAAAATTGGGAATCAGCATTCTTGAGCCGGTATCATAGTGGGCGCAGAGAAATACCTCCGCCTGCTCCGGATCCCCGGCCACCACGTTGACGCTGCCGTTGAATTTACCGTACGTTTCCTCTCCGACCCTCCACCCCGCCCGCTTCAGTTCCCGCAATAGCCACTGGCGGAATTCCTTTTTCTGCGCTCCGGTTTTCCGCACCGGATGAACCGTCAGCAGGTATTTTTTCAAATGTCCGATATCTCCCATGGAAGCTTTTCCTTTCCCGTCAAATGCTCTTCTTATATTCCTCCGCCCCATCCAGCAGCTCCCCGGCGCCCGCCAGCATGGCAGCGGTGATCTGCTCGCCGCCGGTGAGGCGGGCCAATTCCCGCTTTCTCTGGTCCCGGTCCAGATGGAGAACCCTGGTATAGGTCCTCCCACCGCTCTCCCCTTTCTCCACGGAAAAGTGGGCGTCCGCCATAGCCGCCAGCTGAGGCAGATGGGTGACGCACAGCACCTGCTTCCGGCGGCTGACCTGGGCCAGCTTGGCGGCAACCTTCTGGGCCGCCCGACCGCTGACGCCGGTATCCACCTCGTCAAAAACCAGGGTCCCAATGAGCTCATTTTCCGCCAGCACATTTTTCAGCGCCAGCATGATCCGCGCCAGTTCGCCGCCGGAGGCCACCTTGTTGATGGGCCGCAGTTCCTCCCCCACATTGGCGGACATAAGAAAGCGAACCACATCCATCCCGGAGACATCCGGTTCCTTCTCCTGAAAGCAGATGGCAAAGCGCACCTTGGGCATATCCAGCTGCCGCAGTTCCTCCTGAATTCGCTCCTCCAGCCGCGCTGCCGCCGCCTTCCGGGCCTGGGACAGGACGCTGGCGGCCTTCACCGCCTGCCTGCGCTGTTTTTCCAGCTGCTTTTCCAGCCGGGCGGCGGTGTCGGAGGCAAAGGCAATCTGATCGAGCTCCTCCTTCCGCTGCTCCAGGTACTCCAGCATGTCCTCCACCGTCGCGCCGTACTTCTTTTTTAAACGGTAGAGCCGGTCCGCCCGCCCCTCCAGCTCGTCGAGCTCCTGAGGGCTGAAATCAAAGGAGTCCTGCAAATCCCGCAGCGTCTCCGCCACATCATAAGCCTCGGAGTACAGTCCCTCCAGACGCTCGTGAAGGAGGGCAAACCGATCGTCCAATCCTTTCGCGCCGGAGAGGGCCCCGGCGGCCTCCCGCAGTCCCGGCACCGAACCGCCGCCCTCGTCTCCGCCGGTAAGATTCCACACGGCTCCCCGGATGGCGGACATGAATTTCTCGCCGTTGCGCAGCAGATTCAACCGCTGCTGAAGAGTCTCCTCCTCCCCAGCCTTCAGCTGGGCCCGCTCCAGCTCGTCGATCTGGAATTTGAGGCTGTCCATCCGCCGTTCCTTCTCCGCCTCGTCCATTTGCAGGGATTTCAGCTTTTTCCTGGTTTCCTCCATGGCCGCGTAGCAGGCGGCATACGCCTCCAGTTCCTCCCCCACCTGCCCGAAGCTGTCCAGATAAGCTCCATGCTGCTCCTCGTCCAACAGCTGCTGGCCGTCGTGCTGGCCATGGATATTCAGCAGGGCTCCGCCGATTTTCCGCAACTGGGCTACAGTTACAGGCCGTCCGCCGATCCGGCAGGCATTTTTTCCGTCGGCATAGATTTCCCTCTGAAGCAGCAGCTCCCCATCCTCCGCCGGGATGCCGGACTCCTCCAGCGCCGGCAGCGCCGGCACGCCGGAAAACATGGCGCTGACGAAGGCCTTCGCGGCGCCGGTACGGATAAGATCCCTGCTGGTCCGCTGGCCCAGTACGGCTCCCATGGCGTCGATGACGATACTCTTACCAGCGCCGGTTTCGCCGGTAAGGGCGTTGAAGCCCTCGTCGAAGGTGATATCTGCTTCTTCAATGACCGCGATATTTTCAATATGCAGCAATTGCAACATAGTCGGTGCCTCTTTCTTCTCTTCCGCCGCACAGCGGCGGCTCCGCTTTTGATCCGCGGCCTAGAGGGCCGCCAAGGGCGTTCTTTTCCCGCAGTCCGCCTGCCCCGAACCGGACCGGGTCCCGCGTATCGGGCAAAATATTTGTTTGAGGATGCTTCCGGCAGCTCCTGCCAGACAAGCCCGCAGGGAACTCCCGGGACTGCAAATAGAAACTGCCGCTGTGCCGCCCGCTGGACGGCAGAATGCTCATTTCAGCATTTCGTGAATCTCCTCGCAGAATCCGCGCGCGGATTCCGTGTCCCGCATGACCAGCAGTGCTGTATCATCCCCCGCCAGGCTGCCTACCATGTCGGAAATATTCATGCCGTCCAACGCGGCGGCCGCCGCATTGGCCAGCCCGGGCATCGTCTTGATGACAATAATGTTCTGTGCGCTGTCTACGCTGATGATGCTTTCCCGGAAAATGCTCCGCAGCTTGTCCGCCGCATTCAGCCGGTTCCGCTGGCTGGACACTGTGTAGCGGTAGCGCCCCTGGCCCACCGGCTCTTTAATCAGATGCAGCTGCTTGATGTCCCGGGAAATGGTGGCCTGGGTGCAGCTGACCCCCTGCTCCAGCAGACGCCGCTGGAGCAGCTCCTGGGTGTCGATGGCCTCCCGCTCCACAATCTCCATGATTCTCTTCTGCCGGTCATTTTTCATAGCCGATGCCTCCTGTCATTTTCGTCCGCAATATTTCATAGATGCTCTTGTCCGTCAGCCGCAGCAGCTCCGTCTCGTACCGCGAACGGCAAATGCGTATCTTGTCCCCCTGACGCAGCGCAAAAGCCTTGCCGCCGTCCACTGACAGGTAAACCTGCTTGCGGTTCTGCTCCGCCGGAGTCACCGTCACCGTTCCCGCCGCGGACAGGACAAAGGACTTGGAAAACACCGTGTGGGCGCAGATAGGACTGATGACAAAGTTCTGCGCTGTGGGCTCCACAATGGGCCCTCCCGCCGAGAGGGAGTAGCCTGTGGACCCGGTAGGTGTGGCTACCACCACGCCGTCTCCGGAGAAAATGCCCAGCTGGTCCTCCCCCGCAGTTACTTGCAGGCGCACCACCCGGGCCATGGCCCCCTTTGTGACCACCGCGTCGTTTAACGCCCCGCCGGTATAAACCGTCCGACCCTCCCGGAGGACGGATACGTCCAGCATCATCCGCTTTTCCTTCCGGTAGCGGCCCGCCGCCAGATTTTTCAGCAGCGCCAGCTCGCTCAGCTCCAGGTCGGACATAAACCCCAGACTCCCAAGATTCACCCCAAGCACCGGAATCCCCCGCATGGAAGCCGCCCGGGCCAGGTGCAGTATGGTTCCGTCCCCGCCAAAGGCGATCACCAGATCACTGCGCCGCAGCTCCTGCTGAAGGGGCCGGCAGGGTACGCTGAATTGCCCTTCCCCTCCCTCCGGCTTGAACGGCAGACAGTATACCGCACTCAGCCCTGCGCTCCGCAGAATCTCCTCCGCCGCTTTTGCCGCGGTCAGCCCCTTATCCCGATAGGGGTTGGGACACAATATCACGCGCTTCATTTCACGCACCTCCGTACCGTTCCGGCAATACAGGCTCCTATTATCTCCATACTTGTCCTGAAAGTTCCTTTGCATTTCCTGCATTTCATCTATACCGGAATCAGCTATGATGTTCTCTCTCAAATTTTCGTCAGAATATCACTTGTGCTCCAGCTCCCCGTGAGACGCCTCCACCAGCGCAGACAAATCAAAGATTTTTTCCTCCCCCGCGCCCTTCCGCAGCCAGCCTAAATACTCAATGTTTCCCTCCGGCCCCCGGACAGGAGAATAGTTTAGATCCAGCACCGTAAAGCCGCTCTCCCTGGCATGGCCCAGAAAATGCTCCAGTACCTCCTGATGAACAGCAGGGTCCCGGACCACACCTTTCTTGCCCACCTTTTCCCGCCCCGCCTCGAACTGAGGCTTGATGAGGCAGACCGTCTCTCCCCCGTCCTTCAATACGCTGGCGATAGCGGGGAGAATCAGTTTCAGAGAGATGAAGCTCACATCCACGCTGGAGAAGTCCGGCTCGTCCGGAATGATTCCATGGTCCAGATATCTCGCGTTGGTCCGCTCCAGGCATACCACCCGCCCGTCGCTGCGCAGGCTCCAGGCCAACTGTCCATAGCCCACGTCCACCGCATAAACCTTTGACGCTCCGTTCTGGAGCATGCAGTCCGTGAAGCCGCCCGTGGACGCGCCTATGTCCATACAGATTTTACCCGCCAGCGCAATGGGCCAGACAGCCATAGCCTTTTCCAGCTTCAGTCCACCCCGGCTGACATAACGCAGGGTGTTCCCCCGGACCTCAACGTTCGCCCCGGGGTCCACAGCAGCGCCGGGCTTGTCTACCCGCTGGCCGTTTACGTAGACAAGCCCACTCATAATCATGGCCTGGGCCTTCTGGCGGCTCTCCTGAAGCCCCTGCTCCGTTAGGAGGACGTCCAATCTGATTTTTTTCCCCATCATCCGCCTTACCTCTTCTCCGCCGCCAGCCAGTGCGCCAGAGGCTTCCTGCTGGACGGCGAGATATTTTCCGGCAGACTGTCCGCGTCGAAAAAACGGAGTTCATCCACCTCTCCCCTCTGAGGCGTCAGCTCTCCGGCGTAGTCCCGGCAGGTATAGATAACGTCTATATTATACACCTCGTCTCCGTTGGGGTAAATATAGTGCATATCCTTCCCGGAAAACACGCCGAACAGCTCCAGGCGGCGCGCCGTCAGTCCCGTTTCCTCCAGAAGCTCCCGCCGGGCCGTCTCCTCGGTCTCCTCTCCCAGCTCCATGGAGCCACCGGCATAGTCCCAGCAGCCATTATCGCTGCGCCGCTGCAATAATATGCGGCCTGAGGCATCTACCACAATCACACCGGCCCCGGTCTGGAGCAGCGGACGGCGGCCTACCGCTTTCCGCAAATCCAAGATATAGTCCGCCATGTCAGTCCTCCCTTTCCGCAATCCGCACCGCCAGCTCCAGAGCCAGCAGCGCGGCCTTGTCCTTTCCGGTGATGTTGGCGTTCTGGCTGAGGCTCCACGCCTCCCATTCCCCGCCGTCCAGGTTATCCGAGGCGTGGAAGAAGTGAAACACTTCCTTCCCCCGGAACCAAGCCACCGCGGCCACCGCTGAGCATTCCATATCCACGCACACGCACCCCGCCGCCTTCCGGCGCTCCATCTTTTCCGCCGTCTCCCTGTAAAAGGCATCCGTGGTCCAGACCTTGCCCTGGGTGTATGTACAGTTATGTTCGTTCAAGATCTCCAAAAATTCTTCCCTGTATTTGGGATTTACCGCTATCTCATCCGACGGCGGCGCGTAGTGAAAGCTGGCTCCCTCGTCCCGCAGGGCGGCGGTGGGGATAATGATGCCGCAGTCGCCGATAGACCGGTCCAGCACCCCGCAGGTACCGAACAGCACCAGCTTTTCCACTCCGGCGGCAAACAGCTCCTCCAGATCCCCCACGCATCCCGCCGCGCCCACATATGCCTCAAACAGAGCTATCTCCACGCCCTTGTACTCCGTCCGGTAGACCGGAGCATCCCAATTGGCTTTTTTCAGCCGCATGATCTCCATTCCGCCCAGCCGCTCCACCATCCGCTCAAAGGTTCCCCGCTCAAAGCAGGACACCCCCACCCTGGGGCAATCCGGTACTGGCTTGATAATACCCCACGGGTTGATGACCGCCGCCCGGCTTGGGTCAAATTCATGCAGTAACATTTCTTTTCTCTCGCCTATACATCCAGATAAAACAGGATGTCAGCCTTGCCCTCCTGACTGGTGCCCTTGTAAACCTCCGTATCCAATCCGCCGATGCGGAAGCCGGCTTTGATGTAGAATTTGCAGGCTCCCAGGTTGTTGTTCTGGCCCTGGGTGTAGAGGCCCCGGTATCCTCTGGCCTTGCAAACCTCCGCTGCCTTTTTCATCAGCGCATGGCCCACGCCCTTGCCCCGGCAGGCCCCGGACACCTTCAGGTCGTAGAGGTACATATACTTGAAAAACGCATCCTGGAGAATCGCCAGACCCACGCACTGCTCCCCATCGTAGGCCCCCAGGAACACACTGTTCTCCTTCATCGCCTCATAGTCATAGTTTTCATCCGGAAAGCACATTTCCGACATATTTTCCTTGTCAAAAATAACATCTTTATGTCCCCATTTTCCGTCGGCATAGGAGATCTCCATCCTGCCGAACAGCAAAAAGGGTTCGTTGGGGATATTGATATCCGCCTGATGAATCCCGTCGATTTCTCTGATCTCGATCATATTTGTTCCCCCTCTTTCCGGGAAGCCAGCCGCTCCCCCAACTCCCGGTACACCCGCCCGCACAGTTCGGTCACGGCTTCCCGGTTTCCCGTCAGATATGCGTACAAGTATGTACAGGCCGTCTCGGCCTTGTTCCACTCTTCCGCTGTAATCATTTCCTTCGCCAGGGCTTCGTCCAGTTCATCCTGATCCATCACAAACAGCTCTCCTCGGCTGTTCACCACGATATCCAGATACATATCCACAAACGTCGGATTTTCCGGGTCGTCAAACCGGTTACCTGCGGTAATATCGAAATAGATCTGGATCAGCCGCCCCTGGGCGTCGTACATGGCGGTCAGCCAGAAGGGCAGCCCCTCCAGGGCGATCTGCACCCAGGCATAGTCCTTCTCCGCAATCAGCACATCCTCGCCCCCGTCGTGGACTATCAAAGGCCCGGTTATCTCCCGGATGACCAGCAGGCTCTCCTTTCCCCTGCGTCCGTACATTTGGCAGTCCCGGCTGATGTACTCCCGCCGGAGGATACGGCGCCAGTCGCTGCGGCGCATATCTTTTTTTACCATTCCATTAGCCTCCGTTCCGGCTTCCCAGGCAGTAGGGGCACACATCCCGGCAGGCATGGCAGGAAATGCGCCATACCCGTTTCTCAGGGTCGTCCCCAAAGGCGTGGTCCCAGCACGCCTGCTGGACCAGCTCCTTGCCGTCTAAAGCGTGGGCCGGGCAAACCTCCACGCACTTTCCGCAATTGTCGCAAACCGGTTCCCGTATCAGGTCCGCCTCCAGCTCCTCTCCACACAACACACACCCCAGCCAGACCATGCTGCCCAGCTCCGGGGTGATGAGCAGGGAATGCCGCCCGATGGTCCCCAGCCCCGCCGCCTGAGCGGCGTGCTTCTGAGAAACGATGGACCTCCAGCGGCCGGTTTTCTCATCCCACCGGCTCTCATTGGTGGGGATAGGCACGCAGGCTATTCCCTGCTTCTCCAACTCAATACAAAGATCCAGTGCAATCGCGTCCATCTTCCCCGTGACGGAGTTGCGGACTCTGGTGTATATCACATCGTTTTTACAGGAAGCCCCAGCTGCCGGAAATCGGCAGGCAAAGGAGATCACCGATCTGCATCCGGGCCACGCGTCCAAAGGATGATACCCCTCCGGTGCACTCGCAAAGCGGTCCAGACCGGCTATCCCGCACAGCTCCGCTCCCAGCCCATAAGCAATTTCCTTCACTTCCCGGCTGGTCATTTCCCATCCCTCCCTTACCGCAGCTTTTTTGATAAATAGAGCACAAGATCATCGTCGTTGCGGCAGTCTCCATAAGGGGGAATAAACTGGGTCCCGATACCATACGCTGCTGCCGTCTGGCCGCAATATTCCGCCGCCAGGGTGACGCACCGTCTCGCCTCCGTCATGTTTTGGATCACCACCGCACCGTCTTCATAAAAATCATAACATCTCCTGTACCGCCTCCGCCACGCTCCCGGCATCCAGTCCCAACAGCTTCCGCAGTTGGGCCACACTGCCCTGTGGTGCAAAGCCGGCTTTCAGGTTCTTTAAAACCATTGCCCTGGGCAGAATTCCCTTCTGCATCAGCGCAGTGGCCAGCTGCTGCCCGACGGACCCGTTTTCGACGCAGTCCTCCAGCACCAGCAACCGTCCGGTGCGCCGGACCGACTCCGCCACCAGCTCCGCGTCCAAGGGTGCGATGCGGTGGAGTCCGACAACCTCCGCGCTGACGCCTGTCTCCTCCAGCAGCTCCGCCGCTGCCAGGAGTTCATCCGTCAGTGTCCCATAGGACACCAGCGTCACGTCTGCTCCCTGCCGCAGCAAGGACGCAGTTTCCCCGTTCCAGTCCGGGTACTGCCGCCCCTCTCCGCCCCGGGGATACCGGATGGCCACAGGACCGTCCATGGCGGCGGCGGCCCGCAGCATGGCTTTCAGCTCTCCAAAGCAAGCCGGACACAGCACCGTCATACCGGGGATCTGAGTCAGATACCCCACATCCTGACACCCGTGGTGGGTGGGACCGTCGGAGCCCACCAGCCCCGCACGATCCACGGCCAGCACTACGTGCAGCCCCTGAAGCGCTACGTCGTGGAGCAGCATGTCAAAGCCCCGCTGCAAAAACGTGGAATATACGGCGAACACAGGAATCATCCCCTGCTTTGCCATGCCCGCCGCCATGGCCACCGCATGGCCCTCGGCAATGCCCACATCGAAAAACCGCTTGGGCCACGCCGAGGCAAACTCCTGCAATCCCGTTCCCTCCGCCATAGCGGCGGTGACGGCGCACAGCCGCCGGTCCTTTCCCGCCATCTCCACCAGCTCGTGACCTAGGATATAGGAAAAATCAATGCTTCGTCCCAGATCCGGCCCCACGGCCGGATCAAAAGGCGCTACGCCGTGACTGCGCTCCGGCTGCCGCTCGGCGGGGGCGTAACCCTTCCCCTTCACTGTGCGCACATGAACCAGCACCGGTCCGCCCATCTCCCTCGCCCAGGCCAGAACCGTACACAGCTGCTCCACGTTGTGCCCGTTCACCGGGCCCATGTAGGTGAAGCCCATGTCCTCAAACATGGAGCAGGGATAAATAGCCCGCTTGACACCTTTCTTGAGCCGGTGGTTGAACTGATACACCGTCCGGCCTCCGGGGAGATGCTCCAGCACCGTCCGGTAGCCCTTCTTGAACCGGTAGTATCCCGGACGCAGCCGCAGGCGGCTGAGATGTGTGGCCACGCCGCCCACATTGGGATCGATGGACATGCCGTTGTCGTTGAGAATCACCACCAGCCTCTCTCCGGACGCGCCCGCGTCGTTGAGCCCCTCATAAGCCAGCCCTCCGGTGAGAGCCCCATCCCCCAGCAGTGCCGCCACGGCGTAGTCCTCTCCCCGCAGCGTCCGGGCCCGGGCCATGCCCAGAGCCACGGACACGGAATTGGAGGCGTGCCCCGCCACAAAAGCATCGTGGACGCTCTCCTCCGGCTTGGGGAAACCCGCCAGGCCGTTCAGCTGCCTTAGACCCCCGAACCGCTCCCGCCGCCCGGTAAGAATCTTGTGAACGTAGCACTGGTGCCCCACGTCGAACACCAGCCGGTCCCGCTCCGTGTTGTAAACCCGGTGCAGGGCTACTGTCAGCTCCACCGCCCCCAGATTGGAGGCCAGATGGCCCCCAGTGCATGCCACACTCTCCACCAGAAATTCCCGCAGCTCTCCGCATAACCGGACCAGTTGGCCGCCGTCCAGCGTTTTTATATCTTCTGGGGAGGAAATATGCTCTAAAATCAAGATAGATTCACCTCTTCTTGTGGCTGAACAGATGTAAGATCCTCCCCACCAGCTGGAGCACCGCCGTACTCTTGGCAATGGCGAAGCTCTTGCCCAAGGCTTTGCCTCCGATGGTCAGTCCGGAAGTCAGCGCCGTCACCGCCAGGGATGTCACAACCATTGGCAGAAAACTGAACGCAGCCTGCATCTGCACTACAATCACCGCTCCGGTGGAACCGGAAATGATGCCGCAGATGTCTCCCACCACGTCGTTGCAGAAGCTGGACACCTTGTCGGCCTTCCGGATAAGATTCAGAGCCTCCCTGGCTCCCGGCGTTTTTCTGGCAGCCATGGAGTGAAACGGCTTTTCGTCCGCCGCTGTCACCGACACGCCGATGACATCAAACACGATGCCCAGCAGAATAAACGCCAGCAGCACCGCAAAAGCCACCACCAGTCCCGCCCCGTCCAGCGCCTGATCGGAGGCAAAGCTCAGCGCCGCCGACAGCGTCACGGCGATGAAGAACACCTGCACCGCCCAGCGGCTGGACGACTTCCCTTGCTTCCCCTTTTTGGGGGATTTTTTCTTATTGTCTTTATTGTCGCCTGCTTCCAAGAAAATTTCTCCTCACTTTCCGTCCTGTTGGAAATAATAACTATGCTTGCTCACTGACATACAGCTTCGCCCGGTTTTGTATCAGCTCCGCCGTCTCGTCCAGGCTCTTGTCTCCGGCAAAGTATGCCCCTGCCGCCTCCTCAATGATGGTCTCCAGGTTGATGTTTTGGCGGTAAAACGTATCCACGGCGTTGTACAGCGCCATAATCTGGTCGTACTCCTCCTGGCTGACCTTATCATAGCGTACGCAAATATTTCCGTAATACGAGGCATGGGAAATCTCCGAGCTCATCGCCGCCTGCGCTGCTTTTTCAAAGCTCTCCCGGTTGGTGAAGAACTTGTTTTGCTGCCAAAATGGGTTCGTCGGCCTGCCGCCGGGCAGCAACATGGTCCGCAGGAAGGCCCAGGCTCCCTCCTTATACCGGCAGCTGCTGCTCATGGAGAGGGTTCTCGGGGCAAAAAAGCTGCTGCCCACCTTGCCCGTCTCATTGGGATAGCCCACAAAGGAGACTTCCCCGTTGACTACCGCCTTTGCCACCTGAACCGACTCAAAATCATTCATGAAGATGCTGCAAACCACCTGCCGCCCGTCATTCACGCGTTCCCAGCGGTCGCCGGACACGTTTTCGGGGAAACCGCCGCAGAATTTCAGAAGCTCCCTGAACTCCTGGCTGTCAAAGCTGCACGTCCCCTTCTCCCAGTCCACAAACTGATCCCAATCCAGATTCAGCATACTCAGCAGCAGGCCGGTGCCGCCCTCGTCGATCCCGACGCTCCCCTCCGGCAGCTTTGCCAGGGCCGCCTCCAGATCCTCTGTGGTCCAGCTCATGCGGTCCCCCACCAGCTCCTTCGCGCCCATCAGCGTCCAGAACTGGAATGCGTCGGTGATCTCATAGAGCTTTCCGTCCACCTCCATGGCCTGGAATACCCGCTCCATCAGGTTCTCCCGGCTAATGTCCCGGTCCAAATCGATCCAGGGCCACAGATCCTCCAGCAGCCCCGCCGCGCCCCACTGGTCCACAGGCAAATCCTCTATGACCAGAATATCCGGCATCTTCCCCGCCCCGACTTCCGTGGCCAGACGGGTGATAGCATCCTGACGGGAGCCGCCGGCACTGTAGTCGAGATAGTCCTTCACCATAATCTGATACTCCGGGTTGGTCCGGTTGAATTCCAGAATCGCCGCCCGGTCCTCGCCACTCAGACCCAGGGTCGCGTAGGTGAGCACCTTTTTCTCCGAGGGACCGGACGACAGGAGCAGCAGCTCCGTGGCGCCGGGAGTGACGTCCGTCCTGTTTGCAATCCACATACTATTCTCCCCGGTCCGGGCCAGGGCCGCCACCCGGCCGTCCTCCATGGGTTCCACAAAGTGCAGTGCTTCGCAGTCGATCCCCGCGTCCAGCCAGTTGAGAAGTTTCTCTCCCTCCCCAGCCGTCTGTGTGTCCTCCCGCCAGGCCCGGAGATCGCTGCCCGCCAGATAATAGAACAGCGCATTCTCATCTCCGTCATACACGCCGCCGTCAAAAGGCAGAAGGTATTCCTTTCCCCAGCTGTGCGCCTCCTTGTCAATCGTGCGCAGACACAAATAGAAATCCGCCCCCATACCCATAGGATAGGTCACACCCACGCGCCCGTCTCCCAGCAGAACCAGAGCAGGCGTGACCGTAAAGTCCTCGAGCAGATGATCCATAGGAAGAGTAAAGCGCACCTCTCCCGCCGCCGTGAGAACCCCCACGGCCGCAGCCCCTAGAACCACAACATCGCCGCCATCCGGCAGCAGCTCAATCAGCTCTTCAAAGTGGAGCAGGCTGTTTAGCTCCTCCTCATCCCGCTCAAAGCGGAAAAGCTCCTTCCCACTTCCGTCCAGCTGCCGCAGCACCCAGCGGCTCCGGGCTTCAGAGTCATAAAGTCCCCAGTCTCCGGTATACCGGTCGAAATCGCCGGGCAGATCATAGACGATCTCCCGCACGTTCTCCGCCTGCCAAAGGGAGCCGTCTGTTCCGGCGTGGAGGCTGAGCGGTACAGGAAAGCTCCGCACGTTCCACCCGCTCTCCCCGGCAATGCTCCGATAGTCCGGCAGCGGCTGCGCAGCGCCCCCCTCCAGGGGGATGCGAATCAGACGGTCTCTATCCCCGTTATGGCAGCCGTTCTCGTCTATCTCCGGAACACAGCCCAAAAGATAGAGATCCTCTCCCGCCCCGCAGCCGTCCGCAATCCACTCCAGCTCCGAGGTATAGTCGATGCGCTCCGCCAGACAGACGGCGGTTTCCTCCGGCGGCTCTTCTCTCTTCCCGCAGGCTGTCAGACCCGGCAGCAGCGCCAGAACCAACGCCAGCGCCAGCGTCCGCTTTTTCACTGCTTCTCCTCCCTTCCCTCACGATTGCTCGCTGATATACAGCTTCGCCCGGTTCTGGATGAGCTCCGCTGTTTCGTCCAAACTCTTGTCCCCGGCGAAATAGGCTCCGGCGATCTCCAGAATAATCTCCCCCAGGCTGTCGTCCCAGCGGTATACGCCGTCCACCGCCTCGTACAGGGCCATGATCTGGGCATACTCCTTCCCGGTGGCCTTGCGGTAGCTGTGGAACCGCCCATTGGCGTCGGAGTAGCCGTACTCCGTCCTGCCAAAGCTCTTGCCGTCCATCTGGGCCAGCTCCTCAAACGCCTCCCTGTTAATGGGGAAGTTGATGACAAATGGGCTGCCGGAGAACCGCCCCTCGGGCAGGAGCAGGGTACGCAGAAAGGCCCAGGCCTCCTCCTTGTGCTGCCCGCCGCTGGACATGGCCAGACCGCCGTTCATGGAAAAGGCGCTCCCCGTCGCCCCCCAAGGGTTGGGGAGACCCACAAAGGACGTCTCTCCCCGGATATCTGTCTCAATGCTCTGCAAATCCCAGAAGTTTCTGGGATGCTGGGTCATCAGCATCAGCGTCCGGTCGCCCAGCATCTCCCGCCGCTCCCCATAAGGTATGCTCTCTTCCGGAAACCGGCCGCAGAATGCCAGAATCTCCCGGAACTCCTGGCTGTCAAAACCGCACGTTCCGTTCTCCCAGTCCACAAGCCGGTCCCAAAAGGTCTGAAGCATCGCTCGCAGCAGCCCCTCTCTGCTGTACGACACCGCCAGGCAGCCCTCTGGCATATTCTCCAGAGCCTGCCACATCTCCTCCTCCGTCCAGGCTGTCCGGTCTCCCACGGCATCCTCCGCTCCGACCGCAGTGGCAAAGGAGAAGCCCGCAGAGAGTTCGTAGAGCTTTCCGTCGATGGACGCCGCCTCCAGCACCCGGGTCATCAGGTCCTCCCGCTGGATGTCCCGGTCCAGGTCGATCCAAGGCCACAGATCCTCCAGCACCCCTGAGGCGGCCCAGGTGTACAGCGG
>CAJTUD010000024.1:0-22145 GCA_910579725.1 uncultured Oscillospiraceae bacterium | reverse complement strand
ATCCCGTTCATATCCAGGATGTCCGGGATATGTCCCGCCCCCACCTCCGTGGCCAGCCGGGTCCGGGCCTCCTCCCAGCTCTCCCCGGAGTCGTAGTCCATATACTCCCGGACCTCAATGCAGTAGTCGTGGTTCTCTCGATTAAATTTCCGAACGGCCTCCTCCACGTCGCTGTACAGCTGCGCCGTTCCCAGTGTCAATACGGTCCGCTCCGGCGGATTGCCGGTAGGCGTCAGAACGACCAGCTCCGCCGCCATGTCCGTGGTGCTCCACCGCCCACCGCCCTGGACCACCACCAGCCGCCCGTCGGGCAAAAATCGCGTCACCGACCGGTCCCCACCGCTGTCCAGGCCCGTGTTGACCCAGCTGAGCAGGGGCATGTTCTCCTCCGGCTCACCGCTCTCTGCGGGAGCAGGTTCCCGCCAGGCCAGCAGGTCGCTGCCTGCGTTGTAGTAGAACAGATGGTTTACATCGCCGTCGTAGACGGTGGTGAAATCTGGCAGCTCCCAGCTTTCCTCCCAGGCATCTCCCTTCCGGGAGAGGGCCTGGAGATTTGTGCGGCTGGTCCCGGTTCCGTAGCTACACATGGCCAGCCGCCCATCGCCTAGGCGCACCAGGCCGTTCCAGTTCTGATTCTGATCCTCCGGAGTCACCCGGCCCAGCACCTCTCCGGTTTTATCCATCGTCACCAGCTCTTCCCTCTCGTAGCGGTTCCAGAAGGTGAGTTCACCTCCAGCGCCGATGTAGACCTCGTCGATGAACTCCATCTTCAACTTGGCCTCCAGCTCTTTCCGGGGCCACTCCTGCCGGGAGAGCTCATTTCCATCCTCATCCAGGCGGAGCAGGACATAGTTGCTCTCGCTGCTGATGTAATATTCTCCCCGGCTCCCCTGGGACATATCATAGGGATCGAAGTCCTCCGGAAAATCATAGATCCAGCTCCCCACCTTTTCCAGCAGCCACAGGGTATCCTCCTCTCCGGCAGCCACAGCCAGTCCCTCAGTGGAATAGATCACGTTCCGGTCCTTGCTGGAGGTGACGCAGCCGGGCAGGCTCTCGATCTCTCCAACCTCCAGGGGGACCCGCAGCAGCCGGGCCTCCCTGTCATAGTAGTCCTCATCTGTGATAACGGAGCCGGTGAGATACACATAATCCCCCATGACGCAGCCGCTTCGGATCTCGTCTAAGTCCATGTCCAGCTCCCGGAACACAGGAAGATACCGGATGCCACCATAGCGGTCCGGCTCCGCTTCCTCCTTCTCTTTCGCACCACAGGCCGTCAGGCCCGGCAGCAGGGTCAGAACAAGCAGCAGCGCTACTGCTCTCTTTTTCATCGTTTCTCCTCCTATCTCTACCGATTGCTTATGATTGCTCGCTGATATACAGGCTCGCCCGGTTCTGAATCAGCTCCACCGTCTCGTCCAGGGTCTTGTCTCCGGCGAAATAGGCCCCCGCCGTCCCGGCAATGATGTCCGCCAGGGCGCTGTCCACGCGAAGCACCGTATCCACCTGCTCATACAGGGCCATAATCTGGTCCAGATCCTCCTGTGTGGCAGCGTAAGCATCCCGGGTCAGCTCCACACTCCCTGCGTCCACCGTGACGGTATACGGGATCTCCTGACCGTTTTTCACCCGCTTGGGCGTCATGTCCTGCTCCATCTTTTTCTGAAAATCCGATTTGTTGATGGGGAAAGCCAAAAAATCATTCGATTCGATAGTCTCATGAGGCAGCAGCAGCTGACGCATAAAGGACCACGCCGCGTCCTTGTGTCTGCAATCACTGGACATGGACAGCCCCTTCTCCAGCATGAAGCTGCTGCCCACTTCTCCCCAGGGGTTGGGGTAGCCCACAAAGGATACCTCGTCTCCAAACAGGAACCGGTATTCCTGCAAGTCGTCCAGCTCCATGACGTCCCAGCTCAGCAGCATCTGCCGCCGTTCCAGCACCTCCAGCGCCTCTCCCTGGTAGCCGGTATCCGAGCCGGCCGCCGGAAAGCTGCCGCAGAATTCCAGCAGCTCCCGGAATTCCTCGCTGTCAAACCGGCAGTTCCCTTTCTCCCAGTCCACAAACCTGTCCCAGTCCATCTGCATCAGCCCCAGCAGCACGCCGCTTCTGTCCTGACTTGCCCGCATGGGGACACTCCCTTCCGGCATCTTTTCCAGGGCCGCCCACATGTCCTCCCCGGTCCAGGTATACCGGTCTCCTACCACGCTCCGCGCACCCGTCAGAGTGCAGAACCGGAAGCTGTCACTGATCTCATAAAGTTTCCCGCCGGTTTCAGCTGCCTCCAGAACCCGGGTCATCAGCTTCTCCCGGCCCAGCTCCGGATCGTTATCAATATACGGCCACAGATCCTCCAGCAACCCCCTCGCGCCCCACTGGACCACCGGGATATTCCAAACGGCCAGAATATCCGGAACGCGTCCCGCCCCGATTTCTGTGGCCAGCTTGGTCATGCCGCCGGAGAGGTCCGTCAAAGTGCCGTACTGACTGTAGTCCGTCACAGAGATCACATACTCCGGGTTGGTCCGGTTAAATTCCAGGATGGCCGCCCGCTCACTGAGACCCAGGTAGAAGGCGGCGTAAGTCAACACCTTCTTC
Source organism: uncultured Oscillospiraceae bacterium (assembly GCA_910579725.1). Classification (GTDB taxonomy): domain Bacteria; phylum Bacillota; class Clostridia; order Oscillospirales; family Oscillospiraceae; genus Pelethomonas. The sequence goes on along the minus strand of CAJTUD010000024.1, from coordinate 19,543 downwards.
TCCGGCAGGGAGGCCGCCTCGGTGGGCGTAAGAATGCTCAGCTTCGTTTTGGACGCATCCTCCCAGAGCTGGCCGCATAGCACCGCCAGCCGGCCGCCGGACAAGAAGGAAAAAGAATTGACGGAATTCCGGTCAATCCCAGCATCCAGAAAGTTCAGCATCCGCTCACCCTGTCCGGGATCCCCGTCCTCCCCCTGCCGCCATGCCCACAGCTCGTCGCCCAGATTGTAGTAAAAAAGGGCGGTCTCATCCCCGTCATGCACGCCGGCTGTATCCGCCATGGACAGAGGATATGTCTGCCCCCAGCCTCCGGAGGCTTTGTCAATAACCCGCAGGCGGCAGCCGTCAGTCAGATTCCAATCGCAGAAGCCCACCCGCCCGTCGCCGAGCAGGGCAACCGAGCCATAGGCCGAATCCGGCTCCATGGTAAACTGAAGCGCACCGTCCCGGTCCATCACCGCCAGCCCCTTCTCGGCCCGGACGATCAGATCCCCCTCCGCGTCCGACAGGATTTCACTTATGCTTCCCAGTCCCAGCGCCTCCTGCAATTTTTCCTGGTCCTCCTCAAACCGGAAGAGTTCCCTTCCTTCCGCGTCCAGCTGGCGCAGAACAGCCAGGTCCTCCCGGCCGGTGAATTCTCCGTCCGCGTTGAAGCCGTTGACGCTGGCCATCTCCCATAGCCACAGCGTTCCCTCTGGGCCGGCCCGGAGACTTCCGTTCAGGGAAAAGGCGTTTTCGCCGCCCAGGGGCTGATAAGCAGGCAGCAGCTCCGCCTCGCCCTCTGCCAGAGGCTGGCGCACGACCTGATAGCTCTGGCCGTCAGCCCCATAAATGAGCAGATAAATGGTATCTTCCACCACACATCCATCCAAGACCTGTGGATCCCCCAGCCGGTCCAGACGAAGCGCCGCCTCCTCCTCCGTATAGATGATTCCATTGTAAGGGGCTTTCTCCTTTTTACCGCAGGCCGTCAGTCCCAGCAGCAGAGCCAGAATCAGCAGCAGCACCATTGCTCTCTTTTTCATCGTTTCTCCTCCTATCTCTACCGATTGCTTACGATTGCTCGCTGATATACAGGCTCGCCCGGTTCTGAATCAGCTCCACCGTCTCGTCCAGGGTCTTGTCTCCGGCGAAGCATGCCCCCGCCGTCTCTGTAATGATGTCTGCCAGGGCGCTGTCAAAATCATTCAGTCCCGACGCGGCTTCATACAGCGCCATCCACTGTTCGTAGTCTTCCTCCGTAAAGGCATAAATTTCACAAGGGTTGCGTACATGGTTTATCGAAAAACTCCGTTTGGGCTTCTCAATCCGGCCGCCGTCCTGACTCAGGCGGTAGTTTCCCTCTTCGTCCACCGCGTAAGCCGGAGTCATGGCCTGCTCTGTCATGTTTCGGAAGGCCGCTTTGTTGATATAGAACACCGCCTTGTCCGTAAGCGATTCATAATTCACGGTATGCTCCTCCGGCAGCAGCAGCGTCCGCAGGAAGGACCACGCCCCTTCCTTCTCCCGGCAGGCGGTGGTCATGGCCAGCTTCTGCGAGAGGCGAAAGCTGGCTCCCGGCCGCCCGGAGGCCGTGGGATAGCCGATATACGCCATATCACCTCCGCACATGCCTTTGTACATGGCGGCTCCGTCAAACATCCCGTCAAAAGAGAACACATGAGCCCTCATGGCCACGGCATTCCCCTCCAGCATACCAGCATCGCTCCTCCATGAGTCCTCCTCGGGAAGCTGGCAGCAGAATTCCAGAAGTTCCCGGAATTCCTCACTGTCAAACCGGCAGATCCCGGCTTCCCAATCCAGGAAAACATCCTCCTCCTCCCACAGCAGCGATTGCAGCATGCCCGTCCTGTCGGCGCCGCCCGTTTCCAGCATGACGAACTCCGGCGGCATAGCCTCCCGGACCGCCAGAAAATCTTCGTAGCTCCACCCCATCCGGTCCCCCACCATATCCGCGGGTCCCACGAGGGTGTGTATTCCGAAGGCTTCTCCCAGAATATACAGCCGTCCGTCCTGAGACGCCTCCTCCAGGGGCCGGGTCATCAGCTTCTCCCGCCCCAGTTCCGGATCGCCGTCGATCCATGGCCACAGATCCTCCAGAAAGCCCCGGCTCCCGAACCGCCGTAACGGAAGACCGTCCATATCCAGAATATCCGGTATCGCTCCGGCTGAAATCATTGTGGCCATCCGGGTCCGGCTGGCGTTCCAGTCAATATAGCCGGTATCGCTCTGGTATACGGCATAATCCTCCACGGTGATATGGTACTCCCCGCTCTCACTGTTGAAACGGTTGATCCTTGCCCGATCCTCCCCGCTAAGGGAAATGGTTCCGAAAACCAATTCCTTTCTGGGCTTCAACCCGGCAGCATCCGCCGGGGAGAGCAGATGCAGTACCGTCCCGTTTCCTCCGTCATACCGCCTCTCGCTCACTACGGCGATCCGGCCGTCCGGAAGGACTGCCAAATCCTGCACCAGATCGCCGTCCAGCCGGGAATCCATCCAGTCTAATATCCGCTCCGGCTCCGCTTCCCCCTCCCGCCAGACATACAGGCTCGTTTCATCCTGACAGTAAAACAGCGCATCTCCGTCTCCGGGCCACACCTTCCTGATTCGCTGTGGAAGAAGAAAAGCCTCCCCCCAGTCCCGCGCCTCCATATCAATGGTCTGGAGCCAGAGCCGATCCTCTCCCTCTTCCTCCTTCCGCTTGGCCAGAAGGCCCAGGCCTCCGCCGCCCAGAGCGATAAACCCGTCGGAATACGCGGGGAACTCCTCTTCCAGCCTATCCAGCGTCAGCGTATAGAGGGCATTCCCCTCGTTGTCCAGCATGGCCGCCTGATTCCCGCCCCGGGCAAAGAGGCTGCCGTCCGCATTCGCAGCAACATCCGACAGGCTCCAGACAGACCGTCCGAACTGCTCCAAAAAAGGCTTTTCGCTTTTTCTGAAATCAAACCGTTCCAGCTCCCTCCCTGTCCGGTCCAGCCGGCGAAACAGATATACGGGGTCGGAATTGTCATAAAACGTATCATCCAGCACCCATACCGATCCGTCCCTTCCGGAGCGGAGGGACGGAGAATAGCAATCATCCGCATTCCCACCGGAGAACGGACTTTCAAAGGGCAGCTCTTCTCCTGCGCCTCCCTCTATGGGAACCCGGTACAGGGTCCAGCGGTCCCTGCTGCCGGCCTGCCCTACCCGCTCCCGGACGGTACCCAGCAGATACAGGAAATCGCCGGACAGGCACGCGTCCCGCACCCAGTCCAGTCCGGTGGTAAAGGCCGCCTCCTCCGGCAGGTATACGGTTTTTTCAGCCCGGTCCTCCCCGCAGGCGGTCAGACCCAGCAGCAACGCAAGCAGCAGCGCAAGCTTCCGTTTCACCTCCATCGCCCCCCTTTATCCGACTATTCAGATATAAAAGAACTCCGTCCCGCCAAGCGGACGGGACGGAGCTCACTCCGCTATCGCAAAAAAAGCTAAACGCCGGCAACAGGCAAGGTAAATCTTACGGCTTAGGTACGGGCTGGATTTCCCCGGGTCACACCCCTCGTTGCCGATCGGGCGGTTTCCCTTTCAGCGCCCCGGCGCGGCGTTGCCCACCGCGCTGCCCGACTGCCACTTAGTCCGCACTGCAATCCCTTGTCTGCCCAGTGACGACAGCCTAGGTGTTTTCCACCGCAGTCAAACCGCTTCTTAGCCTCTTTTGCAGGCAGGGTTTCAAGGAGCAATCCACGCTCTTCCCTGGCCGGGGAAAAGCGGGGTAGTTCTCCTATCCGCCATGCCCACGCAAGGCAGGCTACATCTGCACACAGCGTTCACGGCTCTTTGACCGGGTAGCACCGCAATACAGGTTTCTACCCTGAGTCGTACATGGGTCGAAGTACCGCAAAGGGAGTACGCCCATGCACAAAAACAGGTCTCCACGAAAGCAGGGTCGGCTTCCCCATGCCATTGGGGAACGCCCTGAATCCGCAAGCGCGGGGAGTCCGCGCTTCCCGCCCAGCACCCACCCCAAACTGGGCGTTTGCAGCAGGCACCAGAGGTTTCACAGCTATGCCCTTTAAAGGATTTTTAGGCCCTTCTTCGGAAACGGCAGATCTGACTAGGATACTGCGCCGTCGCTTAGCGTTTTCAGTATACCACATCTTTACTGAATATTCAAGAGAGTTTGCAAATTTTTCAATATATTTACAGTTTATTCATGAGGGGGAATATTCCCCTTATACACCGGTTTGTCCAAGGACAAGCTGCCTATGTGCCGGGCAAGAAAAGGGTGGAGGCCGCCTTCAACTAATGCCCCTCGGTTTTCCAATGCTATTTCCCTGCCGGCCTGTGAGAGCGGCCAAGTGATAGGCCGCATTGATGGTGCTATTCTTGCCAGCCGGTTTGACGGCTCAGTGAATGGTTATCTGGATTGGATCTGCATGGTCAAAAGCATCCGTCACGCCGGGACTGCCCAGGCCCTGCTTGCGGAGCTGCGCCGCCAGATGAAGCAGGCCGGAGCTTCCCAACTTATCGCCTTGATGGCAGCCAATGAAGATACCCAGCGATTCTATCGCGCGGTGGAAGGCGCCAACATTCATGATGAAGGGATCTGGATCGATCTGTGCGAATTGGACAGAGGAGCGCGGAAAACTATTGGAAATCATTTTTTTGATTTGCTTGGAAAAATTCCGCCCCCGACCCTGACCATGAAAGCCGGCGCAGCTCAACGCTGCGCCGGCTTTTTGCCGCAGAGGTGCTCTCCCGCCTCCATACAATTCCTTCCCTAGTGAGAGGCACGATATCGCTGTGTGCTTTTTCTTGAAAGAAAAAACATCAGTTCTTATACACCGCTGTCATTCCCTTATACGTCATGTAGCAGTCCAGCTTGGCCACCACCTCGAAGGGGGCGTGCATAGCCAGCACCGGCACGCCTGCATCCAGCGTGTCGATATTCCGATTGGCCATGTAGGCTGCCACGGTTCCACCGCCGCCGGCATCTATCTTGCCCAGCTCCGCCATCTGCCAGACAACGCCATTTTCATCAAAGATCCGCCGGACATAGGCCACCAGCTCCGCAGAGGCATCGGACGCGCCGCCCTTGCCCCGACTGCCGGTATACTTGCACAGACCGATGCCATAGTTGAGGAAAGCGGAATTCCGTTTCTCGTACACGTCGCCGAAATTGGGGTCGAAAGCCGCCGTCACATCGGCGGACAGGCAGAAGCTCTTCTCCAGACAGACCCGCACCGGCACGTCCTGGCCCTGGCACAGATCCTCCATAAAGGTATCAAAGGCCGCTGTCAGCATTCCGGACACACCCACGGAGCCGATTTCTTCCTTGTCCGCCAGCACGCACACCGCTGTTTTGCCAGGAACCTCCTCCAAATCCAGCAGAGCCTTCAGCGCCGCGTAGCTGCATACACGATCATCGTGACCATAGGCTCCGATCATGCTGCCGTCCAGACCAACATCAACCGCTCCGGCCGCAGGCACCGCCTCCAGCTCGGCGGAAATGAAGTCCTCCTCGGTGATGCCGTACTTCTCATACAACCGCTTCATCACCGCCAGCTTCACCCGGTCCTTCTCCGCGCCCTCCATAGGCTCGCTGCCCACCAGGATATTCAGCTGCTCGCCGGTGATGCCCTCCGCCAGGGTCTTCTTGCTCTGCTCCGCGCCCAGGTGGGGCAGCAGATCGTTGACCACCAGCTTGGGTTCCTCCCCCTCGCCAATGACCACACTGACGGTCTTCCCATCCTTCAGGGCCACTACACCGTGAATCTCCAGAGGAATCGTCACCCACTGATACTTCCGGATACCGCCGTAGTAGTGGGTTTTCAGATAGGCCATCTCACTCTCCTCGTAAAGAGGGCTGGGCTTCAGATCCAGACGGGGACTGTCAATGTGAGCAGCGGTAATCTGAGCTCCCTCGCTCAGAGGCTTCTGCCCGATGACCGCCAGCATCAGCATCTTGCCCCGGTTGTCCAGGTACACCTTATCCCCGCTCTTGAGGGCCATGCCCCGCTCATAGGGCCGGAACCCCTTCTCCCGGGCCAGCCGGATACCCTCCCGGACGCACTCCCGCTCGGTCTTGCCAGCGTCCAAAAACGCCTTGTAACCTGCGCAGTAGCGGTCCATGGCTTCCCGCTCCTCCTTGGGCATGCGGTCATAGCCGTTTTTCTTCTCCAGCAGAAGTTTTTCCTTCCATTCCTTGGCTTCCATCACAATTTTCTCCTTTATCAATAATTTCCAGCAGATTCTGAAAGAACGTGCGCATCAGCGCCTGAAAGACTTCCCGGTTCTCCTCCCGGTTCTCCAGCAGGAACGAACAGTGCTGCCGGTACCAGTCCGCACTCTTCTGCGCCGCAATCCTGGCCCCGGCCTGCTCTTCGGTAAGGCCATCCCGGTCCATAATGCGCCTGCGCCGGATCTCCGGCGGCGCCGTTACGGCCACCGTGACGCCGCACAGCCGTCCTATTCCGGATTCTACCAGATTGATGGCGTCAATAGCAAGTCCTTTTTGTGAACAATTCCGAATTTTCTGTTCCACTGCCGCAGATACCGCAGGAAACACAACGGCATTCAGCTTCGCCAGCTCCGCCGGATCGGCAAACACCCGTTTTGCCAGCGCCCGACGGTCCAGGCCGCCGTCCGGCAAAAACACCTGTCCAAATGCCTCCTCCATTTTCCGCCGCAGCTGTCCGTCATCCCGCAGCAGGCGATAGTACAGCGCGTCGCAGTCCACAATCTCAAAGCTCAGCTCCGCCAAAACCTCCAGTGCCGTGGTCTTCCCCGCGCCGGTGGGACCGGTGATTCCGACGACGGTCATGGCTCCTCCCCTCCTACGTTCACTACCTGAAATCCGGCGGCCTTTTTCAGCCGGTTGGCCACCGCCAGCCCCAACCCCGTATTCCCGGGACATTGGGCAAATATGGCCTCCACTCCGGTTTCGTCAAAAACCCGCAGCGCGTCAAACACCCGGCGGGCCTGCTCCGCCTTGTCCCGGAAGGAGCCGATGGATTCCACCACGCAGCCAGGAAACTCGCCGCGATACTCGTCGAAGCAGATCACTCCTGTATACTCTCCCAGCCGCTGGCGAATATACCGGGCAGTGCGGCGGCTCTCCCCTGTGACCACAGTGACGGGCGCTCGGGGAGCATAGTGCCGGTACTTCATCCCCGGCGCCCGGGGCTTCTCCCCGGCGGCCAGCGGCGCCAGTACCGCCTTGTCCACCGCGACCTCTCCCAGCGCTTCCCGCAACGCCTCCAGCGGCAGTCCCCCAGGCCGCAGCAGCCGAGGCACAGGGGCAGTCAGATCAATAATCGTGGATTCCACTCCTACATCACAGGGGCCGCCGTCCACAATGGCGTCGATCCGGCCGTCCATGTCCTCCAGCATGTGGGCGGCGCAGGTGGGGCTGGGCCGTCCGGAGCGGTTGCCGCTGGGAGCGGCCACAGGCGAGGATGCCGCCCGGAGAATTTCCAGGGTCACGGGATGGTCCGGGCAGCGGACACCCACGGTGCTCATCCCGCAGGTGACGGCGTTGGGCACATTCTCCCGCCGCCGGAGGATCATGGTCAGAGGTCCCGGCCAGAAGCGCTTCGCCAGCGTATACGCCGCCGCAGGAATATTCCGGCAGTACCGCTCCAGCCATCCCGCCTCCGGAATATGGAGGATCAGCGGGTTGTCCTGCGGGCGGCCCTTGGCCAGAAAAATCCGACGCACCGCCTCCGCATTCAGTCCGTCGGCCCCCAGTCCATAGACAGTTTCCGTGGGAATGCCCAGCAGACCGCCCCTGTGGAGAATGGCTGCGGCCTCTTCAATATCTTGCTCCGTCAGAAGCCTGGTTTTCATCGCAGCGCCTCAATTCCATCAAAGTAAAATGATATACCCCACCGTTGGTGGGGACCTCTTCCGCTCCGGTTTTCACAAATCCCGCCCGCTCATACACCCGGATCGCCCGGCTGTTGAAGGAGGCCACACTGATCCGGATTTTTTCAAACAAATAGCGCGTTTTCACAAAGTCAAGGATTTCCGCCAGAAAGGCACCTCCCCTTCCCTGCCCCGTCAGGTCGGGGCGGAGGCCCAAGCCGATTTCAACGTCCGCCCCCTCCTGCTCCACGCAGAAAAAGCCGGTCAGCTCCCCGCCACTGAACACGGAATAGTACCGGCCGTCCCGGAGCGCCGGGGTGGTGATCTCCCGATAATCCTCCGGGTCCGCCGTCATGTCGTAGAAGGCGTATTCCCCGTCATATTTCCACCGGTCCGCGATCTCCACCGCCTCGGACTGGCGCATCTGTTCAATGGTCATTTTGCCGTGTCCCTCCCCTCTGTGGATCTCATCCACAATCCAGCAGGCGCACAGAAGCAGTCCCGTATAGCCCACAAATCCCTCGTGGAAGCCAGCATCCGCCCGCCTTACTCCCCCGCCTCCGCCAGCTTTGCCGCCTGTCTGGCGGTGGTCAGGGCGTCGATAATGGGATCCAGCCCGCCGTTAATGACGGCGTCGATGGCAAAATTCTTGTTGTCTCCTGTCAGCCGGTGATCTGTCACCCGCCCCTGGGGAAAGTTGTATGTCCGAATCCGCTCGGACCGGTCCCCTGACCCCACCTGGCTCTTCCGTTGGGCGGCGATGGCGGCATTCTGCTTTTCCCGCTCCGCCTCATAGAGCCGGGTACGCAGAATCTGCATGGCCCGGTCCTTGTTCTTGTATTGGCTGCGCTCGTCCTGACACTCCACCACCACGCCGGTGGGCAGATGGGTGATGCGAATGGCGCTCTCCGTCTTGTTGATATGCTGGCCCCCCGCGCCGGAGGAACGGAAGGTGTCAATCTTCAAATCGTCGGGATCAATCCGAAAGTCCACCTCCTCCGCCTCTGGCAACACCGCCACAGTAGCGGCAGAGGTCTGGATGCGGCCGGAAGACTCCGTGACAGGCACCCGCTGGACCCGGTGGGCCCCGCTTTCATACTTCAGCCGGGACCAGGCCCCCTCGCCCTCAATGACGCACTCAATGGTCTTGATGCCTCCCAGCTCCGTTTCGCTGCGGCTGACCACCTCCAGCTTCCATCCCCGGCTCTCCGCATACATGACGTACATCCGGAACAGGTCCGCGGCAAACAACATGGCCTCCTCGCCGCCCACGCCGCCCCTGATCTCCATCACCACGTTCTTTCCGTCATTGGGGTCTCGGGGCAGCAGCAGAATTTTCAGCTCCTCCCGCAGCCGCTCCGCCTCTTCCCTGGCCTCCTGCATCTCCTCCTGCGCCATTTCCCGCAGCTCCGGGTCCCCCAGCAATTCCTGCGCGGAGGCCAGTCGCTCCTCCGCCGCCCGGCAGGCCCGGTATGCCTCCGCCACCGGTTCCAGTTCCTTCTGCTCCCTCGTCAGGCGGCGCAGCAGATCCGGATCGGCGTAGGTGGCAGGATCTTCCATCTGACTGACAATGGCCTCCAGACGCTGGTCAATAGCCTGCAGCTTATCGAGCATAACCTGCCCTCTCCTTTCCTCCGTCCCGGACGCTGGTGAGAAACTCATCCCTCCAGAAGGTGGCTCCCACCGTGTTGGGCCGGATGGTCACAGCGGACGCCCGGGGAGACTTGACATACATATCCATCTGGTCGAAGACTTCCTCATAACGGACATCGCTGCTGCGGGTGATAACATAGGCAGTCTTCCGCAGCTCCTCGCCATGCTGGATCAGAAAGCTCCGCACCGGAGCAGAGCACCGCCCCGCCCACACCGGCGTTCCAATGATGACCAGATCATAAACGTCCAGGGGAAAGGCTGTCTTCACCGGCTTCACCGGCGGCACCCGCCGGGCCATGGCCTGCATGCCGCTGCGCAGCCAGCCCCGCACTCCGGCGCGGTTCACGCCGTCATCCAGCTTGACAATTTCACATTTCAGCTCCTGAGCGATTTCCCGCATCAGCTTTTCCGTCGCGCCGGTGCGGCTGTAGTAAACACATAGTGTGTAAGGCATTATATCTCTCCTTTTTTATTGCAAAACCATAGCCGCCAGACCGAATGCCTCCCGAATATAGTAATTGACAGTCAAAGGCCAGTACCGCGCCGGCATCCGCGCCGCCACCGGGACCATATTGCCGCCCAGATATGCCGCCGCCCGGCAGAGATGGTAGTCGCTGGATACCACGGCAATATTTCCCGCAATGGTCCGCTGCTCCAAGAGCTCCAGGGAATAGCGGATATTTTCCTCCGTATTCGTGGCCTGCTCTTCCAGAATAATCCGCTCCTGCGGAACGCCGCGGGCGGTCAGCCAATCAGCCATGCACCGGGCTTCGGAAATATCCTCCCCACGCCCCTGGGAGCCTGTAACCACAATGGGAATATCCGGCCTGTCCTTTACATAGGACAGCGCGGCATCCAGACGGGTCCACAGGCTCAAGGACGGCTCTGTCCCATTGACCCCCGCGCCCAGGACGATCACTGCCGTCACCGGGGTCTCACGGTCCGTCCGCGCCCAGGAGAGCACCCGGATCTCCAGCACCGCAAAAAGTGCGAACCCCGCCGCCAGCAGCCCCAGAAAGATTCTCCGGCACCACAGCGCCCATGGGCGTCTTTCCCTCCACCGGGTCAGCAGCACAAAGATCACCAGCGCCGCTGACCCGCAGCAGAGCAGGAACCCTGTAAACCGCACCGCCGTGAACACACTGAGCATCAAAACACCTATAAGCAGGCTCAGTCCTGCCAGAATACAGCAGACTTTTTCCAACCGGCTCATGCCTCGGCCTCCTCGGCCAGCTTCTCCCAGCGGTCCATCAGCTCCAGCAGCCGCGCGTCCAGCTCTTCCTTTTGGGCGTAAGCCGCGCTGTATTTCTCATAGTCGCAGGCACTCCGCTCCATTTCCGCCTCCGCTTCCCTGATCTCCGCCTCCAGCTTCTCCATGTCCCGTTCGCAGATGGTCAGCTGCCTGCGGGCGTTCTGCTGGGCGCGGCCGCCCTTGGAGGCCGGCCTGGATTTATCCTCCTTCTTCTCCTGCCGGGCCTGCGCCGGGAGCAAAGTCTTTTCCCTCTCCCTGATCTCTCTGTAGCGGGCAAAAGACACTGGATAATCGGTGATGACACCGTTTTCCAGTTCCCAGATCCGAGTGGCAAAGCGGTTAATGAAGTAACGGTCGTGACTGACGAACAGCAGCGCCCCCTCGTAGGCTTCCACCGCCTCCTCGATCCACTCCCGGCTGGCAATGTCCAGATGGTTGGTGGGCTCGTCCAGCACCAGCAGGTTGATCTCCTCGTCCATCAGCATGCACAGCCGCAGGCGGCTCTGCTCGCCGCCGGAGAGCACGCTGACAGACTTGAATACGTCCTCCCCCCGGAAATTGAAGGCCCCCAGACGGTCCCGGGCGGTCTGGGTGGTCATGCCATGCTTGGCGTAGAGCATGGTGTCCACCAGATTCCGGCGGGGGTTGTCAAAATGGATAATCTGAGGCAGATAGGCCGTCCGTACCGAAGGCCCAAAGCGAACCCGGCCGCCATCCGGCTGTTCCTCTCCCATGAGAATCTTCAGCAGCGTGGACTTGCCCGTACCGTTGTCCCCGATGAGGGCAATGCGCTCGCCCCCCTCCACCAGCAGATCCAGATCGTGGAACAGCAGGCGGTCTCCGAAGGATTTCTCCAGATCCTTGAGATGCATCACCTCGTCGCCGGAAAACTCACGCTCCCCGAAGCGCTCCTTCATGGCTCTGGCCTTGGCGGGCTTTTCCGTCTGACGGATACGCTCAATGCGGCGCTCCATGGAGAAGGCCCGCTTGTGGAGCTTGTCCGCGCCCATGAAGGCCCAGAGGTGGAGCTTGTCCGCCGCCTCCTGAAGCTGCTTGATCTTGGCCTGCTCCTTCTCATACTGCTTGAGTTTCTCCTGATAGCGGCGTTCCTTCTCAATGGCATAGAAGGTATAGTTGCCAGGATAGAACTCGGCCTTTCCGTCCAGAATCTCCACCACCCGGCTGATGGTCCGGTCCAGAAAGTACCGGTCATGGCTGATGGCAACCACGGTTCCCTTGAACCGGCGGACGTAGTCCTCCAGCCACTCCACGGCGTGGAGGTCCAAATGGTTGGTTGGTTCGTCCAGAAGAAGAATGTCAGTGTCCTCCAGAATGAGGCGGCCCAGGTTCACCCGGGTCTTTTCCCCGCCGGAGAGACTGTCGAAAAGCTGGGAGCGCATTTCCGGGGAAATGGAGAGGCCGTTGGCCACCTTACCCACGGCGGTATCGGTATCATAACCGCCGATGCCCTCAAATTTGGCAGACAGCTCACCATAGCGGCGAAGGGTCTGTTCGCTGCCGTCTCCCGCCGCCATGGCGACGGCCAATTTTTCCATTTCCTCCGCCAGCTTCTGGTGTCTGGCAAAAGCGGTATGCAGCACGTCGTCCACGGTGAAGCCCTCGGGATACACGGGAATCTGGGAAATCAGGCCCACGCGGCTGTTTTTGGCTATGACCACGCTGCCCTCGTCAGGCTCCAGTTCTCCGGTCAGAATCCTGAACAACGTGGATTTTCCGGCGCCGTTTCGGCCCAGAAGCCCCACCCTCTCTCCGCTCTCCACTTGAAAGGTGATCCCATCGAGTATGTTATTTCCTATTTCAAAGGATTTTTTCAGTCCATTTACACTAATTTCTATCATAATCTTACCTATACTGTTTCTCGCCGCCCCGCATGGACGGTGGGCAGGGGCGGGTGTCCCTATGGAAAGGGATACGCCCTCAGCTCATCTGCCATCAGGTCAAAGCGCCCAAAGAAATGGGAAGCCTTCAGCAGGAGCGCGTCGCCGGGGGCGTAGAGGGACAGCAAATCCTCCCTCACCGATTCCCGGTCGGGATACCAGCGAACCTCCGGACACCCCGCCTTCCGGGCGGCGGGCACCATATGCTCCCTGCTCCGGGGGCCGACGGCCAGCAGCACCTCGATCCCCAGCTGTCCCACCAGCTCCCCGACGGACCGGTGGCCGGGAGCCTCGGCGGTTCCCAGCTCCGTCATATCGCCCAGCATGGCAATCCGTTTGCCGCCCGTATGCCGGGCCAGAATCGCCACATCCGCGCGGACAGACCTGGGATTGGCGTTATAGCTGTCGTTAATCATGATCCGGCCGCCGGGCAATCGCTCCACCCGCAGGCGGTTGTCCGCCGGCGCGTAGGAGGAAACGCCACGGACGGCCTCTTCCCTGGTCAGCCCCAGCCGCTCCGCAGCGGCAATCGCCATAGCCGCCAGAGACGCCATGTGTGCGCCGGGAGCGGGAATGGTCAGAGGATAGCTATCCCGGGGCGTTACAACAGTGCAGCCCACACCCTCCAGCCCCAGGTCTTCCAGCGCCGTGATCCGCACGCCGCAGTCCTCCGATTGACCGCAGCGGACCGTCTCCTGCGCCGGGCGGAGGGTATTGAGCAGCGGGTCGTCCCCGTTGAGCACCGCCAGCCCGCCGGGGCGGAGATTCTCAAAAATCTCAGCCTTGGCATGCAGGATATCCTCCCTGCTGCCGAAATGGGAGAGATGCACGTCGTCAATGATGGTAATCACCGCCACATCAGGCCGGATGGCCTGACCGAGATAACGGATCTGGCCAAACTCATCCATTCCTGTTTCAATCACCGCTGCCTGATGCTCCGGTGTCAAAGACAGCAGCGTCAGCGGCGCACCGATATCGCCGTTGAGATTTCCGGGCGTTTTAAGGGTATGGTACCGCTGGGACAAAATGCCCGCCAGCAGTTCCTTAAAGGTGGTTTTCCCCATGCTGCCGGTGATCTGGACAATGGGAATGTCAAACTGATTCCGGTACCATGCTGCAAGATCCCGCAGCGCCAATCTGGTGTCCTCTACCAGAATATAAACCTTATCGTCCCGGACCTTCTGCGGCAGCCGGGCGCAAAAGCACCCCGCCGCGCCCTTGTCCAGGGCCATGTCGATGTAGTCGTGGCCGTCGAACCGCTCCCCTGCCAGAGGAACGAACCAGGCCCCGGGAGTAATGGAGCGGCTGTCGGTGGATATATCGGTGACGGCGGTATCCTCGCTTCCGAACAAGGCGCCCTGTACGGCTTCACAAATCTGAGCAGTTGTTGTGGGGGTCATAGAATGCTCCTCCTGTCCTTCTATTCTTTCTGTCCGGCTTCCTGCCGGGCCGCGAAATAGGCGCTGCACCAGTCATGCCACTTTTCTTTCTGCTCTTGGGAACCGTATACGGCCATATCCTGAATATGAAAAATTTCACGGGCGCGGGCCTCCCGGACGAAGTCCTCCATGATGGCCCTCTGCCCGGATGGCATGGGGCTGTCAAACACCATAGCCCGCCGGATGCCCTGCCGCCACGCCTCGCGAAGCCGGGTGTGGCCGTCCAGAACACACAGAGTTCCATCCGGCAATATCATGGTAGGGATGACCAGATCGGCGGCGGTATGAAGAAAATGACGCACCGCCGCGCACTTCTCCCTGTCCACGGAGAACTGAGAGGGCTGGAGGATACTGATCTCCACTTCCCGCCGCTCTACTGGCGGCAGATCCAGAAGAAGACTGCCTTCCTGATCATAAAATGTGGTGATATGTTCCCCATAGAAACGAAAATATTCTACCGCCTCCGCCAACACCTCCGGGCCCGGCCTTTCCGCGCTCACCACGGCCTCGTGGTCCGAGATCACCCGGAAGGACCAGGGTGCGCCGTCCACCAGAAAGGCTCCATGCTGGTACAGAATCTCTTGGGAGAAGCGGGGATCCGTATAGCTGTCAATTCGTTGAATTTCCATGATCTTTCTCTCCTGGGCGGATATTTACATGGGGTATAGTATATCATATGCGTCCGGGAAATACAACCTGGCCAAACAATTTTAGCACTCTGACTGCGCGAGTGCCAAAATTCACAGTTCAGACATAGGATCCGCTATATTTGTTCATAATGAAAGGGCATACTAAGGCCATAAACAAAAAGAAATCGGAGGTTTTAACCATGTTTGAAATGATGCCTTTTACCCGCAGCCGCGGCGTGGACCTGTACCATCCTTTCCGGGATCTGGAGGAGCTGGAGCGCAGCCTGTTTGCCAACGGCGGCGTGAACGCCTTCCGGACCGACATCCGAGATACCGGAGACGCGTACCTGCTGGAGGCCGACCTGCCGGGCATGAAGAAGGAGGACATCCGCATCGACATTGACGGCGAACGGCTGTCCATCAGCGCAGAGCGCAGCGCTGTCAGAGAGGAGAAGGATGAGAACGGCGGCTATATCCGCTGCGAACGGTCCTACGGCTCTTTCTCCCGGAGCTTTGATATCTCCGGTATTCGCGGAGAGGATATCTCCGCAGCCTATGAGGACGGCGTGCTGAAGCTGACTCTGCCCAAGCAGACGCAGACCGTACCAGCCAGCCGGAGACTGGAGATTCAGTAAGTTTCAGCAGGAGGCCGCTTCCCGAATGGGAAACGGCCTCCTGCTTTCCGGACAAATCAAAGCAAAAAATGACATGACAACCGTCCCCGCTTCATGTAGAATAATCCCATCAAGCGAAAGGAGGATGCCGCAATGGAATGGATGGAGGCTCTTCGGCGAGCAATAGACTGTCTGGAGGAGCATCTGTTGGATGAGGGGGCGGCGGAAAAAGCGGCTCATGCGGCCTGTCTCTCCCCGCTCTATCTGCAAAAGGGATTCCGGCTGGTGACAGGGTACTCCATGGGAGAGTATATCCGGTGCAGACGTCTGTATCTGGCCGGGCTGGAGGCCGTGGCCGGACGGGAGAAGATCATTGATCTGGCCTACCGGTACGGTTACGACACGCCGGAAAGCTTCAGCAAGGCGTTCAGCCGGTTTCATGGGGTATCCCCCGCCCAGCTGCGGCAATGCCCGGAGCATCTGGTTCCCTTTCTGCCATTGAAAATCACACTTTCGATTCGAGGAGGACAAGGCATGGATTTCACTGTGGAAAAAATGGAAAGCTTCCAGCTGATCGGTATAGAGCGGGAATTTTCCCTGGAAACCTCCTATCAGGAGCTTCCAAAGTTCTGGGACGAGTTCATCCGCGGCTACTGCGCTGCCACGAGGGCAGAAAAAGCACCGGAGACGGCGCTGGAGCAGGCGGTCTGCCAGTGCAGCATCGGGGAATTCGGCGTATGTATCGACAGCGACGCTTCCCCAGAGCGGTTCCGGTATCTGATCGCCGGGCGGTACAACGGCCGGGCGGTCCCGGAGGGGATGACGGTATATACTCTGCCCGCCCTGGAGTGGGCCAGATTCCGGTGCAGCGGACCAATGCCAGAGGCACTGCAAAGTGTAAACACAAAGATTTTCCAGGAGTGGCTGCCGGGCAATCCGGAATTTGAGCTTGCCCAGAGCATAAATGTGGAGTGGTACTCCGCAGACAAGTCCACCAGCGCAGCGGACTACGAGAGCGAAATCTGGATTCCAGTGAGGAGGAAATAAGCCATGCTGCCACAGAAAATTGCCCAGCACTTCCTGTGCTTTGGTCCGTTTACCGATCCGGGACTTTATGGGGACTATTTCCGTTCCCTGCCGGATGACCCCGGGGAACTGAGCCGGCTGATCTCCCGGCAGATCATTCACCGCGTCACTCTGGCCCAGGGAAACACCAACGCCAACGCAGATCTGCGCTACGGCGACATGTCGCGATGGCCGTGGTACCGGAGCGCCTGCGAGGACGATATTTATCTCACCGCTCCAGCCATGGCAGCG
Source organism: uncultured Oscillospiraceae bacterium (assembly GCA_910579725.1). GTDB lineage: Bacteria > Bacillota > Clostridia > Oscillospirales > Oscillospiraceae > Pelethomonas. The sequence continues at coordinate 2,893 of CAJTUD010000024.1, read as the reverse complement.
GGCCTGTTCCGGTTGGATGAACGGGGATTCGTACCGGACAGACAGGTGGAGGACAAGCTGGTGCTGACCTGCCGGTTCGTTTCGGTGCTGGTATCATCCATCTACAAGGCCAAAGGAATCCCCTGCCGGAGCAGGGCGGGGTTCGCGCCCTATATCCGTCAAGGGATCAGTATGGACCACTGGATCAATCAGGTGTGGCACGACAGTGAGAACCGGTGGATCACCTTTGATGCGGACGGCCTGTACGATGGGCTGAACATGCCCTTCACCCCTTACGACATGTCCTCCGGCCAGTTTGACTGGGCGGCCGGAGCCTGGCTGCGCATACGGTCTGGAGAGGAGCCCGGAGAGCGGTTTCTCTACGCGGACAACCTGGGCACCTGTGGCCTGCGGGCAGCGGCGAGATACCTGATTTATGATTTCCACGCACTGATGAATCACGAGATCTCATATGTCTTCCAGCCAAAATATCTGGAAAAATTCCTTCTGGGAGAGGAAAGCCTCCGTGAGGAGCAGCTAAAGGAGCTGGATCTGCTGGCCGGGCTGCTGAGAGACCCGGACGAAAGCTTTGACACTCTGACGGATTGGTGGGAAACCAGACGGCATTTCCGGGAATTGAGCAGTCCCCTGGTATAACGCGGGCTACTCCTCCCCATCTCCGCTGTGGAGCACATGCCCCGGCGTCTCGCCGTAGGAAATGGCGCTGCCGCCATACTTCTTCCGGATGGCGTCCACGGCGCGCTCCAGATTCTCCCGCCGGGCGTCCTCCGCCTGCCGGCCAGGAGAGAAAAGATCTGTCTGCTCGTAGGTCTCCAGGCTGTCCGTCAAGGCCAGGGCGGTAACGCTGAGCAGCCGGACAGGAGAGCCAGGCTTCCACACCCGGTCGATCAGTTCCATGGCCGTTTCCAGCAGCTCGCCCCGGAGGTGGGTGCTGTGGGGCAGATGTTTTTGCCGGGACACGCTTTTGAAGGCGGGGTCCTTGAGCCCCACCGCCACCGCGCCGCAATACAGCCCATGCCGGCGCAGCCGTCCCGCCACGCTGTCGCACAGCATGGACGCGCCCCGGCGGATTTGGGCCCTGGTCGTCAGGTCCTCCCGGAAAGTGTAGCTGTTGCCCACACTTTTCACCGGCTCCTTCTCATGCTGGGGCCGGACGGGGGAGCGGTCCAGACCGTTGGCATATTCCCACAGCTGCCGCCCCATCTTTCCCAGCAGCCGCTCCGGCAACGCCAGAGGCAGCTTGGCCAGATCGCCTATAGTCTTCACCCCATACTGTCCCAGGGCCCGCTGGGCGGCAGGTCCGGCAAAAAGCATAGTCCCCAGCGGCAGGGACCAGACAATCTCCCGCCACCGGTCCGGCGGGATGACGGTGGTGGCGTCCGGCTTTTTGTAGTCGCTGCCCAGCTTGGCAAAAACCTTGTTGAAGCTGACCCCCACTGACAGCGTCAGCCCCAGTTCCTTTTTGATCCGCGTCCGGATCCCGTTAGCGATGGCGGCGGCGTCCCCGCCGAACAGATGCATACTCCCCGTGATGTCCAGCCAGCTCTCGTCAATACCAAAGGGCTCTACCAGGTCGGTGTACTGACCATAGATCTCGTTGATCACTTGGGAGAAGTCCCGGTACAGATTGTGATGGGGCGGAAGAAGAATCAGATCCGGACACTTCTGCTGGGCCTGCCAGATGGTTTCCGCCGTCTTTATACCGAAGGCCTTGGCGGGCTCGTTCTTTGCCAGAATGATGCCCTTTCGGCTGTCTGGGTCACCGCACACCGCCACAGGGAGCTCCCGCAGCTCCGGTCGGGATAGCAGCTCCACCGAAGCATAAAAGCTGTTGAGGTCACAGTGGAGAATTACGCGGTCCACATCAGCTCCCCCTTCCTGAAAAAATGTGGTATGCCGTAAGAACAGCATACCACATTTTTTTACTTTTGAAAAGAGGAAACCGAATGTTTGTTCCTTATTTGTGGAGCAGAGGCGACAGGGGCTTATAGATTAAAAAGCACAGCGCCATATCCAACAGGCCCTTGAGCAGAGTGAAGGGTGCGTTGAAAATGATGAGACAGCCCAGCAGACCATTGGCCGAAGGCAGGATTTCCTGATATTGGGCAATGATCGTATCCAAAGGCATAAAAGCTGTATAGAAGGGATAAGAAATGAAGTAGTTCACCGGGATGCTGCATACAGCCATAACCACCGCCCCCGCCAGCGCACCGGCAAGCGCACCAGTACGGGTTTTCCGATACCGGTAGATCAACCCGGCGGGGATCACGAAGCAGAACCCCAGCAGAAAGTTGCACAACTCGCCTACGCCTTGAGTGGAACTCATGGTCAAATGGATCAGGTTTTTCACCAGACACACCACCACCCCGCTGACCGGTCCCAGGCTGAACGCCGCCAAAAGAGCGGGCAGCTCGGAAAAATCCATCTTGACAAAGGGCGGGATCAGGAATGGAATCGGGAAGTCCAGCGCCATAAGTACGGCGGCCGCCGCCGAGAGCATGGCGGTGACTGCAATCTTGTGGGTCCGGGACCTCTGGGTGGCGGATACTGCGGTAGACATAAAAAATACACTCCTTTACAGAAATACCCGAAGACGCTTCATCTCCGGAGTATCGCCGCAAAAGAGCGCAGCAAGGCGCGTCAAATACGACCATCTTCTTCCATCCAGACTATCACTGTCGGTACCGGACTTGCACCGGTTCAACGCTTGCGCGGTCGCGGACTTTCGCCGTACGACGATTACCGCCGGTGGGGACTTGCACCCCGCCCTGAAGATGAGTGTTCGGTTGCTTAGGATTTATTATACACAGATTTGGGGAAAATGCAAGAGTTTTTTCCGGGGCTTCTCTTCCGGGCAGGTTTTAATATATAAATGGACAGCCGGACCGACGGG
>CAJTUD010000023.1:31091-37975 GCA_910579725.1 uncultured Oscillospiraceae bacterium | reverse complement strand
AGAATGGCCCGGCGGGCTGTAACCCAGTTTTCCTTGGCCTCCCGGACAGGGTCTCCGCCCTCGTGGAAGGTGTCGGGGAAAAAGTAGGGCAGGAACCGGCCTTCGGTGTACTTCACCCCGGGGATGTCGGAGATCAGGCGCAGTGTGGAGCCGTTGCCCACGCTGCCCACCACTGCGTCCAGGCCAATGGAGGCGAATTCCGGCATGTAGGGCTCGGTGCCGATGAAGTGGTCCCCCAGGAACATCATGGCTTCCTTCCCCAGCTCGTGGGTGATATCCACCATCTCTTTGGCCAGCTTTGCCACCTCCCGGCGCTGGAAGGCCATGAAGTCCTTGAACTCCCGGGAGGGGACCCGGTACTGGTTGTTGTAATAGCCTTGGTCAATGATATACTCCGGGCGGAAGGGATAGCCCGCCTCCTCCTCGAACTGCTTGAGGATGTACGGGGACACGCTGGCAGAATAGCCGTACCAGTCCACATACTTCTCTCGCTTCAGCTCGTCGAACACCAGCGTAAACTGGTGGAAGAAGGTGGTGTAGCGGATCACATCCACATAAGGATGGTCCTCGATGAACTTCCGCAGGCGCTTCATGGTGAATTCGCGGGTTTTGGGCTGCCGCACGTCGAAAGTGATCTGATGCTCAAAATCCTTCCAGCCGTTGGTGACAGCGTTGTACATATGCACCGGATCCCAGATCAGGTAGGCTAGGAAGCTGACGGTATAGTCATGGAAGGGCTCCGGAGCGCCGATCACCACGCAGCCGGTTTCTTCGTCGTACCGCCATGCGCCGGACGGCAGAGGCTCCCCGGCGGTGCGGTCCATGACCTCCCACCAGCGCTTGATATCGTCCCGGGTGTTGGGCTCCATCAGTTCCCTGCTGACGCCCTGCATCAGAGGAATGGACAACGGACCGGATACGGCGGTATGAAAGCCGGTCATGATATAGCACTGCTGAACCTCGTCGGGGTTGGCTTTCGCCCAGGCGTTGTCCTTGCGGGTGGTATAATAGGTGGAATAGACCTTGGCATCCACACTTTTGAGCTGGTCCGGGTAGTCGGTGCCGTCGCAGTCCCGGATGGCGTCGGCACCCCAGCGCTTTACCAGCTCCAGAGTCTCCGGCACCACGTCCACGTCCGTGGGGATGGTTACACGGCCAAATGTTTTCTTATCCATAAATATTTCCCTTTCAGCGCTTTTTCGGGTCTTCAAAGGGCTTGTTGTACAGTGCCAGCGTCACCAGCAGCAGCGCCACGCCCACCAGCATCAGTCCAAGGCCCCCCAGCTGTCCGGTCTGCTTCCAGCCGTAAATCAGCAGGAAGATACCCAGAACAAAGCTTGCCAGCATCAATACCATCCGCAGGGCGGTATGCTCTTTCCAGAATTTCATATCATCCATCCTATTCTTACACAATTTTATAGTCGAAGCGGTAGAAAAGGAGCAAAAAACCTCTTTTCCACGCCGCGGCAGCTTCCGTCGAAGACTTCACAGGCAACGCGGAGCAAGGCGCATCGGCCGCCCGGCTTATCCTTTCAGGCCGCCCACGGTCATGCCCTGGGTCAGCTTCTTCTGTACGCAGATGTAGAGGATCAGCGTGGGCAGCATGACCAGCACCAGGCCGGCATACAGGATGCCGTACTCCGCTGCCGACTGCTGGGCCTGCATCAGGTTGAGGAGGCCCACCGGCAGGGTCTTCTGCCCCTTGGCGCTGCTCATGAGGGTCATAGAGATGATGTACTCGTTCCAGAAGGAGAGGAAGTTGAAGAGGATGATGGTGATGATGGAGGGCTGGGCCATGGGGAAGATGATCCGCACCATGGTGGAGCCGTAGCCCGCGCCGTCGATGTAGGCCGCTTCCTCGAAATCGTGGGGCAGGGTAGCAAAGTAGCCCGACAGCAGATAGATGGTAAAGGGCAGGGCCGTGGAGGCATACACCACCGCCAGGACGAAAATGTTATTGAGGAGGAATCCGCTGCCCATCAGGTTCTTCAGCCACACATCCCCGTCTTTCAGCATCAGGAAAATGGGAACCACGATGTAGTTGACGTTGATGAACAGCCCTGCCATGAAGCAGGTGTTCAGCAGCTTCCTCCCGGTGAACTGGAACCGGGAGAGGCAGTAGGCCGCCGGCAGGGCGATCACCAGCAGCAGCGCCAGACTCAGGGCCGTGACGATGACGGAATTGATCATATAACTGCCCATGCTGGCGGAATTCCAGGCATCCACGAAGTTCTGCCAGTAGAACCCGGCGGGCAGAGCCCAGGGATTGCCGTAAAATTCGCTGTTCTGCTTGATGGAAGCCAGGAACACCCAGGCCACGGGGACGATGATGAGGATGGCCAGAGTGATGAGGACCACGTAGATAAACGCCTTGAACACCGGCTCGGCGGTGATAGATTTATTTTGTTGTTTCATGTTCCGGCCCTCCTTACATTTCCAGGACGTCCCGCTTTGTGACCTTGTTGACCATGGCCGAGAGCAGGAAGGAGAAGAGGAAGATCACCACGCCTGCGGCCATGGCGTAGCCGTACAGGCCGGCATCCTTCTGGGTGTACATGAAGCTCAATCCCACGTCGGCCATGCCCTTGGCCACCATGGCCTTGACAAACAGGAAGGCCATATTGATGGTGGAGATGATGAAAAAGGTCAGGGTGGTGCGGATGTTGGTCCAGATAAGGGGCAGAGTGATCTGGAAGAACTGGGCCATGCGCCCTGCGCCGTCCAGGCTGGCGGATTCGTAGAGGTCCACAGGCACCGCCGACATGGAGGCCATGTACATCACCATATAGTAGCCGATGGCCTGCCAGACCATGGCGATGATGATGGAGATGATGACCATCTGCTGATCTTTCCAGAGGATCATCACATCGCGGCCGGAGAGGAAAGACAATACAGAGTTGAGCATGCCGTTCTCCGGCTTGTAGATGGCGGAGAAGATACCGGCGATAACCACCACCGAGAGGATGTTGGGGATGTAAAAAATGACGCGGAAGAAGTTTTGCCCCTTGATTTTCTCGCGGGTGAGAATGGCCGCGAAGAGAATGGCAAAAAAGAAGGTGATGATCGTCACCGTCGCGATAAGCAGAATGGTGTTCTGCATGGCAGAGATAAACTTGGCGTCCTTGAACAGAACCTTGAAGTTGTTCAGGCCCACAAAGGTCTCCGTGGGGGAGTAGGCTCCCCGCTCAAAGAGGGACATCCGGAAGACGTTGACGGTGGGCAGGACCATGAAGATGAAAAACAGGATTGTCGCGGGAGCTACGCATAGGGCAATGAACAGGCTGCGGTCTTTGCTGCGGCGCATGAAATCTCTCCCTTCTCTCTAAATGATACGGCTGAAAATACAGAGGCGGCGGTGAGCAAACGCTCACCGCCGCCTGCATACGGACTATGTGCTGCTTTGTGCGGTCTGTCCGAATCAGCCCATGATGTTCTCGCGCATCAGGTCGCTTGCGGCCTTGACGTCGGCCATCCACTGATCCTCGGTGACGGAACCGTTCACCAGGCCGTTGACGGGATCCAGGAACACCTCGCGGACGGTGCCCAGGCCGGCCACTGCGTTGTAAGCGGCGAAGCTGCCCATGGCCGCATCGGCGCCGTTGTCATAGATGGAGTAGAACATCTTGTTGTCGCCTTCCATGCCTTCGGCCACGCCCAGCACAGGCTGGATGGCGCCGCCCTTGGCAAAAATCTCGCAGGCGGCATCACTGTACAGGAAAGCCACAAACTGCTTGGCAGCGTCCAGGTTGGGAGCCTCGGCGGGAATCCACGCCTGCTCCAGCCAGCAGTAGCTGGCGCCGTTGCCGCCGGCCTTGGCGGCGGGCAGGGCGGTCATGCCCCACTTGAAGCCGTCAGCCCGGGGAGCCTCGGCCATCTCGCCCACGATCCAGGTGCCGTTGGGCATGAACAGGGCCTTGTTGTCCAGCACCAGCTGCTGGTTCTGGGTGAAGTCCTGATCGTTGGCCTGCGCGGGAGTGACGGGGTTGGTGTAGCTGGCCAGCTTGGTGATAATGTCAAAGCACTCCTTGGCCTCGGGGGTATCCCAGATGCCTTCGCCATAAACCAGGGCCTTGTTGTAGAAGTCAGGGCCGCCCACGGAGTACATCAGCGCGTACAGGAACGCGTCAAAGTAACCGGTGGTGGGGTAGGTGAAGAGGTATGTATCCTCGGGGAGGGTGTCGGCCAGGGCCCACATCTCATCCCAGGTGGTGGGAACCGTCCAGCCGTTCTGCTCGAAGAGGCCCGCGTTGTAGAACAGGCCGCAGGGGGAGTAGAACATGGGAGCCAGATAGGTCTCGCCGTCGCCGTAGGGGTTGGTGACGGAGGTATCGGTGAAGCCGCCCACGATCTTGTCGGAGACCTTCACGCTCTCGCCGGGCACGGTCATGCCGAGCACGTCGGTGATGTCAGCGATGTTGCGGTCCTTGATGAACTGCTCGGTGAGACCCTTCTCACGGCCGGTGGCCAGGTGGATCACGTCGGGGAAGTCGCCGCCCTGCATGGAGGGCCCGATGACATCTTCCAGCATCTTGTCGCAGATAAGATCAACCTTGATGCCGGTGGCGGCGGTGAAGGCGTCGCAGACCTCCTGCCACATACCGGGATAGGCTTCCTCATAGCCGGAGGCCAGGGCGGCCACCTGGATGGTCACGTCCTCGGCGGGGGCGGGCTCAGGAGCGGGCTCGGGATCGGGGGTGCTGGGGGTCTGGTTATCGCTCTGCTGGGGCGTGTCATTCTGGGCGGGCTGGTCGTTGTTCCCGCCGCCGCAGCCGGCCAGCAGGGTCAGGACCATGACAGACGCCAGAATCATGCTGAGAAGCTTTTTCATGTCCAATTCCTCCAAAATTATTCAAACGGTTCCGGCGGAGCAAACACTCCGCCTGTTACATATTTTAGTATACACCAGCGGCGAATATATACAATTCCATTGTTGCTGTGGTTTTTAGAAATCTTGCGCTTTTTTGCGTTTTGCCTTAAAATACTGAAATTCCGCTTCCGGTTTTGGATAGAATTCCGAGATTCCCCGGAGGCGTCTTCAGGAGACAGAAAAAGGATGACGAAATATCAAAGCCGCCGGAAAAGTTTTTTTAGAAGTTGCACAATCCGCCGGAAAGCTTTATAATATAAAAACAGCGGGACGCTTTTTGACTTTTGCAATCTTGCGGACAAAGGGGGGAGCAGAATGAGCAGTCTGCGGTACATCATGCCCCGGGGAGAGACAGGCGTCCGGGAGACCCGGGCGAGGCTGTCCTACGTCACCTGGGCCCGGTACAGCGAGGAATGGAACTCCACGCTGCACACCCACACCTGCGCGGAACTGTTTTTCATCACCCGGGGCCACGGGGCCTTCCAGGTCCGGCAGGAGCGCTTCCCGGTGGCCATCAACGATCTGGTGGTGGTCAACACCAGCATTCCCCACACCGAAACCAGCACAGACGGCAGCCCCATGGAATATGTGGTGCTGGGGGTGGAGGGACTGGAAACGCTGACGGACATCAACGGCTACGCCCTGCTGCACCTGCTGGCGGAGCAGGAGGCCGTGACCGTCTGTCTCAGACTGATGATCCAGGAAATCCGGGACCGGCAGCCGGGCTGCGGCGCAATCTGTCAGAATCTGCTGGAGATCATCCTTCTGCGGCTGCTGCGGCGGGAGGACTTTGCCCTGGGCAGTGCGCCGGAGGGCCCCAGAGCCAGCCGGGAGTGCGATCTGGTGCGACGCTACATTGACAATCATTTCAAGGAAAACCTGACCCTGGATCAGCTGGCGGATATGGTGCACATCAGCAAGTACTACCTTTCCCACGCCTTCCGGAAGGAGTTCGACACCTCCCCCATCAGTTATCTCATCGCCCGGCGGATTCAGGAGAGCCGGTTTCTGCTGCGGGAAACAGATCTGAGCCTCTCCCAGATTGCCCAGATTCTGGGATTTTCCTCCCTCAGCTATTTTTCCCAGAGCTTCCGGCGGCTGGAGGGCGTCAGTCCCATCGAGTACCGCAAGCACCGGCAGGCCAACGGATAGCGGGCGGCTTGCCTTTTCCGGCGGAATCTGGTATACTGCCTTGCGGAAGCCCCCTCCGGGAGGGTTTTCATAGTCGAAGCGGTTGAAAAGTAAAGACTTCTTTTCAACGCTGCGGCGTTTTACGCCGCGGGAAGCCGCGGAAGACTTCATAGGCAACGCAAGGGCACATACAGCATGCCAATGATCCTGCGGCCCGCAGAAAGTGCAGCTGCGCTTTTTCAACCGCGTTGACTATAAAAGAACAGGAGCGGCGAAAATGAACACCTATTTGCAAATTTTTCTGATTACCGCGCTGACCGGCGCGGGAGGACTGGCTCTGGGGGGCGGAATAGCGGCCCTGGTTCACAGTCCCTCCGGCCGGACCGTAAGTCTGCTGCTGCGCTTTACCGCAGGGGTGATGCTCAGTGTGGTGTGCTTTGATCTGGTAGCCGACGCGGCGGAGGAGGGCGCCGTCCTTCCGGTGCTGTGCTGGATCATGATCGGATATCTGTGCACCTATCTGCTCAACTGCTGGATCGACAAGCAGGCCCATCACACCCACAGCCACGGGGAACACGGCAGTCACGGCCACGATCATGAGCACGAAGACCACCGCCGCTACGGCCATGACAGCAAAGAAAGCCACCTCCGCGCCAAGGGGAACGCGGACAACGGAGAACTGTGCGCCTGCGGCCACCACACGCTGCACACGGCGGGGCTGGTGCTGGCCGCGGCAGTAGCGCTGCACAACATGCCGGTGGGCATGGCCATCGGGGCCACCTTCGCCGGAGCGGCCCACGCCGGGGGAGGGGTGCTGGCGGCGCTGATCATCGGCCTGCACAACATCCCGGAGGGAATGAGCATCACCGCCCCTCTGCTGGCAGGG
>CAJTUD010000023.1:0-31067 GCA_910579725.1 uncultured Oscillospiraceae bacterium | reverse complement strand
CGGAGCCGTGGGCATTGCGGCGCTGAGCGGACTGCCCGCCATTCTGGGGGCGCTGATCGGCTATGGAGCGGGGACGATGAACCCCCTGCTGCTGTCCATTTCCCTCAGCTTTGCCGCCGGCGCCATGCTGTATGTAATTTTCGGCGAGCTGCTGCCGGAGTCGGAGCACCTGTGGCAGAACCGGCTGAGCGGACTGTCCACCATGCTGGGCATGCTGCTGGGCATGGCGCTGATTTTTTTCCACGTACATTGACAGGAGGAGAGATTGTTTATGGCGACTGAGAATTCCACGCTGAGAAAAGCCGACAGCAGCCTGACCATGGAGAAGCTGCCCCGGACCATCCATCTGGTGCCGCTGGACACCATCGACGGCTTCGATGTGCGGCCCGGCTTCTATGACATCAACGGCGCCACCGCCATCCCCGGCGGCGTGAATTTCACCGTGTATTCCCATGGGGCCACCGCCATTGAGCTGCTGCTGTTTCACCGGGGAGCGGCAGAGCCCTTTGCTGTGCTCCCCTTTCCCAGGCGCTACCGGATCGGAAATGTGTACTCCATGATTGTCTTCAAGCTGAACATTGAGGAGTTTGAGTACGCCTACCGGGTGGACGGCCCTTACGAGCCGGAAAAAGGGAAGCTTTTTGACAAGAGCAAGTATCTTCTGGATCCCTATGCCAAGGCAGTTACCGGCCAGAGCCGGTGGGGGGACTCCTCCCCTCGGGGCCAGCATTACAAAGCCAGAGTGGTGAAGGACGACTTTGATTGGGGGGATCTGGCGGCGCCGCTGATCCCCATGGAAGATCTGATTATCTACGAGCTCCATGTCCGGGGCTTTACCAAGGACAGCTCCTCCGGCGTGGAAAACCCCGGCACCTTCGCAGGGCTCATGGAGAAGCTGCCCTACCTGAAAAGCCTGGGAGTCAATGCCATCGAGCTGATGCCCATTTTTGAGTTTGACGAAATGCAGGACTACCGGGAGGTGGACGGGCAGAAGCTCTATAACTACTGGGGCTACAGCACAGTCAGCTTTTTTGCACCCAACACCAGCTACGCCGCCGGCACCGAGTTCAATCGGGAGGGCACAGAGCTGAAAAAGCTGATTCTGGCCTGTCACCAGCAGGGGATGGAGGTATACCTGGACGTGGTGTTCAACCACACCGCCGAGGGCAACGAACGGGGTCCTTTCTTCTCCTTCAAGGGCTTTGACAACAATATTTATTACCTTCTGACTCCCGACGGAAAGTATTATAACTTCAGCGGCTGCGGCAACACCCTTAACTGCAACCATCCCATCGTCCATCAGATGATTATGAACTGCCTGCGCTATTGGGTAACTACCTACCGGGTGGACGGCTTCCGGTTTGATCTGGCGTCCATTCTGGGGCGGAACGAGGACGGGTCCCCCATGATCAAGCCGCCTCTGCTCCAGGCCATGGCCTTCGACCCCATTTTGGGGGACGTGAAACTGATCGCTGAGGCTTGGGACGCAGGCGGGCTGTATCAGGTGGGCTCCTTCCCCTCCTGGAACCGGTGGGCGGAGTGGAACGGGCGCTACCGGGACGATATGCGGCGCTATCTCAAAGGAGACGAGGGCTTCGCCCAGGCAGCGGCGCTGAGGATGATCGGCTCCTGGGACATGTACGGCCAGTCCGGGCGGAAGAACGCCTCCGTCAACTTCATCACCTGTCACGACGGATTCACGCTGTGGGACCTTTACAATTACAACGAAAAGCACAACCTGAAAAACGGCTGGAACAACACCGACGGGGCCAACGACAACAACAGCTGGAACTGCGGCGCGGAGGGAGAGTGCGGAGACCCGGGAATCAACGCCCTACGGCGGCGGATGTGCCGCAACGCTTTCGCACTGCTCATGTGCTCCCGGGGAACGCCCATGTTCCTGGCCGGGGATGAGTTCTCCAATACTCAGTTCGGCAACAACAACGCCTACTGTCAGGACAACATCACCTCCTGGCTGGACTGGACGCTACTGGAAAAGAATCGGGATATGTTCGCGTTCTGCCAGTATATGATCCGTTTCCGCAAGGAGCACCGGGTACTCCGGGCCAACGTCAGCGACGGCTGCTGGGGCCACCCGGACGTGAGCTTCTACGGCGTGAACGGGCCCTGCGGCAGCTTCAGTCCCTATGACCGCTATGTGGGCGTTCTGTTCACCGGCGGCGAGCGGGGAGCAGGACCCCAGGCGGTGTATGTGGCCTCCAACGCGTGGTGGGAAGAGCTGACCGTCCGGCTTCCGGAGCTGCCGGCCTCCGCCTGCTGGACCCTGGCTGCGGACACCTGGGAGGAGGGCGCGCCCTCCTCGCCGCGGCAGATGTCGGGAGGTTTTGTGATCCGGCCCCGGTCCGTGATGGTGTTCGTGGGGCGGTAGGGAAAGCATGGGCCAAGAGATGCATGTTCCTCCTTTTGCTTTCCGGGTTGATGGAAAAGCACCGGCGATTGTGAGCTGGCTCCCTTGTAAACCATATCCCATTCATTTCCATCCGCAGTATTACGGACGCTGCATCCCATAGCGAAACCGGACATTTTGAAGAAACCTGTGAAAAGGCTTCTGCAATAGCAAAAGATATCACGGCAGCCCTTCTGAAAGAGCATCCATACAAGGAATGCGCAGGTAAAGGGATTAAATTTTTCATAAAAACCGGGCGCAACCGCCAATAGTTGCGCCCGGTTGGTTGATTTTACCACTGAAACCCCGTATCCTCGAAGCAAATCACACCCAAGGAGGACCGCCATCATGACCTATGGATCCCTGATCAAACAGTCCCGGGAGGACCTGCGCCTCACCCAGGAACAACTGGCCGAGCAGCTGGACGTCTCCCGCCAGGCCGTCAGCAAATGGGAGGCCGACCTCTCCCGCCCCACCCGGGAGAAGCTGGGCCGCCTCTCTGAAATATTGAACATCCCACCGGATGCCTGGGCACAGGCCGATGCGGAGATCAGAGCCGCTGCCCAGCCCCCTGACACCTCCCGCCCCTGGAAACTCGCCACGGCATTTCTGGCGACGGCGTGCCTTGTCCTGGCGGGATGCCTAACCATCTCCCTCTGGCCAAAACTGGAAGCCGCACCGGCGGCCCCGCCTTCCCAGGAAGTTCTTCCGCCGGAAGAAGAACCCGCCCCGCTCACGGGATCTGCCCTGCCCGGCGCCTTCCCCCTGACTGTCCGGCGGGACTACGATTTCGGCGATCTTCCCTTCGGCGAATACGGCGACTCCTGGATTCCATTTCTGAATGATTGGGAAAAGGTTATGGAGGAAGAGATCTGGTGCGGCTGGTTTCCGGACGGCACGCGCCTCAGTCTCATTCCCGTCACCGCTTCCTGGGACGAAACCGGCCAGCATTCCAACGTTTTTCTTCTCTATGCCCCACCGGCGGAAGCCACAGGGGGAACGCTGGAGTATCACATTCTTCTCCACGTCGGCGAGGATTATACCGGAGATGACCATGGCAGCCCGGAGGGAGAGCCTTTTACCAATCTTCTGGGATATGATGGCTTCAAAATTACGATTTCTGCGCACCAAAATCTCTACCGCAGCGCTTATTATATCACCCAGCGCTCCGATGGCACGCCCTGTGTGATCACCCGTACTGACGCTGCCGCTTATGAATTTGATGTGGATGAGGACGGCCTGCCGGAGATTATATCCAGCATCGACACCCTCCCTGGCTGGGAAATCACCGACACCGTGGAGGGTCAGGAGGGCGCGTTTATATACACCTTGGACTATACGAAAACCCCACCGGAATGGGGGCAGTACCTGCTTGGTTTCGATGCCGAATACGGCGGGTTTGTTGTCGTTGACGGGAACCTTAACTCCGTGGTGAACCGCTGCGTCCTGCGGAACGGTGAACTGGTCCGCGTTCCGGCCACGGATTATTCTGCCGCCGATTATCCCGATGCGGCGGGCACAAAAGTGACCTTCGTGACCGATGTGGAAATTCTCTCCGACGGGCTGGACCCGGACGAGCTGCTGCTCTACACAAGCGCCGTCCGCATCACCCACCGCCAGCAGGCGTACCTGGCCCTCCAGGAGCTGTACAATCTGACGGGGCTAAAGGTGGAGGAGTGCTACTGCACCGCCTGCGAACATGGCGTTTTGTTCTCCCTCCTGCCGGACGGGTTCAGCCAGCGGAGCTTTTTCTGCTTTGATTTCGATGCCCGCTACGGCAGCTTGGACCATATCCCCACGCTCTACATCAAATGGAAGGAACTGGACAACGACTGGTCCCCCTTGTCCCTTGCGGACGCGGTTCGCCCGGAGCCCGGTGCAGAGGGAGCTGAGGAAACCATGCTGTGGTACTACAACCGCATGAAGGTTTTCAGCACCGGAAAGGCGGAGAGCGCCAACAGGGGAGACCCCTCCTACGCCAACCTGGGAGAACTCTGGCTGGAGAACGGGGATTTGTACAACTATTTCATGGAGGACACAGAGTACGGCCCCGTCCTGACGTCCATTACCGGACCCTACCCGGACGGCATAGTCAACCATTAAGCCATAGAATGAGACGGCGCAGACCTTCCGGGTCCGCGCCGTCTTCATGTCTTCCGGGAACTAAGCACCTGTATTCACAACCGCTGTACGCGGTCTGGCCGGTCTTTTTCCTGCCATACTGCGTCGATTCCTCTTGCCATACGCCAGTATGGCTGCCGTGGGCCCGCCTGCGGCGGACTTAGCGCCAAAAGCGCCGCAAAGCGGCGCTTCACGGGAAAATCTCCTTGTCTGACGGGAAAAATCCCCGTCCATCCGGTATCCCCCGGTTATGAATACAGGTGCTAAATCAGCAGCATGCAGTCCATCCCGGGCATCCGGATAGTCAGACGATCCCGGACAGCCACAAACTGCTGTCCGGAAATGGCATCCGATGCCAGATGCTTGGTCCAGGGGAAGAAAATTTCCACCGTCTCCTGTCCAACATTGAGGATGGCAATGGTGGTTTCCTCTCCTTCATCCCGGGCAAAAGCCAGCACCGGCCCTTCCGCCCACAGCCAGCGGAGATTCCCGGTCTGCATGGACGGGCGGACATTGCGCAGCTTCCCCAGCAGGGTGAAGTGCTTTTGCAGCGCCGTATCCTCCCGGCCCCATGGGTAGGTTCCCCGGTTAAAGGGATCCTCGAAGCCTTCCATGCCCGCCTCGTCGCCGTAGTACACCGTAGGCGAGCCGGGAAAGGCAAACAACAGCACCGCTCCCGCCCGCAGCAGCCGCAGGCCCCGCTCCCGCTCCCAGCCGGTCATGCGGTACTCCGCCCGGGCGGTCTGGTCCTGAGGAGGCTCGTTGGGGGAGGTACCCAGCAGAGTCAGAATCCGGGGGGTGTCGTGGGTGCCCAGCAGGTTCATGGCGCTGTAAAAAGCCGGACGGGGATAGTTTTCCCGGATTGTCTCCATAGCCTCCATGAAGTCCTCCGCCCTTCCGCCCCGCAGATATTCCAGCGCCGCCACACGGAAGGGATAGTTCATCAGGCCATGGGTCTCCCGGCCCAGCAGATATTTCCGGCGCTGGTCATAGGCGATCTTGTTGCTGCCGTCCTCCCAGACCTCTCCCAGCAGGAAGCTGTCCGGCTTTTCCTCCATCATGACTTCCCGAATCTGGGCAATGAAATCGTCCGGCAGCTCGTCGGCCACGTCCAGCCGCCAGCCGTCCGCCCCTGCCCGGAGCCAGCGGCGAATAATGGAATCACCGCCGCGAATGATGTACTCCATGTAGGTCGGGTGGGTTTCGTTGACCGCAGGGAGGGTTCTGACCCCCCACCATGCGTCATACCGCTCCGGCCAGTGAAAAAAGGCGTACCAGGGATAATATGGGCTCTCCATGCTCTGAACAGCCCCCAGATCAGGATAGGTTCCGTTGGCGTTGAAATAACGGCTGTTGCTGCCGGTGTGGTTGAACACGCCGTCCAGCATGATCCGGAGGCCCAGGCTGTGGGCCTTTTCGCACAGGCGGCGGAAATCCTCCTCCGTTCCCAGCATGGGGTCAATCTTCTCATAATCCCCGGTATTGTAGCGGTGGTTGCTGTCAGCCTCGAAAATGGGGCAGAAATAGATCGTCCCCACCCCCAAGGATTTCAGATAGTCCAGCTTTTTCTCCACACCCGCCAGACTGCCGCCAAAAAAATCCCGGTTCCGGACTTCTCCGCTCTCGTCCGGAAGATACTCCATGGCCTCGTCCCAACGCTGGTGAACAATCCGATCTCCCGGCATCCCGGCGGGGTCCGGGATGGAGGTGCGGAAAAACCGGTCAGGGAAAATCTGGTAGGTGACGCCCCGGCCAAACCAGTCCGGGGTGGGAAGAGAGCCGTCATATACCGTCTGCTGCCAGGGGGTCAGCTCTTTCTCCGCGCACAGGCCGTTTTTCCCCAGCCAGACGGTCTCTCCGTTCTCCCTGCGCAGGCGGAAGCCGTACCAGATCAGCTCCGGCTGGTCCGGCGCGTCGTAGGACCCGGTAAACAGGATCTGCTCCCCCTCTCTGCCGGACAGAGTCAGCGCCACCTCCCAATAGGCCTCCGCAAACTCCTCATAGAGCAGCAGCGCACACTCGGAGAAGTCCTCCGACCGGTCTGGCCGGAGGGTTATGGCAATTTTTTCACCGCAGGTTACGGCGCCATAGGGCATTTTATACTGGCTGTTCCGGGGATCGAAGATGCATGTCATACAGGTTTGTCCCTTCGTTGTATTTTTAGAGCAGTTTTCAGTATTTTTGAGAGGAGCTGCGGGGCGCGGGCCAGTCAGGGCAGCAGAGCGCCTTCCGGCGCGGTGATGATCCCGATGTCTCCGGGAGAGAAATAGCTGTTGAGAATTTCCACGGCGGTGGCGGCCAGAGCAGAACCGCTGCGGCCCTGCTCCATGACGATCGCCACGGCAATTTCCGGATCGTCAAAGGGGGCGAAACAGACAAACACGCCGTTGGCGTTCTCCTCGCCCACCTGGGCGCTGCCGGTCTTGGCTCCGGCGGTGACGGTGCAGCCGGCAAAGTCGGAGGCGATGGAGCCCTTTGTTACCAGATCGCCCATACCCTTCTTGACCGCCTCAAGAGTCTCCTCGCTCATTGCCACCTCCGAGAGGAGCTGGGGCTGATGCTCATAGAGGAGGGCGCTGCCATCGTAGGAAGTAATATTCTTGAGAAGATGGGCGTCCAGGCGCGTGCCGCCGCGGACCAGAGTGGCAATATAACCGGCCAGCTGGAGAGGGGTGTATTCCTGGCTGGCCTGCCCGAATCCGGCCCAGGGGGACTGGTCCTCGCCGGGCTTGTTTTCATGACGGACGCCGGTGCGCTCCCCCAGCTCAATGCCGGTATGCTCTCCCAATCCGAAACCGGCGGCGAATTCGTTGAGCCGGTCCATACCCAACTGGTAGCCCATTTCGGCAAAGAAATAGTTACAGGAGACGGTGAGCGCGTCGCTGACATTGATCCGTCCGTGGATTCCCCGGGAGCTGCGGTAGAGCCAGCAGCGGGCCACGCTGTTGGGGTCCCCGGGGTAGTACCAGGTGCCGGTGGCGTTGATACGCTGCTTGGTGGTGATGATGCCGCTCTCCAGGGCCGCCACGGCGGTCAGAGGCTTGAAGGTGGATCCGGGGGCGTAGGCGCTGTTGACGGCCCGGTTGGTATAGGGGGCGGCGGGATCCTGGGAGAGCGTCTCCGAATCCTCCAGATAGGTGCGCTGGCTGTAGGTGGGATAGGTGGCGGAGGCCAGAATCTCACTGTCCTTTACGCCAACCACCACCGCCGCGCCGCCTACCCGCTCCATGCGCAGGGCCTCCTGCTCGTCCTTGGCCCCTGCCTTCACCTGTTCCACCCCCCGGGCCAGGGCGGCTTCCACCTGAGCCTGGAAATCGATATCGATGGTCAGGGCCACAGTGCCGCCGGGCTGGGGCTGGATAGAGTAAAGCTCGCTGGTGATCTTGCCGTCCTGATTGGTGGTGATCATCCGGGTGCCGTCCCGGCCCCGGAGGTAGGACTCGAAGGCCAGCTCCACGCCGTTTTTGCCCACCTGCTCATCCATCTGGTAGCGATGGAAGGAGTCTGTATTCTCCCCGGCTTCTTTGGCGGCGTTGTAGGGGGCATTGAGGGCGTCCAGCTCCTCCCGGTCGTAAATGGCTCCCACCCGGCCCAGAATGTGGGCGGCGTAGTCGGTATGGTACTGCCGGACGGACCGGCTGCCCACCACCACGCCGGAGAAGCCTCCGTCGTTGAGAATGGAAATCAATTCCACCGGGATATCCTCCGCCAGATAGTAGGGAACGGTGGCAGCGTTCCTTGCCAGAGTCCGCAGCCGCAGCTCATAGAGCACTCCCAGTACCATCCGGGACTCCTGCTGAGTGAAGCTGTCAGGGATATGGAACTCCTCCTCCATCAGCTCCATCAGCTGAGACGCGGAAAGGGCGGAGGAGGTCGTCAGCTCGAACCGCTTTTGCAGGCTTTCGCTCATCAGCGGCAGCTTGGTCGCCGGGGTGATCTCCGTGGAAGACCAGCCCCTGTCTGCAAGAAAGTTCTGGAAGCGGACACGCTGGGTGCCGGTGGCCTCCGGGAAGGTGTAGGCATAAGGCGCGGCTGTGGAAACCGGAAGGCCGTCTTCCCAGGTCAGGCCCTGGGACTGGAGGAGGCGGAGGAGGCGGAGGAGAGCGCTGGCCGCGCTCTCCCCCTGCGCGGCGCCGTCCTCCGTAGCCGGTCCGTCCTTCACCTGGCCGGGGTCAAAGGTGACAGTATAGATCTCCCGGTTGGATACCAGGATCTTTCCGTTTCTGTCGGTGATAATGCCCCGGGAGCTCTCCACAATCTGGGTGGTAGTCACCTGAATGGTGGACTGGGAGAGGTAGTCCGCCCCGTTGACAATCTGCGCGTCGTATAAAATGCCCACAAACAGAAGCAGGCAGAGAACATAGGCCCCGATCAGAAAATTGGTACGCCTGAAAAAATGCTTTTCGTTTTCCACTGGGGAGGATTCCTTTCTGCGCCGCGGGACGGCGGCTCGATTAATAGTCTGCCGCACACCGGCGGAAGATCATCCGGTAAACCGGCAGTACAATCAAAAGCGCGGGAAGGGTGAGCGCCGCTTCCCCCAAGGTGATCCGGGCCATCAGGGCCAGATATTGTCCGCCGGACAGTATCTGAACAAACATCCGGAAACAGCCGGTAAGCAGCAGCCCGAGAGAAGAGACAATCAACGCACACAAAAATCCGCGGGACGCCAGCCGCTCCGCCACGCCGCCGGCCACAAACGCCGCCACCGGGAAAATCAGTGTGAAAAATCCCCGGAAAGGCGCGGGCAGCAGCAGGTCGCAGGCAATGCCGAACAAAAGCGCAAACACCGTCCCCCGGCGGGACCCCTCAAACATGGCAACCGCCGCCGGCAGAACGGGGTAGAGAAAGGGCGTCAGCCCCAGCACGCGGATGTGGTTGAGCAGAAGGGACTGAAGGGCGCACAAAAACAGCGTGGCGATGGCGTAAACCACCCACTTGAATACAACATAACTTTTTGGCAGCATGCCTCTCCGCCTCTCTTAGTCCACGATGTCAAAGCTGGTGACGATATAGACCTGGGTCAGGCCGTCCAGGGACATCTCCGGACGCAGCACCGCATACTGGGCCCGGCCATCCTCGCCGGTCTTGACCTCCTCCACGTAGCCGATGACCAACTGGGAGGGGTAGTAGCCCCCCAGGCCGGAGGTGACAATCAGATCTCCCGCCACCACATCCGGTTCCGTTCCCAGATACGTCAGACTCAGCCGCCCCCTGCTCATCAGGGCGAAATCTCCCTGAGCCAGGGCGCTGCCGCCGTTCCGGAAAATCAGAGAGCCAATGGAGGAGTCGCTGTCCAGAATAGTACGTACCGTGGCCCAATTGCTCCCGGTCTCCATCACCACGCCCAGCAAATGGCCCTCCTCCGTCACCACTGCGTCGCCAACCTTCAGATCATGAGCGGAGCCCTTGTTGATGGTCAGTTGGCTGTACCAGTTGGAGGAGTCCTGCACCAATACCCGGGCGGACTCGAAGTGAAGATCCCGCCGCTGCTCCCGCAGATCCGCCAGATTCCGTAGATGGGCATTTTCCTCCCGGTCAAAGGTGGCCTGACGGACAGTTTCCTCCATCTCGGCGATCTGGAGCTTCAGCTGCCGGTTTTCCTCCCGCAGCGCGTCCACCTCGGTGAAGTATCCAGTCCAGCGGCTGAAAGTATCCGAAATGGCGGCGGAGGCAGAGCGGAAGGGCGAGGCGATGATCCCCGCCAGATTAGGCAGTGGGGCGGAGGTGGCGGAGAAATAGGTCATGACGCTCATCAGCACAGCTACCACTGCCGCCAGGGCCAGCAGCACAATAAAAAAATGATTGGATGGACGCTTCAATGGAGTTCCTCCTCCGAAAACAGTTTCACGCCGAAGTCCGCCAGCATCCCGCCCAGCAGGAACAGAGGCAGACCCATCACGTTGAAGTAATCGCCCTCGATTCTCCGCACGAACAGGGCGGCCTTCCCCTGGACACCGTAGCTCCCGGCCTTGTCAAAAGGCTCTCCGGTACGGATGTAACCCCAAATCTCGTCCTGCGTCAGGGAACGGAAGGTGACGGCGGTGCTTTCCGTTTTTGTTTCCATCCGCTCCCCTCGGGAGACCGTTACGCCGGTGCAGACCTGATGGGTCCGGCCCGAGAGGGCGGAGAGCATGGTGAAGGCGTCCACCTGGTCTCGGGGCTTCCCCAGCCGCAGGCCGTCCAGAAAGACCATGGTGTCGGCGGAGATAATCACGGCGTCCGGGTCCCCCGCCAGGGTGCGGGCGGCCTCGCTCTTCCTCCGGCAGATAGAGGAGACAATCTCCTCCGGAGAGAGGGAAGCGCCGAAGGTTTCGTCCGCCTCGGGAACGAGTATCTCAAAATTCCTGATGCCAATCTGGGTCAGGAGTTGTTTTCTTCTGGGGGATTGGGACGCCAGAATGATTTTTGACATAGCACCTTCTTCTGGCCGCCCTGCGGGCGGCCTTAACGCCTGTTTTAATGGTAGATTCGCTCCCCGCCGGAGCGGGGCCTTCTTTTCGCGCAGGCGAAAAGAAGCAAAAGATCGCTCAGGAAACTGCGTTTCCTAAAAACCTTCCTGTACTACGGGGGTTGTTTGTTTGCGCTCCGGCGTACTGTGGCAGTTCTGTTTTTGGTACCTTCGTTGGTGCGCCGGACTTCTGCGTCTATCCGCAAGCACGCCGCAGTCCCTGCCATATTATGCACCGAATCTCCTGGAGTTCTTTTCGGAAATTCCCACATTTATACGGCAGGGTCTGCCGAAAACATCGTTGGGCAGACGCTTCACCTGATACATGGGGAGCAGTGTCCGGTTCAGTCCGGCCGGACTACAGAACAAATGCCAAAACTACATCCCCGCAGCTATAAGGGAGTTTTGACCCATAGACCCGGGAAGCCCCCGGGCCAATTTAAGAAGAATGTCCCATTCACCGCCGGAGGCGGCGAAGAGAAGATTCACCTCCCGGTGGACCCAAATCCCCCCGTCCCCCGGGCTGTCTCCGGCAGTTCGGAAACAATTTCTATCTCCGGCCGGAGGACCGGCATAATGAGCAGCTGGGCAATCCGGTCCCCAGGCTCTATCACATACTCCGTATCCCGGAAATTGTGCAGCGCTACCCGAAGAGGACCCCGATAATCGCTGTCAATGACCCCGATACCGTTGGACATGGCCACGCCGTGGCGGACACCCATGCTGCTGCGGACCGCCAGAATGCCCACGTGTCCCTCGGGAATGGCGGCAGCAATTCCGGTGGGGATTAACGCTTCCCCGCCTCCCGGGAGAGTCACCGGCTGGTCGATGCAGGCGTGGAGGTCCAGAGCCGCCGCTCCCGCGGTGGCGTAGTAGGGTAGGGGGATACTGTCCCCAATCTTGTCAGAGAGCGGTTTGATCTGAAATTTCATAGAAAGCCCTTTACATTCAGTATATGTCATCAAGGATAGTACAAACGTGAATCATTCTACCCCCCGGTAGAACAGGCCGCGGGTATAGTCGCCGGGAATATCTTCGTTCTGGTCCAGGTAGCGGGCCAGAATGCGGACGCATTCCCCAGCGCGCTCCGTGGTGAAGCGGAGATTGGCATAGGTAAGGCCGCACCGCTGGTACTCCGGTTTGTCCGCCAAAAACAGAACCTTGCTGTTTTCAATCTCGCTGCGGCAACCGTAGGCAGGGAGAACCGGAAAGCGCTCCCCCCGGCGGTCCGTCAGCGCGTGCCCCGTCCGGCAGGGGCCCCCCATGTTTTTTGCATTACAGCCCAGCGCATTGGCAGCCAGACAGTTCTCTGTCAGCATCAGGGGAAGACGGCCGTAGACGATGGCCTCGCAGGGCAGTGATTTTCTCAGATCCCGAATTTGTTCAAAGCGTAGCTCAAAGGACAGAGCGGCACTCTTCAAGCCCCAGTCCCGGCACCGGGCCAGAGACCGGCTGTTGAAGATATTCAGGCCAAAGCCGCCCCGGAGAGACAGGCCGGTTTCCTCCCCTAAAGAGAGCTGGCCCAGATTCTGGATACACAGGGAGGCGCAGCCCCGCTCCCGGGCGGTTTCCAGAAGCGCCCGCAGCCGGGGCAGCTCCCGGTCTGTGCAGATTCGGGGCAGCAGAGCGCAGAGCTCCCCACCCCACCCCCGGATAGCCTCCGGCGGAAGTTCCGGAATGTGCTCCAGCGGGAAGTATACAATCTTCGGGGACAGGCGCAGAAGTTCCGCCGTTAGCTGTTCCGGCGCAGAAAGCGTCACTGTAAGTGCCGGGGATCTCCCATCGCAGCCATCCGGCGGAGGGGGCGGCGTTACGGCTTCCCGCCGCGGCGGCGGCACGATCCGCCGGGCCGACAACAATTCCAGCGCCTCCCGGCGCAGCGCATTGACAGCGCTGGCGGGCAGGGAAAGGCCGGGGGCAAGGGATACATCCACATGTTCCGGACGGAACACCGTTCCCCCGGTTTTGGACAGTCTGGCCCTGACTTCCTCTTCCTCCAGCGCCCGGCTGCGGGCCGCCTCGGGTATGGGACCCTGCGCGGCAGCGGAGCGCCCCTCCGGATCTGTGGCCGTCAGAAGGGCGGGCCGGTCCGGGAGCAGGGTGGCGGCAAGGCGTACAGGCACCGTCCGCAGATCTTCCCGCTGATAGGCCGCCCGGGCCTCCAGAAAAAGCGGGCCGGGTTCCGGGGCATTCTCAGGGCGGGAACCGAACATCTCCGGCCCCGGGCGGCCCCGCCAGTAGCCGTCGGTGAATCCCTGCCGGGAAAAGGCCGTCTCCAGCTGCTCCAGCTCCCCTGGGGTGGGAAGCCGGTTTTCCTTCAGCAGCGCAGCGTAGATCCTGGTGATGACCGCAACATACTCCGGCCGCTTCATCCGGCCCTCCAACTTTAAAATGGACACCCCCATATCCCGCAGCTCAGCCAGATGCTCAGCCAGACTGACGTCCTTCAGGCTCAGGGGCCGTCCGGGCTTTCCTCCGTCGAAGCGGTAGGGCAGGCGGCAGGGTTGGGCGCAGGCGCCCCGGTTGCCGCTGCGCTGTCCAATGAGAGCGCTCATGGCGCACTGCCCGGACCAGCACATGCACAGGGCGCCGTGGACAAAGACCTCGATGGCAATGGGACTGTGCCCGCAGATATACTCCACATCCTCCCGCCTCAGCTCCCGGCCCAGTACCACACACTGCATGCCCAGCTTTGCCGCTTCTTCCACTCCCGCCAGAGAGTGGACGGTCATCTGTGTGGAGCCGTGAAGGGGCAGATCGGGGACCACCTTCCCCGCCAGCGCAGCCAGCCCCCAGTCCTGTACAATGATCCCGTCCACGCCGCACCGGCTGGCCAGCCGCAGCAGCTCCTCCGCCTGGGGCAGCTCCCGGTCGGAGAGGAGCGTATTGAGCGTGAGATATACCTTCACCCCCCGGAGATGGCAGTAAGCCGCCGCCTGAGGAAGCTGTTCCGGGGTGAAATTTTCTGCGCCCCTGCGGGCGTTGAACCGGCCGCAGCCCAGATATACGGCATCCGCTCCGTTCTGAACGGCGGCGATCATGGCTTCCCAGCGGCCGGCGGGAGACAACAGTTCCATTACTTCTTCTGCTGGAGCTTCAAAAGCTGCCGTTTGCACTCGCCCAGCTCGGCCTTGGCCCTGCTGGCGTCATCCAGATAGCCCTTGAGCTGGCGGCGGAGATTTTCCGCGGCGGCCTGCTGCTTGAACAGTTCGTCGGCCAGATTGGCGGCGGCCAGCACCGCCGCATCCATCCGGCTGACCCGGCCGGCAGCCATGATATCGATCATCTTGCCATCCACCAGAGAGGCGACTTTCTGCATATAGGAGGGGCTTTCCTCGCTGACCAGAGTATATTCTGTCCCGTCGATGGTTACGGTGACTTGATTTGCCATGTGCGCTGCGCTCCCTTCTCTCCCCTGCCCGGGGTGCGGATCTATAATCATACATTTTATTAGTATAGCAGATTCTTCCGGAAAAGCAATCAGATTTTCAAAGTTTCAGAGCCCGGATTTCAGTTTTCTCCGCCGGGAAAACATCAAGCGGAGCGCCTTTGGCGCTCCGCTTGAAAAGTGCAGGTCAGTCCCAGTCCACGCCATAGTCCGGACGCCTGGGATCCATGATGTCCTTGGCATCGTAGAATTGCAGATACCGCTGCCGGGATTTGCGCAGGGTAGTTCCGTCGGGGTGGAGACGGTCGCAGATCACCGCGCAGATATCCTTCTTAATGAAGCTGAAGCTCTCGGTGCCCACGGAACAGAGCACCCGGAAGCCCTGGCTTTGCAGGTATCTGAATGTCTCTCCGGTCTGGGTCCAATCGCCGCCGTCAGGGCGGGCGCCGTGTGGGTAGTACAGGATAGGCGTCTCGCCCACCAGGCTGCCCACCTCGTCAAACCACTTCTCCGTGTCCGCTTTGATCACGTCAAGGGACTTTTTTGCCAAGTTGACGTGGCCCCAAGTATGACTGCCGAAGGTCCAGCCGGTGCGCTTGAGCTCCTCGATGATGGGCTTCACCGCCTCCCGCTCTTTCTGGCGGTTGGCTTCGTGCTCCGGGGACTGATCTTCCTTCTCTGTCTGGGTGCGGTATCCCAGAATACCGCAGTATCCTGTCAGGCTCAGGCTGGCCTTGGCCCCAAAGGGAGAGAAGTCCGGATGCTCTTCCACGAATTTGTCCAGGGCGGGAATGGCGTCCAGCTCCCGGGAAACCACCTCGTTGCCCGCAGGGTCCAGACCCCAGGAGGTAATCTTGCCGTCGTCGCCAATGATGAGCTTATAGGTAAAGCCGTTTTCCAGCATATAAGGATAGTAGTTGGTGTCGTCGTAGGAGAAAATCAGAGGCTTTTTCCCCTCGGGAAGATAGAGGGTGTTGCGCGCCATCCTCGGCTGGCCGTCCTCCCCGACGGTCTCGCTCCACACGTCGCAGATGTCCACCAGCACGTAACCGTTGGCGTAGCAGCTCTCCAGAATCTTGTTGAATTCGTCCACCGTTACCATATAGTCGTCCAGGCCCTTCTCCTGGGCGTCGCCGTCGAAGGCCAGCTCCGGATAGGCGATGATGGGATGGAAGAACAGGTGCTCCACCAGCCCGTCGTAGGCGGCGTATTTCACCCCGTCCCGCTCCCCGCCTTCCGGCATGACGGTAGGATCATAAATGGCATATGGCTCCGGCTCGGGCTCTGGCTCGGGTTCGGGCTCTGGCTCGGGTTCGGGCTCTGGCTCGGGTTCGGGCTCTGGCTCGGGCTCGGGTTCCGCATCCGGAGAACCGGCGGGATCGTTCTGTCCGGCGGAGGGAGCGTCGGGCTGAGTTGGATTGTTCTGGTTACCGGCGGCGCAAGCGGACGCCAGAAGCAGCGTCAGCGCCATAAACAGCGCGATAAGCTTTTTCATTTGTGCAATACCTCCTGCAGGCGGCCCGGGCCGCCTCTCTCTGCTCCCTTAGTATACCACGTAAACCGCCAGAAGCAAGCCAACTTTTTGTATCATATTGGTGACAAAAGGTTACAGGCTCTTATGTATCCGTCCGCACCGGGTCCAGATAGTAAACGCTGTTCATGGTCTCCACCACAATCCGCCCTGTGGAGCGGTCCTTCTTCCAGTCTTTGACAATGCTGGTGCGGATATAGCGGTTGCAGGGTTCTCCCCGCTTGTCATAACGGCAATGAATCAGCACGCAGCCGTCCTCCATTTTAGCGTCGCCGATGCAGCCCTGATTGGCCAGGTCCGCAGGCTCCGCCTTGGCCACGCCCTCCTTATCTGTAATGCGCATGATCTGATACACAAACGCGCCTCCTTTACGATAAACCCGGCAGTCCTTCCCGCCGCCGGCGGACGGAGCTCCCTTGTTCCCGATTATAAGCGCCGGGGGCGGGTTTGTCAATCGCCCGATGGGAAGAGTCCGATCTTCCCCCGGCAGAAAACGGCGGAGGCAGCACACCGGGCGTCCCCCAGACCCCGCTCTCAGGATAAAGCGCATGTAAAGCGCTTGCATTATCCCGGAGCGGGGCTGCTCTCGCGCTCCTTCAGAAGGAAACGAAGCCAGAGACGGCCGCAGCCCAACGGATTTTCAACCGCTTCCAACCGCCCGGGAGCGGTTATGGGCAGCCGCTCCCCAGCTTCTTCAGCGCCTTCAGCGTTCCCTCCATGTTTTCCTTGTGCCAGTTTTTATAGCCCCCTGCGTACTGAGTTGCGTGGAGGCCCGACATACGCCAGTCGCTCAGAGCCTTCTGCTGGGTGGTCAGACGGACATCGGCCTCCCCGGTATGAATGGTGATAATGGTGTTGAGCAGGTCGTCGGCCAGCTCCACTGAACGAATTTCCCCGTAGGGCAGGATCAGGGACGCATCCCTGCGCAGGCTGGTCCACATGGGGTCAAAGGGGAAGAGAATCAGCTCGTTTTTGCACATCTGGAGTACGCACATGCTGCACTCCACAAAGGATCTAAAAAAAGAGACGATCTTATCGCTGAGGTTGTCCGGGGCTGGCTTGACGATGATGCAGCAGCCCTCCAGAGGCTCATATCCTGCCTCCTGAGCGAATTGCCGGATTTTTCTTTCATTTGCCATGTTGTATACCTCCTGAATCAAGTAATAATTTTTGCAGTTCTCCATCCGCCGGGCGGGGAACTGCGGCTGGTTTTTGCGGACAGATGGTAGGAATTCCATGCCTGCGCCTTGTCTGCGGAAGCAAATTTTCGCAAAGCGGCTTTTCCTGCCCCGCCCGCTGACAGAAGGAAGCATAGCATGGCGGGGATATCCGTTGGGCGGGATTTCCTGAACAATCCAAAATCTTCCCAAACGGCAAAAAGCCGGGAGGGAGCCTCACAGGCTCCCTCCCAGCTTCTTCTTCAGTTCCGCCTTTCCGGCCCGGGACAGCAGACATTCCCGGTTTCCCACCCGGACCCGGTTCCCCTTCCAATCCACCGCCTCGATTTTGTCCCACGCCGCCAGATAGGCCCGGTGGACACGGACAAACCGCCCGTCCAACTCCGTTTCCAGATCGTTCAGACTGCCTACAAAATCCAGACGGCTATCTGCCGTATGAAGAAATACATGGTGGGCTTTGGGGGCAGTCTCAAAAAACAGGATATCCGAGAGGAGGATGTAGCGGATTTCGTCCCCGGTGCGCAGGGAAAACACCTCCGCCGGGTCCCGCCGCTCGTCCAGCAGGCGGGTGTGGATCGCCTCCAGGCACCGGGCGGCGGCAGCGCCGGTCTGGTCGACCTTCTTCACAATGTAATCAAAAGCCTCTAAATGGTACTGGAAGGTTTTCCAGGCCAGATCGCCGTAGCTGGTGATATAGACCAGGGTTCCATGTGGATCCCGCCGGCGAAGCTCCTGTCCCAGGGTGAAGCCATCCCA
The DNA here is from genome assembly GCA_910579725.1 of uncultured Oscillospiraceae bacterium. Classification (GTDB taxonomy): domain Bacteria; phylum Bacillota; class Clostridia; order Oscillospirales; family Oscillospiraceae; genus Pelethomonas. The sequence continues at coordinate 13,235 of CAJTUD010000023.1, read as the reverse complement.
CATCCCATCATGCAGATTCACGTCCAGGAAATAGATGCCCCGGCGGTTATCCTCCACCGCTTCCAAGAGCGCCCGGGCGGCGGATGCGGCGCAAACCACCTTCATGTCGTAGTTTTCTATAAAAATTTTCCACTCAAGAGCGGTCTGAATCTGGTGGCGGACGGTTTCCTCGTCGTCGCACAAGTAAATTGGAATCATTTCCGTCCTCCTATGGTCAGTTCCTGGACAAACACGCCTCCCGCCCAGTTTGTAGCGGCAGTAGCATTGGGGCAGTCCATCAGAATCCGCTGATAGCCGGGCAAGCCCAGCCCACGGTTATCTCCCTTGGTGGAAAAGCCCTCCTCCCAGATTTTGTCCGGGCGGATGGTTCCGGCATAGGGGTTGGACAAACGCAGGGACAACGTCCCATCCTGGGCCAACAGCACAATTTCCACCCAGGGCGTTTCCGTCTCCAGCGCTCCCTCGGTAGCGTTATCCAGCAGAATGCCCAGACAGCGCACCAAATCCCACACGTCCATGCCCGTATCCTCCACAGGGTAGAGGACCTCCAGCCGGCAGTCAATCCCCCTCTCTCCCATAGCTGTCAGCTTGGACAGCAGGAGGCTTCTCACCTGCGGAATGCGCAGATTGCCGATCTGGGTGGAGGCATGGATCTTCTCTCCGATGCGCCGGTCAAAGCCTGCGTCCAGCGCGGACAGGGAGTCCCGCAGGGCGTCCAGCTCCCCCTCCCCAGCCTGCTGGGACAGCCCCGCCAGCAGGTTTTTGTAGTCATGCCGGAAGGAACGAACCTCCCGGCGGATGGCCTCCAGATCCCGTTCGTAGAGCTGCTGCTGGGCGATTGCGTCCTGCTGGGCTTCTATTTTTCGGGCAGCGTCGAACCACTGGGCCAGGTAGAGCACCAGTCCCACCACCAGTCCCGCCATCACCAGGACAAGCAGGTAATAAAGCGCGAAATATTCCGGCTGGATCCCCCGTTGGAGCAGGTAGAAAGCCTCCATGACGCACGCCAGAGCAAATAGAATCAGGGCTGTCCGGCGCTGGCCGGGCCCCTCTTCCAGCAGCAGGCGGAACCAATAGCCAAAGCGCAGGCGATGCAGCAGGGCGGCGGAGACCAGCGCCATGGTCCAGAGAATGGCCGACACCACCACAAACTGAAGGCTCTCGTTATTTACAAAGATGTTTCTAAAAAGGAACCGGGACAGAGCGAGGAGAGACACCTGAAACAAGCCCGCTGTGGATGTGGCGGAGAGGGCCCGCCAGAATCCGATCTTCCAGGTCCACCGCACCCATAGTACACAGCCCAGCAGGGCGATCAGGGAGCCTGCGTAAAAGCGGATGAGAATCTCGGTGCGGAGAGCGAACAGGAGCACATTGAGTGTGCATGTGACCAGCGAAGAGAGGAGCAGAGCGGGCAGCTTTTTCAGCCGGCGCCAGCTCCGCTCGTCCATGATGGCAAACAGGTAGACCACCAGGAGGGCATGGGCAAACGTGGTATCTATGTATGTGGCCAGACAGTACACCAGGGTGAACATTGCAACACCTTCTTCCTGTAGGAAACTATAGCACAACTCAGGTGGATTGTCCATAGAGGACATGTTTCCGGAGGAAGCCGGAAATGCCGCAGATCGATTCGTAAATCCGCCGGAAACCGTATTCACAGGCTGCTCCTGCGGGCAATGTGTCCGCCGCGGCCGAATCTGCCGCCTCCACCGGCAGTCTGGCGGTACTCAGCACATCTATCCCGTTCCAGTTCATTGGCGGCGGACCAGCAGCGGACCTTCAGTTCCTCCCCTTGGCCTATTTTGTGTTTTAGTAAAATATCCTTGACATATAGTTAAAATTTTAGTACAATGCTTAATAAAAAGGAGGTAGCAATTATGCGCCGTCTAATTATTGACACCGACACCGGTTCGGATGATGTTTGGGCCATTATCGCGGCTCTGAGGGCAGTGGAAGACATCCATGTGGAAGCCATTACCGTTGTATGCGGGAATGTATCTCTTGATATATGCGTTAAAAACGCCCTGATTGCCTGCGAGGTGGCCAATACGTATTTCCCGCCGGTATATCAGGGAATGGGCAGACCGCTGGTGCGGGAGAAGCTGTTTACCGCAGACTATGTCCATGGCAGCGACGGTTTAGGGGAAATGAATCTGCCCGCTCCGGCCCATCAGGTGGAAAAAGGTCACGCAGCGGACGCTATCATTGACCTTGTGATGTCCAATCCTGGAGAACTGGAGATCGTGACGCTGGGACCTCTGAGCAATTTGGCTATGGCCTATCTCAAGGAACCCAGAATCGCGAAAAATGTTAAAAAGCTTTGGATTATGGGCGGAACCGGCTTCGACCAGGGGAATGCAACGCCTGCGGCGGAGTTCAACATCTACGTGGATCCTGAGGCAGCCAGCGTTATTCTCCATGCGGGTTTTCCGGCTATTTGGGTAACATGGGACGTAGCTTGCTCCGGCACGCCGATCACACCGGAGGATGTGAAAATTCTGCTGTCCAACGATCATCCGATTGCCCGTTTCTGTTACCGGTGCACCCAGTCGCTCCGGGAATACGACAAGAAAAAGTTTGGGCATGAGGAGTTCGGCATCATTGACAGCGTCATCATGATGGCGCTTATTTATCCTGAAATCATGCGGGGCGTCTATGACGCCTACTGCGAAATTGAGTTAAACCGGGGCGTTGCCTACGGATATTTTTCCATTGATAAGCATGGGCAGCTGCATAAGCCAAGCAATGCGTCTGTCTGCTCCCAGGTTGACGCGGCAGCCTATAAGCGCCGCCTGTTCCACTTGCTGACCTATTAACCTCTGTTCGGCAAGCCGGAACACATCTGAAGTCCAAAACAAGACATCTGCCGGACCATGCCTTCACAGGCTGGCCCGGCAGATGTCTTAGAACCTGTATTTACAACCGTTGAACGCCGGACGGGCAAGGGTTTTTCCCGCCATTCTGCGTTCAACGGTTAGAATACAGGTTCTTACTTTGTGGCTGCGGAGAGCCGGCAATCCCGGACGCTTTCCCTGCTGATCAGCTCCGTACCGACCTGTATCTTGACTGCCGGAGAATGCGGATACAGGATACGGTCCTGAAGCAGCCGGATGGCCCAGATGCCGATATCTGTACAGGAAACGCTGATAGTGGTCAGCGCAGGGACGGAAAATGCGGCAAATTGTATATTGTCAAATCCTATCACGGAAATATCCTCAGGAATCCGGAGTCCGAACTCCAGTATGGCCTTACTGGCGGCCAGCGCAATCGTATCGTTGGTGGCTACCAGCGCTTCAGGCAGCTTCTGTCTGTTCTGCAGCAGTGTCAGGGTATCCATGTAAGCGTCGGTAAAAACCGGAGAGACAGGAAAGACGTTTTCCTCCGGCATAAACAGGCCAAACTTGGGCAGCGCCTCCCGGAACGCTTGATAACGGGCGGTACAATTGCTGCTGGGCAGGTTGTTGTAGAGATATCCAAGCTCCCGATGCCCTCTCTGGCAAAGATATTCCACAATCTTGTAGGAAGCGTCCTCGTTATTCATGTCTACACAGCTGTAATCCTCCAGCTCCAGCAGATTGTCCACCACTACCAGCGGGACAGGAATCTGGGAAAGATACGGCATATCCTCGCGGGTCAGTTCCGTTCCAAGCAGCAGTATCCCATCCGGCATATTGGAGTGCAGCTTCTTCAATATCTCGGGGAATTGATCGCTGTGGAATACGACTACTCGGAATTCATAGCCAAAACGCCGGCACTCCTTTTCTGCGGCGTCCATAATACGGGCGGTAAAATCCGCGTTTCCGTTTACAAGATGGCCATGGCGGGAAAGCTTGAGAAAACAAATCGATTTGGCCCGCTCGTTGTTTTGACGGGGAGCGATGATATAGCCATTGGCCAGGAGAAGCTGGCTGACCTGCGCCCTTGTCTGGGCGCCGACTCCGCTTTTGCCGTTAAGCACCAGGGACACGGCGGAAGGTGACACTCCCGCTGTTTTCGCAATTTCCTTCAAATTCATGCAGTAGTCTCATTTCCTTTCTGTGGCGGTCGTGCTGCCGCGATACAAGCGCACATCACTTAACTCAATTTTTATTAGTTTATCACGAATCTTTCCGAATGTCGATAGATTTTTCAAATTTGGTGGAATTGACAAGTAAACAGGTTGATTTTGAAAAAAGAAAAAATATAACGAGATATACTGCACAAATTCTTTTAAAAACAAAGAAAAATGGACATTTCAGTAAAACAAACCGCACTGAAGTTTTGTATAATTTAGTAAAATCTTTGCAATAAATTAGTTGACACAGAAGTAAACAAATGCTAAAATGCAGGCAGACCGCCGCCGGAAATTTCCGGCGGCAAGATAGAAACGCGAGAGAGGGAAGCGGCGCAGCCGTGGTATGCCCCTTTCCGCAGATGCGTGCATGGTACATGCAGAAAGGATTGGAGAATGAAGATGAAAAAGTGGGTAAGTCTTTTACTGACAGGGTGTATGCTGGCAGTCTGCCTGGCAGGCTGCGCAAAGGAGGAACAGCCCGGCAACTCCGGTTCTCAGGGGGAAAATAACGGGGATACCCCCGCCGTTTCGCTGAAAGTAGGTCTATGCTGCGGAACCTCTTCGATTGACGACAAGTCCTTTATCCAGTCCGCTTGGGAGGGACTTCAGAAGGCACAGGCGGATATGGGGGTTGAAATTGGCTACCTCCAGTCCAGCGACGACTCCACCACCGCCACACTGGAGGCTGTTGCCGACTTGGTGGATGCGGGCTATCAGATGATTGTCATGCCCGGTTTCAGTTTCCAGCAGGCCGCATATGACGCACAGTCTCTCTACCCTGAGGTAATGTTTGTCACAATTGACACGGCTCCCTGGAACTCTGGCGATGATACGTATACCATTGCAGAAAATACGGTCGCCATTGACTATGATGCGGAGCAGGGCGGCTTTCTGGCGGGCTTCGGCTCCGCTCTGGAGGTAAAGGAGGGTGAATTCGGAGGCCTGTTCGGCGTCGAGACCGATCATACCAAGCTCTTTATCACCGGTTTTAAGCAGGGCGTCATTTACGCCAACGAGAATTACAATACCAACATCCGGCTCAATGCGGACAATTTTGTTTGGAGCGGAACTTACAGCGACGCCGCTCTCGGGCAGCAGATCGCCGCGCAGATGTATGAAAATGGCACCAATCTGATTTACGCCGCCGCCGGCTCCACCAGCCTGGGCGCGTTCAATGAAGCCAAGTCCCGGGCGGAAAACGGGGAAAAGGTCTGGGTGGTCGGCTGCGATTCGGATCAGTATGCGGACGGCCTGCTCTCTGACGGCAAATCCTCCGTTACCATGACCACCACCATGAAGCAGGTGGGAAATTCCGCCTACTATGTCATTGAGGAATATCTGAAGGGACAGTATCCCGGCGGTCAGTATCTGGTGCTGAATGTTTCTACCGGAGCGCTGTCCTGCCCGGAGGTAAACCCCAATTTCAGCAGCGAAACCCAGGCATTAGTTGATGAGATGACCGAAAAGATCGCCAGCGGCGACTATGTGGTCAGCAAGGAAATGGTTGATGTCAGCGCGTGGAACTGATCTGATAACACAATAAACTAATTGGGAGGAAAAGCGGAGCGGTTTCCTGCTTTTTCTCCCAATTGATATTTGCCGCCGCTACCGGCGCGGCAGGCGGAAAGAGAGGCATTTGGTGAATACGGAGATTGTTCTGGAAATGCAGGATATTGTCAAGGATTTTCCCGGGCTGCGGGCCAACGATCATATCTCTCTTCAGCTGCACAGGGGAGAGATTCTGGCTCTTCTCGGTGAAAATGGCGCGGGAAAATCCACTCTCATGAATATTCTGATGGGAATTTACCGCGCGGATTCCGGCAGGATTCTGATTCAGGGAAAGCCGGTGCAGATCAAAGGTCCCAGGGACGCAAACGAACTTGGCATCGGAATGGTTCATCAGCACTTCAAGCTGGTTCATAATTTTACTGTTACAGAAAACATTGTACTGGGTCTGGAACCGGGCAGTCCTTTCCATATGAACCTGAAGGGGGCGCAGGCGCGTGTGAAAGCCCTGTCCGAGACTTACGGCATGGAAATCGACCCCACAGCCAGAATTGAAAAAATTACGGTAGGCATGCAGCAGCGGACAGAAATTCTGAAGATGCTGTACCGGGATGCGGATATTCTGGTTTTCGACGAGCCTACCGCCGTACTGATGCCCCGGGAGATTGATGAGTTGATGCAGATCATCCGCAACCTGGCCCGGCAGGGAAAATCTATCATTCTCATCACCCACAAGTTGAAGGAGATCAAGCAGACCGCCGACCGGTGTGTCATCATTCGTCGGGGCGCGGTGGTGGATACCGTTTCCGTGGCGGATACCAGTTCTCAGGAAATGGCGGACAAAATGGTGGGGCGGCAGGTGTCTTTCCATCTGGAAAAAGAGGCGCAGAAGCCCGGCCCCTGCATTCTCAGGGTAGAGGGACTCAACGTCAAAAACACGTTGGGCTCTCTGGGGTTGAAGGATTTTTCCTTTGAGGTCCATCAGGGAGAGATTGTCGGCATAGCCGGTGTAGACGGCAACGGACAGACGGAATTGGTGGAGGCGATTACCGGCCTGCGTCCAGCCTGCGGCGGCAGAATATGGCTGGATGGACAGGAGATCACGGGGCTGCCCGTATCGGAACGTATTCGCGCCGGACTTTCTCATGTGCCGGAAGACAGGCAGCGCAGAGGGCTGGTTATGGACTTCTCCCTGGAGGATAATCTGATTCTGGGCTCCAGCACCTGGAAACCGTTTGCCTGCAAGGGGCTGCTGCAGCGGGAGGCGATCCGCAGCCACGCCAGAGAGATTATTCAGCGCTTTGACGTTCGCTCCAGCGAGGGAGCCGAGTCCAGAGCCGCCAGTCTCTCCGGCGGCAATCAGCAGAAAGCCATCGTGGGCCGGGAAATCGAAAAGCCGCACAAGCTGCTGATTGCGGTGCAGCCCACCCGAGGCATGGATGTGGGTTCCATTGAATATATCCGCAAGCGGCTGCTGGAGGAACGGAAAAATGGAAAAGCGGTTCTTTTGGTTTCGCTGGAGCTGGACGAGGTGTTGCAGTTGTCGGACCGGATCATCGCAGTCAACAACGGCCGGCTGATCGGCGAGCTCTCGCAGGCGGAGGCCACAGAGTCAAACGTGGGGCTGATGATGGCCGGTGTGGCGCTGAGGGAGGGACAGAATGGGTAAAAAATTAAATATTTCAAGATTCAGACCTCTGCTGGTATCAGTACTGTCAATTTTGTTTGGCTTTGCGGCAGGTTCTCTTTTATTGTTGGCCAGCGGCGTTGATCCCATGGAGTGTTATCTGTACCTCTTTCGCGGAGGAATATCCACGACCACACGGATATTCAACACCCTTGCCAACGCCATTCCTCTCATCTTCACCGGCCTGTCGATTACCTTTGCTTATAAAACCGGCTTGTTCAACATTGGCGCTACAGGGCAGATGATGATTGCCGGACTGGCTTCCGTTATAACGGCATTGTCCCTGCCGGCGCCCAGAGTCATTCTGCTGCCGGCGGTCGTATTGTCCGGACTGCTGGCAGGTGTGTTGTGGGGCGGATTTCAGGGCTTCCTGAAATCCCGGTTCAATGTCAACGAGGTGGTATCCGGCATCATGATGAACTGGATTGCCCACTGGATGGTTTACTATATCGTCTCTGATGCGTTCCAATCCGCCACTATGGTCACAGAGTCCAGAACCATTCCGGACGAGGCCTCGCTCCGGGCTTCCTGGCTCTATCAGCTGACAGGGAGCAGCAGCTTCAACTACGGGTTCTTTCTGGCTCTGGCCGCTGTGGTTGTGATCCATTTCATTCTCAAACACACGGTAACAGGCTATCACATGAAGGCAGTGGGACTCAGCCCGGAGGCGGCGGAATACGGCGGGATTCATGTCAAGAAGAACACTATTCTGTCCATGGCGATTGCAGGTGCGCTGGCAGGCTTGGCGGGAGTATCCTACTATTGCGGCTACTCCTCCTCCATTCGGATTGGCGTTCAGCCCTCTCAGGGCTTCGACGGCATCGCCGTGGCGCTCCTGGGGAATTTGTCGCCTGTAGGCGTGATTTTTGCGGCGGCCTTCTTCGCTGTTTTGCAGGCGGGGAAGGGTTATATGAACGCTATGGTTCATGTTGCGCCGGAGATTGCGGACACGATTCTCTCCATTATCATTTATTTTGCGGCGATCTCCAAATTGGTGGATCTGTACTTTGACAGATTTTTTGCTTGGCTGCATGGCCGGAAAAAACGAACAGACGCGGTGAAAGGAGCTGAGCAGGAATGAGCATGTTCTTCACAATGGCCCCCTACGCGGTGGCCTATACGATCCCCATTCTGATCACCGCCTTAGGCGGCATGTTTGCGGAGCGCAGCGGCATCATCAACATTGCTCTGGACGGTATCATGATTGTCGGTGCGCTGACAGGCGTTTTGAGCGTCACGCTTCTGACGGATGCCTGCGGCTCTTCCGCAGCGGCGGCGGCAGGGATTGTGCTGGCAATTCTGATGGGGATGCTGTTCTCTCTGCTGCTGGCCTTTGCAAGCGTACAATTGAACGCGGACCAGACAATCTGCGGTACGGCGCTGAACCTGATGGCGGCGGCACTGAGTGTCTATCTGTCCCGCCAGATCGTGGGCGTCAGCATTATTATTGTCAACAGCCTGCCCCGCTTTGATATTCCCCTGCTCTCCGGCATTCCTGTTATTGGACCCGTTCTGTTCCAAAAGAGCTATATCACCACATGGCTTGTACTGGCGCTGACGGTCCTATCCTGGTATATCATGGAGAAAACGCCCTTTGGCCTGCGGCTGCGTGCCTGCGGCGAATATCCGGAGGCAGCGGAAGCGGCGGGAATCCATGTGGCGGGAATCCGCTATACCGGGGTTCTGATCTCCGGCGCGTTTGCCGGCTTGGGCGGAGCGGTATATGCGCTGACCGTGGCGGGGCAGTCCACAGGAAATGTAAATGGTTTGGGATTTGTGGCGCTGGCGGGACTGATCTTCGGGCAGTGGAGGACCTTCCGTGTGCTGGTTTCCACTCTGTTTTTCGGCTTTGCACTGACGGTGGCGCAAATATCCACCCTGTGGCCGTCTCTGTCCGCCATACCGCCGCTGTTTCTCAAAATTTTCCCCTATACCATCACTCTGCTGGTACTGGTGTTCTCCTCCAAATCATCTCGCGCCCCCAGGGCAGAGGGCAAATATTTTGCGTACAAGAAGTAAGCAGCCGGAATTTATTACCATAAGGAGTATACTCTATGAGCAACACAGAAAGGAATTATCAGATTGCCAGGGAAATGTACGCTCAACTGGGCGTGGATACCAACGCAGTCTTACAGAAGCTGTCCAGCGTACCCATCTCTCTCCACTGCTGGCAGCTGGATGATCTTCAGGGATTTGAGTTCCCTGCCGCAGTTTTGGATGGCGGCCTGGCTGCTACCGGCAATGCTCCGGGCAGGCCGGAAAACCGGGAAACATTCATGCGGCATTTGGATCAGGCTTTGGATTTGATTCCCGGCCGCACAAAACTGGCCCTTCATTCTATTTACATGAACAAGCATGGCAAAAAAATCGGGCGCAACGAAATCTCTCCCGCAGAGTTTGCGGAATGGGTGGAGTATGCCAGGGACCGGCGGATTGGTCTGGATTTCAATCCAACTTATTTTGCTCACCCAGACTACGACTCCGGGGCTACTCTGACAAGTCCGGATGAAGGAGTACGCCGGTTCTGGATCGAGCATGGGATCGCCTGCCGGAAGATCGGAGACTATTTTGGCCGCGAGCTGGGAGAGACATGTATCACCAACCATTGGATCGGCGACGGCAGCAAGGATATCACGGTGGACAAGCTGAAGCCCCGCCTGCTGCTGAAAGATTCGCTGGATCAGATTTTTGCCCAGCCGCTGGAGCACAATCTGGACTCCTGCGAGTCCAAGGTGTTTGGCCTGGGCAGCGAGTCTTATGTCCCTGGTTCCAATGAATTTTATACGGAATACGCCGCTCACACCGGCAAATGCATCGTCTGCCTGGACGCGGGACATTTCCATCCCACAGAGTCTGTCGCCAGCAAATTTACCAGCTACCTGGCCTTTGGCGATCAGCTGCAGCTGCATGTTTCCCGCCCTGTTCGCTGGGATTCCGATCATGTGGTGCTGCTGGATGATCCCACCAAGGAAATTATGGAGGAAATTGCCGCTTATGACGCCTATGACAGGGTTCACATCGGCACAGATTTCTTTGACGCATCCATCAACCGCATTGCCGCCATGGTGATTGGTGCCCGCAGTACCCGGAAGGCGCTGCTTTTGGCCATGCTTCGCCCGATTCAGGAGCTGAAGCGGCTGGAGTATGACGGCAATACCACAAAGCGGCTGGCTCTGCTGGAGGAAGTAAAGATGATGCCTGCCGGATTTGTCTGGGATTACTTCTGCATGAGCGAAAATGTGGCCGGCAGTGAGTGGATTTCTGACCTCCGCACCCGATGAGCCGGAGAAAGGAGTGCGCTGCATGAGATATCTCGTGGGAATTGACAACGGCGGAACTGCCGCCAAGGCTGCCGTATTTGATGAGGAAGGACGCCAACTGGCGGTTTCCAGCGTACTCGTACCTGCCGCACCGTCCAGACCCGGCCATGCAGAGCGGGATATGGACGAGCTATGGCAGATCAACGGTCAGGCAATCCGAAATGCGCTCCGTCAAAGCGCCGTCCGCCCGGAAGAGATTGCGGGCGTCTCCCTCTCCGGCCACGGAAAAGGGTTATATCTGGTGGACGGAAAGGGACGCCCTGCCTATCCCGGCATTCTCTCCACTGACCGCAGAGGGCTGGAGTATGTTCAGCGATGGAAGGCTGACGGCACAGCCGCCGGCGTCTATGAGAAAACCTTTCAGGACATTGTGATGATGCAGCCGGTGGCTCTGCTGGCCTGGCTCCGGGATCACGAGCCGGAAGTGCTGGAGCGCACCCGTTACATATTTGCCGTAAAGGACTACATACGATACCGGCTCACGGGACAGGCGTTTGCCGAATATACAGATTTTTCCGGAGGGAACCTGATCAATCTGTCAACGCAGGCTTACGATGGGGATCTGATGGCGTTGTTCGGTCTGGAACAGTGTCTGGAAAAACTGCCGCCGCTGTGCCGGTCCTCCGACATATGCGGCCGCGTCACGCCGGAGGCAGCCTCCTTTACCGGACTGCCGCCGGGTATTCCGGTGGCAGCGGGCATGTTTGATGTGGATGCCTGCGGTATTGCCAGCGGTCTGTCCAGTCCCCGGGAGCTGTGCATGATTGCCGGCACATGGAGTATCAACGAGTTTCTCTCTCCAATCCCGATCACAAACGGTACCGTCTCGCTGAACTCCATATTCTGTATCCCCGGCTATTTTCTGATCGAGGAAAGCAGCCCCACCTCGGCGGGAAATCTGGAGTGGCTCCTCCATAGGCTGTTTGGCAGGGAGCGGGCGCAAATAGAGGCCCAGGGCCAGTCCATATATGAATTGGCCAACCGGCAGGTCGCTTCCGTTGAACCGCATGACTGCGGCCTGGTTTTTCTCCCTTTTCTCAATGGGTCCAATGAAAATCCGCTGGCAAAGGGGGCTTTTGTGGGGTTGACCGCCTATCACGATCAGAGGCACATGCTTCGGGCTGTCTATGAGGGAGTCGTCTTTTCCCATCTCACCCATGTCAGGCGGCTGCTGGTCAACCGCGGAAAACCGGACAGTATCCGGCTCTCAGGCGGTGCGGCTCACTCCACAGTCTGGGCGCAAATATTTGCGGACGCGCTGCAAATTCCTGTTGAGACAACCGCCGGGAAAGAGCTCGGGTGTCTGGGCGCTGCAATGGCGGCGGGCATTGCTGCTGGTATTTACCCTGATTACCCCTCCGCGATTTCCCGTACGGTTCAGATTACGCAGACAATTTGCCCCAGATCCGAATACCGGGCGGTGTACGAGGACAAGTACGAAGCCTATCGCGCTATAATCCAGGGGCTGGATGGGGCATGGTCCTGCATGAACTGACCAGACGCGGCAACGGCGCAGATTGCCGCTGCACCAGATGGTATAGGTAAAGATGCGCGGCCGGGAACGGCATTTATATGTTTGGACGGCGGTAATCCGTTGTCATGGAGCGGATGGCATTTTTCGCCATATCGAGGATTAGGAGGCCGGATACATGACGCCATATCTCCTGGGGTTATATGAAAAAAGCATGCCGGGAACTCTTTCCATTCCCGAAAAGCTGTCAGAGGCAAGACAGGCTGGATTTGATTTTTTGGAGCTTTCCATCGACGAGACGGATGAAAAGCTGGCGCGCCTGGAGTGGGGAAGAAAGGAAATTCGTCAAGTGCTGGATGCCGAATGGGAGACGGGACTTCCCATTCGCTCCATCTGCCTGTCCGGCCACCGGAAATATCCAATGGGGCATCCGGATGGGCAAATCCGCAGCCGCAGTCTTCAAATCCTGGAAAAAGCTTTGATACTTGCAGACTCCCTGGGGGTACGCACCATCCAGCTGGCGGGCTACGATGTATATTATCTTCCATCGGATGAAGAGACTCGTGCGCTTTTCAAAGATAATTTGCGTCATGCAGTCCGGATGGCCGCCCGGTTTGGCGTGATGCTGGCTTTTGAAACGATGGAAACCCCATTTATGAACACTGTGGAAAAAGCAATGTCTTTTGTCAAAGAGCTCGACAGTCCCTGGCTGCAAATTTATCCGGATATCGGCAACCTGACCAATGCAGCTGCGGAGGCAAGTATGGATCCACTGAAGGATCTTGCCGCCGGCGCGGGACATCTCACCGCAATGCATCTGAAAGAGTCTGTCCCGGGCAAATTCCGCGATCTGTTTTTTGGCCAGGGGCATGTAGACTTCGAGGCGGCGGCGGCGGCATCTCTTTCCTTGGGTGTGCGCCGGTTTGTGGCGGAGTTCTGGTACCTGGGGAGTCCGGATTGGAGGCGGGATCTGGCGCAGGCGCAGGTCTTTCTGCGGAGAGCTTTACAGGCTGGCAGCTGTCTGTAGAAGATGACACAGAAGGGCAGATATCCATCTCTGCGGATATTTCCTGCGTTCAGGCTCTGGGAAACACATTTTTATTACACTGTGCAAAGAGCCGCCCGGTATAAAAACCGGGCGGCTCAGCTTGTCGAAAAAGTCTGCCCCTCGGCAGACTTTTTCATGTAAAGATGATA
>CAJTUD010000022.1 GCA_910579725.1 uncultured Oscillospiraceae bacterium | reverse complement strand
TCCACAGCCGGAGCCCCCCGCCGCTCTGCGGCGCGTTCCATCCCACGCGCACGCCGCAAACCGGCGGCCACGGCCAACGCCAGCGCCGCCAACAGAATCCAATGCATATTTTGTCTCTCCTTTGGTTATCTTTTAGAATATATTATAGTGTTCTTTTAGATAATTTGCAAGAGGAATTGTTGTCTGTAAGATAACCATAAAGGGAGCTGATAGAAATGGGAGCAGAGACAAGAGAATTAGGGGAAGCCATACGGGCCGCCCGGATGCGGAAGGGGCTGACCCAGGAGGCGCTCTCGGAGCTGCTGGACATCACCCCCATCCACCTGAAAAATATTGAGAGCTCCCGGCGGAAGCCCTCGGTGCCGCTGCTGTTCGCGCTGATGAAGCTGCTGGATTTTTCCGTGGACGCTCTGGTTTTTCCGGAGAGGCGGGAGGGCGGCGTGATCCATACCGACGGACTGACAGAGGAGGAATCGGAGGCTGTGGAGCGTCTGGTGGACGTGCTGCGGCGGAAAAGCCGGGACTGACAGGAATTTCCTGCCGGTTCCGGGCTTTTTTCCGCCATGCTTGCAAACCGCCGGAAAATCCACTATAATGTGGCAGGAAAGCCAACAAGGAAGGAAAACGGAACAATGAATGAGATCATATTGCTGAAACTTGGCGAGGTGGTACTCAAAGGGCTCAACCGCCGCAGCTTTGAGGACAGGCTCAACGCCAACATCCGCCGCCGTCTCCAGCACTACGGCAGCTTCCGCGTATACTCCAAGCAGAGCACCATCTATGTGGAGCCCCAGAGCGGGGACTGCGATCTGGAGGGGGCGTATGGCGCGTGCAGGCAGGTGTTCGGCATCGTCGCCGCCACCCGGGCCCGGGCCTGTCCCAAGGACAAGGACGCCGTGTTCCACTGCGCCCGGAGCTACCTGGATCAGGCTCTCCGCTCCGCCAGGACCTTCAAGGTGGAAACCAAACGGGCGGACAAGCACTTCCCCATGAACAGCATGGAGATCAGCCAGTATGTGGGCGGGCTTCTTCACGATGCGTATCCGCATCTGAAGGTGGACGTTCACAAGCCGGAGCTGTGCGTCCATGTGGAGATTCGGGAGAAGGCCGCCTATGTCCACGGACCCAGCCAGCCGGGGGCGGGCGGACTGCCCATCGGCATGGGAGGCACAGCGGTAAGCCTGTTGTCCGGCGGCATTGACAGTCCTGTGTCGTCTTACATGATTGCCAAGCGGGGGGTGCAGCTGGAGCTGGTGCACTTCTTCTCTCCGCCGTACACCTCGCCGCAGGCGCTGGAAAAGGTGGAGAAGCTGGCCAGAGAGCTGACGCCCTGGTGCGGACGGATGAAGCTGCATATTGTACCCTTCACGGAGATTCAGGAAGCCATCCGGCGCGATTGTCCGGAGGATCATTTCACATTGATTATGCGGCGGTTCATGATGCGTCTGGCGGAGGCGGTGGCCCGCCGCACAGGAGCGAAGGCTCTGGTAACGGGCGAGAGTCTGGGGCAGGTGGCCAGTCAGACCATGGACGCGCTGGCAGTATCAGACCAGGTGTGCACCCTGCCGGTGCTGCGGCCGGTCATCGGGATGGACAAGACCGAAATCATCGCGATTTCCCGGCGGATCGGAACGTTTGATACCTCGGTTCTCCCCTATGAAGATTGCTGTACGGTTTTTACCCCCAGACACCCCAAGACGCATCCGCATTTGGATGAGGTATTGGCCTATGAGCAGGCCTTGGATACAGAGGGATTGATGGAGCGGGCGATGGCGGGAATCGAGCGGAGAACCATCTCCATGGAAAGTTGATTCCGCGCCGCCTCAGGCCCCGGGAGACCGCAGCAAAACAACAAGTTGTCTGCCGCGCTCCGCGCGGCAAAGAAAGGAACCTTCTATGATTGCCGAACTCATCGCCGTGGGCACCGAACTCCTTCTGGGCAGCATCGCCAACACCGACGCCCAGTATCTTTCCGAAAAGCTGAGCGCCATGGGGATCACCGTCCACCACCACACGGTGGTGGGAGACAACCCCGGACGTCTTGCCGAAGCGTTGGAGACAGCGCGAAAACGAGCGGATATCATCATCACCACCGGCGGCCTGGGTCCTACCTGCGACGATCTGACCAAGCAGACCATCTGCCGGACCTTTGGCCGGGAGCTGGAGCTCCACGCGGATATCCTGGAGGAAATCCGGACCTGGTTCCGGACGAAGCTGGGCCGGGAGATGCCGGAAAACAACGTCCAGCAGGCCCTGCTGCCGGTAAACTGCACCGTATTCGACAACCCCGTGGGCACAGCCCCCGGCTGTGCCTTTGAGGAAAACGGCGTCCATGTTCTGATGCTGCCGGGCCCTCCCTTTGAATGCCGCTATCTGTTTGAGCACCGGGCTGCCCGCTACCTGGAAAAGCTTGCCGACGGCGTGATCGTCAGCCATGAGATCAAAATTTTCGGCATGGGCGAGAGCTCTGTGGAGGAGGCCCTGCGGGAACCCATGGCAACTCTTGCCAACCCCACGCTGGCCCCCTACGCCAAGCTTAACGAGTGCATGGTCCGGGCTACCGCCAAGGCGGAAACCAGAGAGGCGGCCGAAAAGATGCTCGCGCCCCTGGTGGAGCAGGTCAGGACGGCTCTGGGAGACGTGGTCTACGGTGTGGATGTGGAAAGCCTGGAGGCGGTGGTGTCCGCTCTGCTGCGGGAGCGGGGGCTGACCCTCTCCGCCGCCGAGAGCTGTACCGGCGGGCTCATCGCCAAGCGCATGACCGATCTGCCCGGGGCGTCCAGCGTCTTCCGGGGCGGCGTGGTCAGCTATACCAACGGCGTGAAATCCGGCGTGCTGGGCGTAAGCGGGGAGCTGCTGGAGGAGTACGGCGCGGTGAGCGAGCCGGCGGCCCGGGCCATGGCGGAGGGCTGCCGGAACATCTGCGGCAGCGATCTGGCGGTATCCGTCACCGGCGTGGCCGGACCGGACCGGGACAGCCGGGGCAACGAGGTGGGCACCGTGTACATCGCACTGGCGGGACCGGAGGGCACGATCTGCCGCAAGCTCTCCTGCGGCCGGGGCAGAGGCCGGGACCGGGTCCGCTCCGCCGCTGCCAGCAGCGCTTTTGACATGATCCGGCGGCAACTGCTGGGACTTCCTCTGTGACGGAGGCGGCGGCAGAGGAGAAAAATACTGCCGGACCGGTGGTGAAATGATGCCGTTTAGAGGGCGGCGCAATGCGGAAACGATGCTCTGGACTGGATAATAGAGGGTAGAAACCGCCGCCGAGGCGGATTACCCTGCTCCGGAACGGGATGAGACTGGTTTTACCCTTTTTTTGGAGCAGCAAGGAGGAAAGCCATGTCCAGAGAGAGAGTATTGGAAGAAGTGTCTTACCGTCCACGCCACCTCCGCCGGGAACGGCGCAGACGGCAGCGCAGGCTGCGCCGCTTCCTGCTGGCGGCCGCTCTGCTGGCCGCGCTGGCCGTTTACGCGGGCAGCGCAGCCGTTCCCATGTCCGGTCCGGAAGATGGAGCGTCCCATCCGGTCTCCGCATATCCCCTGGCGTCTCAGCAGACGGGCCAGCCGGAGCCTCCCGCCTCCGGCGAAGACGGAATCAGCCGCTTCTTTTCCGACGAGGAATTTGACGGCGTGGTATCCGGCGTGCTGGACGGGATCATCGCCGAAGACATGACCCAGCTGGAGCAGGCCCGGGCCGTCTTTGATTTCGTCCACGACAACATCCGCTATACCGGCAGCTCGGACAAGTCCGACTGGAAAAGCGGCGCATATCTGGGACTGACCACCCAGCAGGGGGACTGCTTCACCTACTATGCCGCCTCCCGGGCGCTGCTGACTGCCCTGGACATTGACAACCTGGAAGTGGAGCGGGCAGGGGGCGAAACCCATCACTTCTGGAATCTGGTAAACTGCGGCGACGGCTGGTACCACTTCGACGCCTGTCCCCGCAGCTCGAAGCTGCCGGAATTTTTCAGCTTCATGTTCACCGACCAGCAGGCGGAGGAGTTCACCGCGGAAGCGGGCCGGTGCTACTATGATTTTGACAGCTCGCTCCTGCCCCGGCGGGCGGAGAAGCCCGTGACGGGGAACTGACGGCAAGGATGCCGGAATGACCGGTATTTTCCCGGTAAAACAGGAACTTTTTTAAGATTTTGCTACTTGTATGTTGTCCCCGATGGTGCTACAATAGGGCATGCTGAATGGGCCGCTGTGCGGTTTGTTCAGCATGCCTTAGGGGGTGTTTGAAAATTGGCAATATGTCCGACAGCGAGGAATTTTTTGCCGGACAAGGCAAATTTTTGCAGGCATACTGTCGTATGGCAAGAAAATTTAACGCCGTATCGCATGGCGGAAAAGGCCCGCTGCCTGGGTGTGTTGACAATTTTCAAGCAGCCCCTAACCCAAAAGCGCAAAATAAATGACTCAAAGGCAGGCGCAGCCTGCCCAGGAGGACTCATGACAAGAGAAAATGATATGGTACATACCAAACTGGCCCGGCAGGTGGGGGGCGCTATCGCCTGCCTTCTGGCGGCGGCGCTGCTGCTGGAATTGACCGCCTGCGGCGGCGGGCAGGCGAAAGGCCCCGAGGACAAGCCGCCCGCTGTGGAAAATATGGAGCCGTCTCCGCCGGAGCCGGACGGCCCCTCCGCCGCCCAGGAGCCGGAAATTCCCCAAACGCCTCTGCCGGAGGAAGAGGACGAGCATGACGGCTTCCCGGAGCCGGAGGAGGACGATCCTCTCCCCCCTGCCGTCCACGACTTCACCCAGGAGGAGTACGATCAGACGGTGGCGGACACGCTGGACAGCATCATCGAGGACGGCATGACGCCCATGGAGCAAGCCAAGGCGGTCTTTACTTACGTTCACAACAACATCCGCTACATCTCCCACTCCGACAAGTCTGATTGGATGAACGGTGCTTACGCCGGCCTGACCACCGGAAAGGGGGACTGCTTCACGTACTACGCCGTCTCCCGGGCTTTGCTGACCGCTCTGGAGATCGACAATCTGGAGGTCCAGCGGACGGGAGGCAAAACACAGCACTTCTGGAATCTGGTAAACTGCGGCGACGGCTGGTATCATTTTGACGCCTGCCCCCGCAGCATCAAAATGCCTTCCTTTTACAGCTTCATGGTGACGGACGAACAGATCGCCGCCTTCACCGCCATGGCGGGCCGCAACTACTACGATTTTGACGGCTCCCTTCTGCCGGAGCGGGCCACGGAAACTGTCACCAATACCCGCCCCATTCCCCGTCCCCCTGAGGAGACGGAGGAGACCCTCGAGGATGTAGATCCCTCCATTACGGATCCTTCCCTTGCAGATCCCGGGGCAGACCCCGGCGAGCCTGTGCTTCCTCCTGAGGAGGATGACAGCCAGCCGGCACTCCCGGCGGATGAAACCGGCGCCCCGGCAGAAAACGAGACCGGCACAGAGAACGGCGAACCGCCGGCAGAGGTCTGGACAGAGCCTCCGCCGGAAGACATGCCGGAGCCCGGCCCCGCGGAAGACCCGGACCCGGATCCGGTTTTGGATCCGGCTGAACCGCTTCCGGAGGACGGCGGACAGGAGGCGGCGTGATGCAGACCAACATTCTGGAATATCTGGACGTTACGGCGGAGCGGGTTCCGGACAAGCTGGCCTTTTCCAACGGCCCGGAAGGTCTGACCTTCCGGCAGGTCCGCGATCAGGCGAGAGCCGCTGCATCCGGCCTGCTGGCCCTTGGGGCGGAGCGGGAGCCGGTGGTGGTTTTCATGGAGCGCCACCCCAAAATGGCGGCCGCTTTTTTCAGCGTGGTATACGCCGGGTGCTTTTATGTCCCCATCGACGGAGAAATGCCCGCCTTCCGGGTGGAGATGATTTTCCGGCAGCTGAAGCCCCGGTTCGTCGTCTGCGACGGGAAGACCATGGAAAGCGCCCGGTCTCTGGCTCCGGCGGAGGCCCGGGTGCTGCCCTACGACCAGCTGGCCGCGTCGCCTGTGGACCCCGCCGGACTGGACGCTGTGCGGCGGGACGCGTTGGACACAGACCCCATCTACATTGTCTTTACCTCCGGCTCCACCGGGATTCCCAAGGGTGTGGCCGCCTGTCACCGGTCGGTTCTGGACTATATCGAGCACCTGGACGAGATTCTGGGCGTGACGGAGGACACCATTTTCGGCAACCAGACCCCCCTCTATTTCGACGCCTGCCTGAAGGAGCTGTACTCCACCATCCGCTGCGGCTCCACCACCTATCTGATTCCCAAGCAGCTGTTTTCCTTTCCTGTGAAGCTGGTGGAGTATCTTAACGAGTACAAAATCAACACAGTCTGCTGGGTGGTTTCCGCGCTGACCATGATTTCCGGATTCAAGGTGCTGGACAAGCACATTCCGGAGTATTTCCACACGGTGGCCTTCGGCAGCGAGGTTTTTCCCATCAAACAGTTCAAGCTCTGGCGTTCGGCTCTGCCCGAGGCCCGGTTCATCAACCTCTACGGCCCCACCGAAGCCACGGGGATGTCCTGCTGGTACGAGGTGGACCGGGAGTTCGGGGACGAGGAGGTGCTGCCCATTGGGCGGCCCTTCCCCAATACGGGGCTTCTCCTCCTGACGGAGGACGACCGGCCCGCCGCCCCCGGCGAGCCGGGAGAGATCTGCCTGAGGGGTACCTGTCTGACCCTGGGATATTACGGTGATTTCCAGCGAACCGGCGAGGTGTTTGTGCAGAATCCCCTGAACAAGGCATATCCGGAACTGATCTACCGCACCGGCGACATCGGAAAGCTCAACGGCCGGGGGGAGCTGGTGTTTCTCACCCGGAAGGACAATCAGATCAAACACATGGGACACCGGATTGAGCTGGGGGAGATTGAGGTGGTCGCCGCCGCCGGCGACAGCGTGCGGGGGGTATGCTGTCTCTATGAGAAGGAGAAAAAGAAGCTGGTGCTCTGCTACGAGGGGGAGTGCGAAGCCGGCGGCCTCGCGCAGTATCTCCGTTCTAAGCTTCCCGCCTATATGGTCCCCAACAGGATCATACCGGTGGAGGCTCTGCCCCGCACGCCCAATGGGAAGTTGGACAGGCGGGCGCTGGCTGCTCAGGTTATCGGATAGATTTCTCTGCCTCCGGCGCGCGGCGCGGGAGCGATTTCATGCTGCACCCGGCCTCCCCGGTACTTTTGCCGCGAGGCCCCTCCCCGGAGGCCGGGGCGAATACAGGTTCTAAACGAAAGAAAAAGCGGAGACGGCCCTCAGGGCCTCAGATAAAATTATGTCTTTTACCTCCTTTGGATTTCTTTTATTCTTCGGAATATTGCTTCTTCTCTACTATACCATTCCAAAATCCTGGCAATGGAAACTCCTGCTGGCAGGCAGTCTGTTTTTCTACGCCTTCGCGGGCTGGACAGCCATGTCCTACATGGCGGCTGCCATCCTCTCCACCTGGCTGTGCGGGCGGGAAATCGGCAAATGCTACGCCGCCCATGAGCGTTGGCTGGCGGAAAACAAGGCGGCCTCCGACCGGGAGACCCGCAAGGCCAGAAAAGCGAAGGCCAAATCCGCCGCCCGGCTATGGATGCTGGGCGGCATCGCCTTCAACTTCGGTGCGCTGGCGGTGGTAAAGTACGCCGATTTCCTGCTGGGGAATGTCAACGGCTTGATCGGTCTGCTGGGCGGCGGGGAGGAAACCATCCCCCTCCCCCATTTTCTGCTGCCCATGGGCATCTCCTTCTATATCTTCCAGGCCATGGGCTACCTGCTGGATGTCTACCGGAACAAATACCCGCCCCAAAGAAATCTGGGAAAATTCGCTTTGTTTGTCTCCTTCTTCCCACAGCTCATTCAGGGTCCCATCAGCCGCTATGACGCGCTGGCTCCTTCTCTGCTGGCAGAGCACCGTTGGGACGCGTCCCGCGTTGCCTTCGGCCTGCAACGAATGCTGTGGGGTTTTTTCAAAAAGCTGGTGGTGGCGGACCGCCTGATGGCGGTGGTCCGCACGCTCTCCGGCAGCCCGGACGAATACCAGGGGGTCTATGTTCTGGCTCTGATGGGCGTGTACGCCGTCACTCTGTACGCCGATTTCACCGGCGGGATCGACGTAACCATCGGCGCGGCGGAATGTCTGGGGATCGAGGTGGCGGAAAACTTCCAACGGCCCTTCTTCTCCAAGTCCACCGCCGAGTACTGGCGGCGCTGGCACATCACCATGGGCTCCTGGTTCCGGGACTACATTTTCTACCCGGTGTCCATCTCCAAAACCATGTTGGGCTGGACGCAGAAGGTCAAGGCAAAATGGGGCCCGGGGGCCGGAAAGCGGTTCCCGGTATATCTGGCCACCATGCTCACCTGGTTTGTTACCGGCGTCTGGCATGGGGCCAGCTGGAATTTCATTGTCTGGGGACTGCTCAACGGCGTTATCATCCTGATTTCTCAGGAGCTGGAGCCCCTGTACGCCAGATTCCACCAGCGATTTCCCCGGCTGGGCGGGACCTTTTTCTGGCGGCTGTTCCAGGTGGGCCGGACCTTCTGGCTCATGGGCGCGGTGCGGGTGCTGGACTGCTACCGGGATGTGCCTGTCACCTTCCGGGCGGTGGGAACCATCTTCACCGGATTCAATCCGTCAATCCTCTTTGACGGTTCCCTGCTGGCCCTGGGGGTCTCCGGGGCGGACTGGCTGGCAGCAGGCGCAGGCGCGCTGCTGATGCTGGCGGTATCCCTGGCCCAGCGGCAAGGCGGCGTCCGGAAACGGCTGGCGGAGCGCCCCCTGGCTCTGCGCTGGGCGGTGTTTGGAGCGCTGCTGCTGGCGGTGGTGGTGTTTGGCGCCTACGGTGTGGGCTTTGATGCCAATCAATTCATCTATAACCAATTTTAAGGAGGTTCTGGTATGAAAACCAAGCAGAAGCATGCCGTCCTTCTCACCGGTGTGATTGCCGTTCTGATTCTGACTCTGTGCCTGTTCCTGCTCCAGGAGCTGCTGCGGCCCAAATACGGCCAGCTGAACATTCCGGAGGGCACCCTGATTGCCGACTACTACGACGACCCTACGCATCATGACGTGATCTTTATCGGGGACTGCGAGGTCTACGAAAACTTCTCCCCGGTGACGCTGTGGGAGGAGCAGGGAATCACCAGCTTCATCCGGGGCAGCGCCCAGCAGCTGATCTGGCAGTCCTGCTACCTCCTGGAGGAAACCCTGGGATACGAGACGCCGGAGGTAGTGGTTTTCAATGTGCTGTCCATGAAGTACGGCGAGCCTCAAAGCGAGGCGTACAACCGCTTGAATCTGGACGGCATGCGCTGGAGCGCCGCCAAACTGGGAGCTGTCCGGGCCTCCATGACGGAGGAGGAGGATTTCCTCAGCTATGTTTTCCCCCTGCTGCGCTACCATAGCCGGTGGAGCGAACTGGGCTGGGAGGACGTGACCGGCATGTTCCGCCGGGAGAGCGTGTCCCACGGAGGATTTCTCATGCGCGCGGATGTGAAGGCGGCGGGGGCCATTCCAGAGGGCCGGCCTCTGGCGGACTACCAGTTTGATGAAACCTGTTACCGGTATCTGGACAGAATGACCGCCCTGTGCGCGGAACATGGCGTACAGCTGGTGCTCATCAAGGCTCCCAGCCTCTATCCCTACTGGTACAGCCAGTGGGACGAGCAGATGGAAACCTACGCCCGGGAGCACAACATTCCCTATCTCAACTTTCTGGATAAAATTGACGAAGTGGGCCTTGACTTCAGTCAGGACACTTACGACGGCGGCCTGCATCTGAATCTCTCTGGAGCGGAGAAGCTGACGCGGTGGTTCGGCCGGTGGCTGATGGAAAACTGCGATCTGCCGGATCACGGGGACGATACGGACATTCAGGCGCTGTGGACCCGCCGCGCGGAGCGGTACCACGCCATGGCGGCGGATCAGGCCCGGGAACTGGCGGAGTTGGGATATCTGAAGAGCTACGGCGCGAAAAAACCGGAATAAACAGTACCCGCAGGACGGCCGGATTTCTCCGGCCGTCCTGCTCTGTGCCGGAGGGGTTGACAACTGTGTGATAAGATGTAAAAATATATCTTGAAGTGTTTTTGTCGTGATCGACCTAAAAACCGGCAAATTACTCACCAGGATGTGGGTCAGATGCAGATGTATGTCAACTACTACACTGGTAAACTGATGAATGCGGGCGACACGCCGCCCTTTGGTACCGCACTTTGCACTGACAAAAATGACGCGGTCATCGAATATACTCTTCCAATAGATAACAATCAGATTTTTGCGTTAAAATACTTCACATATCTGCCCGCTGAGGAGGAACTCAGGCGGGAGGAGGGCTGCGGCTGGATGGCTTTCGGAAATTGGATGATCAAAACGAGTCCAACGATTAAATTGTACTGTGAAAACCAATAAAATGCTGCCACTGTTCGGGAAACTCTTTTTCCCGGAATTCCTGCATATAATGATCTGCACAGCCAAAGGAGGTACTTTTATGAAACAAATCATTGATTTCCCCTGCATTCCCTTCGCTCAGCTGCCCACGCCCTTGTATAAACTGGAAAACCTGAGCTGGGAGATCGGGAAAAATATTTACATCAAGCGGGACGATATGACAGGCGTGGCCCTGGGTGGCAACAAGGTCCGCAAGCTGGAGTTTCTTCTGGCAGATGCCAGGAGCAAGGGGGCGGATGTTGTCCTCACTGCCGGCGGGCCACAGTCTAACCACGCTATGCTCACCGCAGCCTGTGCCGGACAGCTGGGCATGGAAAGCATTCTGGTACTGAAAAAGCGGGGAGAGCTCACCGGCGGCAACCTGATTCTGGACAGCATCTTTGGCGCGGAGGTCCACATGGTGGACACCGACAGCTATGATGACGTCTATGCGGAGATGGGGCGAATCATGGAGCAGCTCCAGGCGCAGGGTCACATCCCCTACGCCATTCCTGTGGGCGGTTCGGTTCCTCTGGGCAGTCTTGGATACGTCAACTGCGCGAAGGAAATTGCCCATCAGGCTCAAGAGCTGGGCGTCGCTGTTGACGCGGTGGTCAGCGCCACAGGTTCTGGCGGTACTTATGCGGGACTGACACTGGGGGCTAAGCTCTTCCTGCCCGGAACCCGCTCCATTGGCATAGGCGTTTGCGATGACCCCTTCGCTGAGATTGCCATGGAACTGACTGCCGGGGCGGCGGAGCTGTTGGAGACAGACGTCCGCGTCACCCGAGAGGACATCCACATCCACTACTGTATCGGCTCCGGCTATGCCATCCCCAGCCCCGAGGGCTGCGCTGCGGTCCGCCGTCTGGCCAGGACGGAGGGCATCCTGACAGATCCGGTGTATACCGGCAAGGCCCTTGCGGGCTTCTTCCAGCTGTTGGAACAAGGGGCTTTTGATCAGGACGAGAATATTCTCTTTGTCCACACCGGCGGCGCAGGTGCGCTGTTCGCTGTGGAGATGGGTGTAGATATCAGCGTTCACAGACAAAGAGGTGGTTCCGACCTTCTGGGATGAGGCGATGATGGAAGTGCAAGGTGACCGGAGGCCGTTGAAAACACTGGATTGCTGGTTGGACAAGCCTTTTCCGGCTGCGATGGTACAAGGGCAACTTGTTAAAATTTTCGATGGGACAAGCTGTTTCTCTGCTTTTTACTGCATTGTCGAAATAAAAGATTTACTTCCCCATTTCTCTTTTCTGTGCTACAATGAAGAAAATACAGAAAGTGAGGCGAATCCATGAAAAATTTTTGTTTTGTTATTATGCCCTTCAGCGAGTCGTTTAACGAAATATATGAAAAAATATATATTCCAGCCATTCAAGCGGTGGGCTTGGAGCCGCTTCGCGCAGATGCCATTTACGATAATCAATCCATCATACACGACATCATACAGTCAATTAAGGATGCTGCTTTGATTTTGGCAGAAGTAACAGGGCGCAACCCCAATGTTAACTATGAACTTGGAATGGCTCATGCTTTGGAGAAGGAAGTTGTTATCGTTACATCCAATAAAGATGATGTTCCCTCTGATTACCGTCACCTGCGTTACATACACTATAATCCCGGTGGGATCGGGTGGGATAGAAAGTTATCCAGTGAATTAACGGCAACATTGAAAACTGTATTGGACCGTCTTAACGTACCGACTACGTCTAGTCCTGTGCTGCATCTCGATGCAGATGGGTTTTGTCAAGCCAATATTGTAAAAATTTATCATCATGAAAGCAAAGGGCACTATTTTTATAGACTGAATGGGCTGCTACCGCTGTCTAAATTAGGTGGAGCAAAGTCTTATCTTCCAGACGAAAGCCACTGGCTGGTAGATTGGAAACGGGAAACTCCTCGTTTTGAGGTTGGAGATACAGTTAGGTTTAAGGCTACTGGAGCAGGAGAACTTAAAAGCTGGGGTCATGTTCCCAATGCCAGAAATATAGATTTTATTCTTTAATCTTGTTTCATTTTGGGCTTTGAAATGGAGTGGTCACATGAAAAAGAAAATAGTTGTCTGCTGTGGTATTATCCTATTGGCAAGAATGTGATATACTTAACGCCTATTAACAACTTGGAAATTTGAAAGGCATTGAATATGATAAAATTGATGGTACAAGTGATTTCAAAACATTCTCTATTTTGAGCTTACTGCGAAAGATAGGGATGGTAACGAGAATGTATACCAGTTAAAACTGTCTTTAACAGAAATAACAAAAAGTGATGGTGACTAAATCCAGACAACTTGTAGTTTACAAAATGCTTCAAAGCAGGGGCGGTACTTTTCACAGTGCCGCCCCTGTCACGCCCGGCAGCTCTCTCCTGCGATGAACAGCATGAAGCCAAACGAGGAAACCACAAAGATTTCGCTGTTCCTCTTATCGCAAGAGGAAATGTGTCCGACCGGCAAAACAGCTAAAAACAGATCAGTGATTTTGGCAATTCCTCTGATTCTTGCGGCGAAGGCTTGACAGAAGAGAGAAGCGTTGATATACTGCGATTGAAATGGATACATTATCATAGATAAAATATTAAATGTATCCAGGAAGGGAGAAAAAATGAGTCAAAGTACAATTACTCTGCTTTTCCTTGCATTCGCAGTCATCATGTTCGTCCTGGAAAAGATCCCCCTGGCGCTGACGGCCACCATTGTGGCCGTGGGCCTGAATGTGACCGGCGTGCTGTCCGCCTCCGATGCCTTCGCCGGCTATGTCAACAGCAACGTCATCCTCTGCGTCGGCATGTTCGTGGTAGGTCAGGCCCTGTTTGAGACTGGCATGGCCCACCGGATTGGCGGCCTTGTTACGCGCTTTGCCAAGAGCGAGCGAATTCTCATTGTGGCCATCATGGTCATCGTGGGGATCATGTCCGGCTTCCTTTCCAACACCGGAACCGCCGCTGTGCTCATTCCTGTGGTGTGTGGCATCGCGGACCAGTCCGGCTACTCCAGAGGCAAGCTGCTGATGCCATTGGTGTTTGCCGCAGCCCTGGGTGGCAATCTGTCCATCATCGGTGCGCCCGGCAACCTGATGGGTATCAACGCGCTGAATGAAATGGGAGTCCGGACCGGTTTCTTCGAGTATATCGCCGTGGGTGCGCCTATGCTGATTCTGGGCATCGTGTATTTCGCCGTCATCGGCTACAAGTTCCTGCCTGACTCCAAAGGCGAGGGCGATACCGGCACCCGTCACGACTACAGCCAGGTTCCTCAGTGGAAGCAGATTACCTCCCTGGTGGTGCTGGTGGTGGTTATTCTGGCCATGATTTTTGAAGAGCAGATCGGCATCAAGCTCCAGGTCTCCGCCTGCATCGGCGCCGCCTTCCTGGTGCTTACCGGCGTGATCAGCGAGAAAGCTGCCCTCCAGTCCATCGACCTGAAGGTGGTGCTCCTCTTCGGCGGCTCCCTGGCGCTGGCCAAAGCGCTGGAAACCACAGGCGCCGGCAGTCTCATTGCCGACACCATCGTGGGTGCGTTGGGCGAGAACCCCAATCCCATCATCCTGCTTCTGGTAATCTTCATCGTGGGCTGCGCCCTGACCAACTTCATGTCCAACACTGCCACCACAGCCCTTATGGTTCCCATCGCGGTCTCCCTGTCCCAGAGCCTGGGCGCGGATCCCAGGGCCATGATCATCGCCACCGTCATTTCCTGCTCCTGCGCCTACGCCACACCCATCGGCATGCCTGCCAATACGATGGTGGTGGGACTGGGCGGATATAAGTTCAAGGATTATGTGAAGGCCGGCCTGCCCCTGATCGGCGTGTCCTTTGTGATTTGTATGATCCTGCTGCCGATTCTGTACCCCTTCTATCCCTGATGATTTTGTGATATTCTATCAGTATCCATACAAGGAGGACGTTTTATGACAAAAGAAGAAAGCGTTCAGCTCATGACCGATAAAATGGCAAAATTCGTGGCCTATATCGGCATGAAGCTGCCTGATGACGTGATTGCCAAGCTTTCCGAACTGCGGGAAAAAGAGACCAGCGAGCTGGCCCGCACCATCTATGACACCATGTTCAAGAACCAGGAACAGGCGGTGGCTTTGGGCCGCCCCAGCTGCCAAGACACTGGCGTGCTTCAATTCTGGGTCAAGTGCGGCGTCAACTTTCCCCTCATGGGCGAGTTGGAAGTCCTGCTGAAGGAAGCGGTCGTGAAGGCCACCTTTGCCGCTCCTCTGCGCCACAACAGCGTGGAGACCTTTGACGAGTACAACACCAAGCGCAATGTGGGCAAAGGTACGCCTACCGTTTTCTGGGATATTGTCCCCGGTGATGACCACTGTGAGATTTACTCCTACATGGCTGGCGGCGGCTGCACGCTGCCCGGCAAGGCCATGGTTCTGATGCCCGGCGCAGGTTACGAGGGAGTGACCCGGTTTGTCATGGATCAGATGACCAGCTACGGTCTGAACGCCTGCCCGCCCCTGCTGGTGGGTGTGGGCGTAGCCACCAGCGTGGAGACGGCCGCTCTGCTGTCCAAGAAGGCTCTGATGCGCCCTCTGGGCAGTCACAACCCCAATGAGCGGGCGGCGGAGATGGAACGGCTCCTGGAGGACGGCATCAACGCTATCGGCCTGGGTCCTCAGGGGATGAGCGGCAATTGTTCTGTGATGGGCGTACATATCGAGAACACGGCCCGCCATCCTTCCACCATCGGCGTTGCGGTTAACGTGGGCTGCTGGTCCCACCGCCGCGGCCACGTGATCTTTGACAGGGGCCTGAACGCTACTGTGACAACACATTCGGGGGTGCTGCTGTAATGATCGAAGTAAGAAACGGAAAGAAAGTCCTGATTACGCCGGTCAGCGCCGAGGACTTGGCGGATATCAAAATCGGCGACATTGTCTGGCTGGACGGCGACCTGATGACCTGCCGGGACGTAGCCCACCGCCGTCTGGTGGAGGGCGGGCGTGAGCTGCCCTATGACATCCGCGGCAAGGCTATCTTTCACGCAGGACCCATTGTCCGTCCAATTGAGGGGCAGGAGGATACCTATGAGATGGTGTCTGTGGGTCCTACCACCTCCATGCGGATGGAGAAGTTCGAATATGAGTTCACCAAAGCCACCGGTGTCCGGGTTATTGTGGGCAAGGGCGGTATGGGCCCCAACACCGAGCGGGCCTGCAAGGAATTCGGCGCTATCCACTGCGTGTTCCCCGCAGGCTGCGCCGTAGTTGCCGCCACCGAAGTGGAGCGCATCGCCGAGCACCACTGGGACGAGCTGGGGATGCCGGAGACTCTGTGGTGCTGCAAGGTGAAGGAGTTCGGGCCGCTGATCGTGTCCATCGACGCTCAGGGCCGGAATATGTTCGAAGAAAACAAGGTGATTTTCAACCAGAAGAAGGACGCCGCCGCGGCGGAAATCTGCAAGCACGTCAGCTTTATCAAATAGCACAAAAGCGGGGCTCTGTCCCCGCTTTTTGCCGTTCCGGATAAAAGAAAAGCGCCGCCCTTCAGAGGCGGCGGGAGGAGGAAACAAAATGACGTACACCTGCGCCCAATGCGCCATTCACGCCTGCAGCCGGGAAAATCCGGATCTGCTGCCCAAAAACTGCCCCATGCGGGACGGGCCGCTGATGGGGAAAGCGCAAGCAGCCTATCAGCTCCCGGAGAACCGGGATTTTTACATTACCGCCTCAGAGCTGGAGGCCATGGGATACTGCCAGTGGCCCCGGATCAAGGAAACGATTCAGCTTTGCCTGCACATGGGATATACCCGGGTGGGGCTGGCCTTCTGCCGGGGGCTGCGGAAGGAGGCCAAAGTGGTGGATGATCTCCTGCGCCGGGCGGGACTGGAGGTCGTGTCCGTGATTTGCAAGACCGGCGGCGTGGACAAGACCGTCTGCGGCATACCGGAGGAGGGCAAGGTGCGCCCCGGCCGGTTCGAGCCCATGTGCAACCCCATTGCGCAGGCGCTGCTGCTCAACGGGCAGAAGACTCAGTTCAATATTGCCCTGGGCCTCTGCGTGGGACACGACTCCCTGTTTTACAAGTATTCTGACGCCCTTGTGACCACATTGGCGGCAAAGGACCGGGTGCTGGGACATAACCCGCTGGCGGCGATCTACTGCGAGGAGGGATATTTTAAGGACCGGATTTTGTAGAGAGGTTGCATTTTGGAAAAAAGCGTGTATAATGAAAACTGCCCGAAAATGGATATTGTATCCAATTTGCTGACAGGGCGGAGATTCAGTATGGTTGATCCCGTATCCAATTTATCTTTGAAAGACCGCGTCGCGGCTCTGCTGCGGAGGGAAATCTCCACCAGCCGGGTACCGGACGGCGAGGAGCTGACACAGGAAAATGTTTCTCAGGCATTGGCGGTGTCCCGCATCCCTGTGCGGGAGGCGTTTTTGCAGCTGGAGAACGAGGGCCTGCTCCAGCGCCTGCCCAACCGTCACGTTCGCGTCATTGGACCGACGCCCCGGCGGATCCGGCAGAATTTTCGGATGATGGCGGCCATAGAAGCGGAGATCGTCAGCCAGATTTCCGCCGGCTGGACCTCCAGCGGAGCGGAGAAAGCGCTGGAAAGCGCCCGGAGGGCGGCTGGAGAGGGTCCCCGCAATGCATTCCTCCATTGGGAAAACGCCTTCCATCTGGCGCTGAGTCTGGCTCTGGACAATCCCTCGCTGCACCAGCTCCATGAGCTCCGGCGGCGGGGGCTGTGCCTGGATGCAGTCTCACTGAAGGAAGAGGAGCTCCTGCGAAGGGATGAAATGATCCTCACCTGCTTGAAGCGGGAGGATACGCCAGCGGCAGAAGCCGCCGTCCGGGAGTATTACGCGGCGCTCTGCGCGGCGGCAACGAAGAGGTGAAACCATGGAATTGTCCCCCATTACGCTGCTTCCGGCGCGGGAGCGGGTCGCGTCAGCCCTGCGGGAAGCGATCCTTTCCCATAAACTGGAGGCGGGGAGAGAGCTGACGCTGAAGGAGGCCGCGCAGATGCTGGGCGTTTCCGTGACACCGATCCGGGAAGCCTTCCAGCAGCTGACCCAGGAGGGACTCATTGAACTGCGGCCCAACCGGGGCGCAGTGATTCTCGGTGTGGACGCCCGAATGATCCGGGAGCACTATGAACTGCGGGCCATTCTGGAGCGGGAGGCCGCCATGGCCGCCTCCCGGAGCGGAGCGAATCTGAGCCGGGTGCGCAACGCCTTTGATCACGCCCGGCGGGCACTGGAGCGGCACGACTCTCAGGAGTACGGAAATTTCAACCAGGCATTCCACATGGAAATCTGGGAAGCCGCAGGAAACCGGAAGATCAAACAGCTCTTGTCCCAGCTTTGGAACGGCCTGTCCATGGGGCACAAGGTAACAAGGGAGGACTACGCCCAGATTTCCATGGCGGAACACGCGCAGATTATGGAAGCTCTGGAGCGGCGGGATGAAAAAGGATCCGGCGAATTGATGGACCGGCATATCCGCCGCAGTATGGAAAACATACTGACTCATTTGGCTCCGCAACAGAAATAGTTTGATTTGGAGGAGGGGGATATCTTCAGGATGTCCCCCTCCTCTTTTTGCAGTAAAGGCGCCTCGGATCAGAGAATCTGCCGCTTGCCAAGCTCCAACGACATCCGGTCCGTCCTCTTGAATCTCGCAGCATTCTTACAAGTATAGTCGACACACTTGAAAAAGTGTGTCGACTATACCATCTGCAAGGGGGCCGGCGGATACCCTGAAAGCCGGAAGTCTCCAAACCGTTCCCGTTAATGGATTACAGACGCCGGCAGGAGGAGCGCTCAATAAGGGTGGGCGTAAGAATCCGGTGGGTATACCCGGCCAGCTCGCTCTGGATTTTGTCCAGCAGGCTGTCCACCGCCACGGAAGCCAGCATTTTCATGGGCTGCTCGATGGTGGTCAGGTTGATCCGGGGAAGACTGCTGTATCGGATATTGTCAAAGCCCAGAAGCGATACGTCCTCCGGAATGCGGACCCCGCTCTCCTCTGCGGCTTGAATCACCCCCAGCGCGTTGGTGTCCGTGGCGGCAAAAATGGCGGTGAAGTGCCGCTCCTGGGCGAAAAGCTGCTTGGCCAGCTGGTAGCCGTATTTGATGGAGGTCAGAGGGAAGGTGTTGTTGCAGTACTGAGGCGTCAGGCCCAGTTCCTGACAGGCGGCGGCATAGCCCTCGGAACGGAGCTGATGGGTGGTGCTGCCCCGGCGGCGGCCGAAATAGAGAATCTCCCGGTGGCCCAGGCCGTGGAGATATTCCACGCCCATGTACGCCCCGCGGTAGTTGTCCACAGAGACGTAGCTCTCCGGCACCTCCCGGAGGTTCTCTCCCACAAACACTGTGGGCAGGCGGGAGAGATAGGGGCGCAGCTTCTCGTAACTCTCTGGACCTGAGGGGACCAGGATGATGCCGTCCACCTGCCGGCCGATCATCAGCTCGAAAAGCTCCTTCTCCTGCTCCAGGTCCCGGGAGGAGTTGCACAAAATGATATTATACCCCCTGGCCCTGGCCTGCCGGTCAATGTGATAGGCCAGATCCGACATGAAGGGGTTGTTGACTCCTGTCAGAATCAGTCCCAGCAGCTTGGTGCTCTTCATGACCATGGCCCGGGCGACGGTATTGGCGGTGTAGTTCATGTCCTTGCACACCTGGAGGATGCGCTCCCGGGTGTCCACGCTGATCTCCGGGCTGCCGGAGAGGGCGCGGGAGACGGTGGAATAGGAAACGCCGGCCGCTTTCGCGACATCTTTGATAGTTACATTTTTCATTTCTTGCCCTCCGGTACGGAAATAATCTGAATTATTTTTCGTAAATTTATTGTAAAGCTTAACGCACAGAATTGCAAGTGGTATTTGGTGAATTTTGCAAAATTTCTGTAGTTATGCACAGTTGGTATGCCGTTAGATTCGTCAAAAAGACGGAATATGCATAAATTTCGGAATAAAATAGGAATCTCTCCGAATGTTTGCCGGGAAATAAAGGCAAGAGATCGGAAAAATTGCCGGAATCATTCGACGCTTGGCCCGATTCTCGAAAAATGCACCGTATAAGCGGCGGATGAACTGCAAATATGGTTGACGGATGAGAGGATATATGGTATAATCCGAACATAGAAAAGCCGGAAACGTTTGAACTAAAGCGGGCGTTCTGTTTTGCGGGAGGTGGAAAGAATGATCCGAGGCGTCCTATTTGATCTGGGCGGCACGCTGCACGTGGCTGATTCGCCGGAGGGACGGGATGTCTGGTTTGCGCGGCGGCTACTGGAGCGGCTGGCGGATTACGGGATTGCGTTGGACGCGGACCCGGAGACATTGGCCCGGCGGCTCCATGAGAACGGAGAGGCCTACAAGCACGTATCTGAAAAGGACCTGCGGGAGCGGCCTCCGGCGGAGATCTGGAGCGACTGGTACCTGCGGGACTGGCAGATCGGCAGGGAGCGGCTGGCTCCCATCGCGGAGGAACTGAGTTTCCTCTATGACTATGAGCGGGTCCGAGTGATCCGAAGGCCCTGGTTAAAAGAGACGTTGGACGCGCTCCGGAGCATGGGGATGAAACTGGGGCTCATCAGCAATATCATATCCCTGTCGGTAGCGCCCCATTTTCTGGAGGAATACGGCGTCCGGAACTATATGGACTGCATGATTCTCTCCAGTGCTACAGGAATCCGGAAGCCGTCGGCGGAGATTTTCCGGGCGGCGGAAAGGGAACTGGAACTGCGGCCGGAGGAGCTGGCCTATGTGGGGGACACCCTCTCCCGGGATGTGCAGGGCGTCCGGAACGCCGGGTGGAGGCTGATGATCCAGATTCGGAACCCCGGTGCGGCCAAACGGGACCGGGGGCTGGAGAATTCCGGCCTGAAGCCCGACCATATTATTTCAGAGCTGAAAGAGATTCCCGGGATCATCCGTAAGGAGAATGAGGAGGAGAAACAATGAACCGCAACATTGATACCATCTTTTTTGATGTGGGCGCGACGCTGAGATATGTAGTGGAGGACAGGGAGTTCTCCGCAGCTGCGGACAGGGCGCTGATGGAGCTGGTGGGGGCGGGGGAACCCCACGATGTGTTCTTTGAGAAGCTGACAAAGAATTGGAAGGCATACCGGAAGTGGGCCAAGGATATTCTGCTGGATGTGTCGGAGATGGAGCTGTGGTTGCAATATCTGCTGCCGGACTACCCGGCAGAGCGGATTGCTCCCAACGCGGCCCGGCTGACCCGGCTGTGGCGGGACCACGATGGGCGGCGGGTACCACACGACGGCGTGAAGGAAACCCTTATTGAGCTCAAGCGCCGGGGCTACAAGCTGGGCATCATCGCCAACACCATCACGGAGACGGAAATCCCTGACTGGATGTGCCATGACGGGGTGGCGGACTGTTTCAAAACGGTGATTCTTTCCTCTAAAGTCCGGCTGCGGAAGCCCGACCCGGCTATCTACCTGCTGGCCTCCCGGTGCGCCGGTTCCGTACCGGAGAACTGCGCATATGTGGGCGACAACCCGGTGCGGGACGTGGAGGGCGCGGTGGACGCCGGATACGGCAGCATGATCCTCTTCGAGGACGCAGGCACCGCCGACCGGGAGGGTAAGGCGCCCACCGTGATGCCGGACTACCGGATCAAGGCCATCCGGGAGCTGCTGGATCTGTTCCCGCCGAGGAGCTGAGACGATGAAAAAGATCAAGGGCGTGTTTTTCGACCTGGGAGGGACGCTGCGCATCTGCGAGGAGGCCCCGGAGCACCAGAAGAAGGCCAGGGCCCGCATGGCGGAGCTGGTTGGCCGGACAGATGTGCAGGATTTTATCGATATGGTGGAGGAGCGCTACGCCCCCTATCGGGATTGGGCCCTGACGGAAAATAAGGAAGCCGGGGACTTCGAGCTGTGGGACAAATGGCTGCTTCCTGAGCTGGACAAGGAACGTCTGGCGGCTGTGTGCCACGAGCTCACCTACCAGTACCGGCAGGTGAAGGGCCTGCGGCACGTGGTGCCCGGCGGGCTGCAGGTGATCCGGGGGCTCTACGAGCGGGGCTTCCGGCTGGGGATCATCTCCAACCTCATCGGGGAGAACGAGATCCCTGACTGGCTCCGGGAGGACGGACTGGCCCAGTATTTTGACGCGGTGGTGCTCTCCTCCGTGTGCCATATCCGGAAGCCGGATCCGAAGATCTATCATATGGGCTGCGAGGAGCTGGGCCTGGAACCGGAGGAGTGCGTCAGTGTGGCCGACAACCTGGGCCGGGACATCACCGGCGCCAAGGCGGCGGGCATCGGGGCCAATATCTTGTTCATCTCCCCGGAAAAACTGGCGAAAAAGACCATCACTGACGCCAACCGGCCGGATTATATCGTGCATCAGTTCCAGGAGATTCTGGACCTTCCCATTTTGCAGTGACGGAAAGGGGCTGGCACCTATGGAGAGACAAATCGACACTATTTTTGTAGATCTGGGAGATACCTTCCGGGTGATTCGGAAGGACGAGGCCTATCAGCGGGAGGCTAAGGAGACCATTACCCGGCTGCTGGGCGTGAAGGAAGATCCCATCGATTTTTACAGGAATGTCATCGAGCCCCGGTATGACAAGTACCGGGAGTGGGCGCTGACCTTCTATTGCGAGGCGCCGGTGAAGGAGCTGTGGACCCGCTGGCTGGCCTACGATTTTCCCCGGGAGAGGGTGGAGGCGGCAGCGGACGAGATGACCTATGCTTACCGCAAGACCAAGGGAGAGCGGGTCGTCACCGACGGCGGCATTGAGACTATTAAGGAGCTGCACAAGAGGGGATACACGCTGGGTATTGTCAGCGACCTGGTAGGTACGGAAGAAGTGGACGAGTGGCTGGATCATGACGGACTGCGCCCCTACTTCAAGACAGTGCAGCAGTCCTCCGTGTGCCTGATTCGGAAGCCACACCCCGCCATTTACTATTACGCCCTGGCGGAGTGCGGGAGCGACCCCGGACGTACTTGCTACGTGGGCGACAATCTGGACCGGGACATCGTGGGGGCCAAGGCGGCGGGCCTGGGCATGACCATTGGGGTGCAGTACCCAGGGAAGAAGCCCCAGACCGTCACAGAGGCAAATCAACCGGACCGGTTTATCAGCCATTTCGCCCAGCTGTTGGACATTTTTCCGGCCATCCGCTGACCGGCGGAACAGGCCGGCGGCCGCAACACAAATTTATGATGCCGCCCCGGCGGCGAAAAGGAGATATTTCTATGAGCAGCACAATTGGCGGCGAGGCCCTGGCCAGGGCCGTGGAGGCCGCTTACGAGGCCGGTCAGACCGACTATTATCTGGAGCCTCTGGCTCTGACGGACGAACAGGGCGTCCCCGTGGGCAAGATTCAAAACGGGGATCAGGTGGTCTTCTGCTGCCGCAGAGGAGAGCGGGAGATCGAACTGACGGACGCCTTCGTGGACCCGGATTTCAAGCACTTTGAGCGGGACTATATGAAGGACCTCAGCTTTGTTATCATGACCATGTATCATGAGAAATTCAAAAACCTGCCCATCGCCTTCGCCCCTGAGAAGGTGCAGAAGCCTTTGGCCCAAGTGCTCAGCGAGGCGGGACTCAGGCAGTTCCACTGCGCCGAGTCGGAAAAGTACGCCCATGTGACCTTCTTTTTCAACGGTGGGTACAACCAACCCTTCCCCGGGGAAGACGACGTATGCGTACCCTCTCCCAAGGGGATTCCCTTTGACCAGAAGCCGGAGCTGAGTCTGCCGGAGGTGGCGGAGAAGGTGAAGGGGGCCGTGGACAGCGGCTATGACTTCATTCTCACCAACTTCGCCAACGGTGACGTTATCGGCCACACCGCCAATTCCCAGGCCAAGCTTGCCGCCGCCGCCACCGTCAGCCAGTATGTGGGCCAGGTGGCGGAGTATGCCAAAGAGCGTGGCTATGTAGTGGCCGTCACCGCCGACCATGGCAACATCGAAACATTATACAATAAGGAAGGCAAGCCCCACGTGGCCCATACCACCAATCTGGTGCCCTTCATCGTTCTGGACCCTCAGGGGCGGACGGTAGCGCTCCGGGACGGCAGACTGGGAGACGTGGCCCCCACAGTGCTGGGCGTGCTGGGATTGGAGAAGCCGCAGGAAATGACGGGGGAAACTCTCATCGAGACGGCGGACTTCACCAACAAGAAAATGATGCTCGTTATTCTCGATGGGTGGGGGTATGGAACCGGCGACGACAAGGACGCCATCTTCTCCGCCAGCACGCCCGCCTGGGACGCTCTGCTGGAGAAATATCCCAACAGCAGACTTCAGGCCTCCGGAGAGGATGTGGGACTTCAGGCTGGGAAGCCCGGCAACTCCGAGGCCGGTCACTCCAATCTGGGCGCGGGCCGGGTGGTGGCGCAGGATGACGTGCGGATGGACTCTGCCATCCGGGACGGCTCTTTCAAGACCAACCCTGTGTTTTTGCAGGCTGTTGCCAACGCCCGGGAGAATCACAAGCCGCTGCACCTGCTCAGCTATCTGACGGAGAAATCCAGCCACGGGTGTATTGATTATCCCCTGATGCTGGTGGAAATGGCGGAAGGCGTGGAGGAAATTGATCTCCACATCATCTTCGACGGGCGCAGCACCGAGCCGGGTTCCGCTCCTGCCATGCTCAGGCAGCTGGAGAAGCGGCTGGAGCAGTTGGGCCGGGGCCGGATTGTGGACGGTGTGGGCCGTGGCTTCGCTCTGGATCGTGACGGAAACTACGCCAAGGTCCAGAAGGCCTATGCATGCATGACGCAGGGCAAAGGGACCCAGTATACCCTGTGATGGTTCCGGCAATTGACCTTTGGGAGGTAAAGCAACCATGGTATCAACACCTGTAGCGGTAGTGGACGTATCCGGACTGGCCCTGGGGCCTCTGGACATCGGCCTGCGGATGATGCTGGCCATGCTGATCGGCGCGGTCATCGGTACGGAGCGGGAGTATACCCACCGCCCCGCCGGTATGCGCACCCATATGCTGGTTGCCCTGGGCGCCTGCGCGGTGATGACCACCAGCCAGCTGATTTTCTGGCAGTACCGCCCCTACGGCGCCACCCCTGACCCTGCCCGCCTGAGTGCGCAGGTTATCACCGGACTGGGCTTTCTGGGCGCGGGCACCATCATGCGGGAGGGGCCCAGCATCAAGGGCCTCACCACCGCCGCAAGCATCTGGGCCACAGGCTGCCTTGGCGTTGCCGTAGGCGGCGGGTACTATATGGTGGCGGTAGTGGGCGGCGTCTGCATTCTGGTGACGCTGATTGTCTTCGAGTGGCTGCAAAAGAAGATTGTCCATAACCGGTATTCTTTATACATTTTTTCCGTGACTTGCGCGGATGTGGCGGGAACTCTTGAGCTGATCCATACCCTGGCGGGGGCGGTAGACGCTCTGGTCAACAGCATTCATGTGGACGAGGTGAAAGCCGGGTTCAAGATCCGCTTCAAGGCGGATTTCGGCGGCCGCCACTCTGACGAGCGGCTCCATAAGTTTATTTCCGACCTCAGCGCAGATCCCCATACCAACTCTGTCACATCTGACAGGAGCCGGATCTGATCCGGACGCAAATTCCCTTTGAACCACTGACTGGAGGCTGAAAAGCTCCTCCGTCAGTGGTTCAAAACAACAAGAGCCTGATGACTGATCGGATCAGCCCCTCCGGGTGCGCAACCGGAGGGTGGCAATAGATCAATAAAGGGAAAAGGAGAAAAGCTATGAATCAGTATTTTATCATTTTTTCTGCCCTGGGCTCCGTCTGCGCACTGTTGTTTGCCGTTTTTATGGCAAAACGCGCACTTTCTTATTCGGAGGGCACCGACCAGATGAAGAAAATCGCTTCCTTCATCCGTCAGGGGGCCAACGCATACCTCAGGCGGCAGTACAGCGTGGTCCTGGTGTTCTTTGTATGCATGTTCGCAATCCTGTGCGTCATGGCGGCGCTGCAATTTCTGACCTGGTTTGTTCCCTTTGCCTTCATTACCGGCGGCTTCTTCTCGGGACTGAGCGGTTTCGTAGGCATGAAAATCGCCACCGCCTCCAACGCCCGCACTGCCAATGCCTGCCGGGAGAGCCTGAACTCCGGACTGAAGGTGGCCTTCTCCGCGGGAACGGTCATGGGCTTCACGGTGGTGGGACTGGGCCTGCTGGATATTTCCTGCTGGTACATACTGCTCAAGTACGTTTTCCATCTGCCGCTCAATGACATCACCGCTGCCATGCTGACTTTCGGCATGGGCGCCAGCTCCATGGCTCTGTTTGCCCGTGTGGGCGGAGGCATCTTCACCAAGGCTGCCGACGTGGGCGCGGATCTGGTGGGCAAGGTGGAGGCCGGCATCCCCGAGGATGATCCCCGGAACCCCGCCGCCATTGCCGACAACGTGGGCGACAACGTAGGCGACGTGGCCGGAATGGGAGCGGACCTGTACGAGTCCTATGTGGGCTCGCTCATCTCCTCCTGCTCTCTGGGCGTCATTGCCTTCGGGTACATTGATTCTGTGGACGACCTGAGCGCCTTCGCAGTGCCTCTGCTGATTGCGGCGGTGGGAGTGGTTGCCTCGGTTGCCGGATCCCTGCTGGTCCGCACTGGCGAGTCCACCGATCAGATGACCTTGCTGAAGGCCCTGCGCCGGGGCACCAACACTTCCGCCGCCATTATTGCGGTGGCTGCTTTCCCCATTGTCTGGTTCCTGCTGGGCAGCAGCTACATCGGCCTGTATGTGGCCATTCTGGCCGGATTGTTCTCCGGAGTGCTCATCGGCCGATTCACCGAGTACTACACCTCCGACACCTACGTTCCCACCCAGAATCTGGCGGCCTCCTCCGTTACCGGTACCGCCACCCTGGTCATTGACGGCCTGAGTCTGGGCATGCGCTCCACCATGCTGCCGGTGCTGACGGTCAGCGGATGCATCCTCATTGCCTACTACGTCTCCGGACTGGGACTTGAAGATGGGGCCCGGAACGCCATGGGCCTGTATGGTATCGCTCTGGCGGCGGTGGGCATGCTGTCTACCCTGGGCATCACCCTGGCCACTGACGCCTACGGACCTGTAGCCGACAACGCCGGGGGCATTGCTCAGATGAGCGGCCTGGACCCTGTCGTCCGGGAGCGCACCGACGCGCTGGATTCCCTGGGCAACACCACCGCCGCCACAGGTAAGGGCTTTGCCATCGGATCCGCAGCGCTGACGGCACTGGCGCTTATTGCCTCCTATGTGGAGAAGGTGGAGTCTTTGGCTCCGGAAATGGCACTGGATATGAGCGTAATGAACCCGGTAGTGCTGGTGGGCATCTTTGTGGGAGCCTGCTTGGCCTTCATCTTCGCGGCCATTACCATGGGCAGCGTGGGCAAGGCGGCCCACAGCGTGGTGCTGGAGGTCCGGCGGCAGTTCAAGGAGATCCCCGGTATCATCGAGGGAACCAAGGACGCGGATTTTGCCCGGTGCGTGGACCTGTGCACCAGAGCCAGCCTCAAGGAGATGGTGGTACCCACCCTCATTGCCGTAGGCGTACCAATCGCAGGCGGATTGCTGCTGGGTCCTGCAGGAGTTATCGGCTTGCTGTGCGGGGCCACAGCCTCCGGATTTCTGCTGGCGGTTTTCATGTCCAACTCCGGCGGCAGCTGGGACAACGCGAAGAAGTATGTGGAATCCGGCCATTACGGCGGAAAGGGAAGCAAAAATGACAAGTCCGCCATTGTGGGAGACACCATCGGTGATCCTTTCAAAGATACTTCCGGTCCTGCCATCAATATCCTGATCAAGCTGCTGAGCATGGTCTCTATTGTTTTTGCTAC
Organism: uncultured Oscillospiraceae bacterium; assembly: GCA_910579725.1. Classification (GTDB taxonomy): domain Bacteria; phylum Bacillota; class Clostridia; order Oscillospirales; family Oscillospiraceae; genus Pelethomonas. Next base: position 12,112 of record CAJTUD010000022.1, on the reverse strand, counting down.
CGTGGTTGTAAATTTCCACGTGTTCGGGTAGTTGGAGCATGTTCTATGCCCGCCTCCTTCTGGGGCGGGCATAGGGACATTCTTCTCCCTCGCGGGGCCGCCTCCGGCTGCGCTTTTGGCGGTATGACCAGCCGAAGGCCGGCCCACAGGCGAGGCGAAAATCTAAAAGATAGAAAAGAAAGAGGTATCTATGCGTAAGATTTATGACCTTATGATAGTAGGTCCTGCCACGCGGGATCTGAATATCGACTACACCGGCGCGGAGGACCGCTCCACCGGCGGCGCGGTGACATTCTGCACCCCCGCCGCCCTGGCAGCGGGGGCAAAAGTCTTCGCTTCTGTAAAAATCTCTCCCGAAGACGGAGATATTATCGAGGGCTTCCACATGGCCCCGGAGGATATCGCCCTGCTGCCGTCGGAGAAAACCACCCTGATGAAAAACGTCTACTTCACCCCTGACCGGGAGCGGCGGGACGCCAGCTGCCCTGCACAGTCCGGGCCCATCCGCCCGGAGGAGATTCCGGATGTGGACTGCAAGCTCTACCATCTGGCAGGACTGCTGTATGGAGATTTTCCCAATGAACTCATGGAGTTCCTCCACGGGAAGGGACTGGTTTCCGCCGATGCGCAGGGATTCCTCCGGCATAATGAGGCGGGAAAGCTCTGTTTCCATGACTGGGCGGAAAAGGAAAAATACCTGCCCTATATGGATTTCCTGAAGACCGATGCGGCGGAGGCGGAGATTCTGACCGGCCTGACGGACCGGACGGAGGCTGCCAGACGGCTCTATGACTGGGGTGCGAAGGAAATTTTGATTTCCCACAATACGGAGATGCTGGCTTATGATGGAAAGGAGATGTTTACCTGTCCGGTGAAGGCGCGAAATCTCTCCGGCCGAACCGGCCGGGGGGATACCACCTTCGGTTCTTATCTGGCCATGCGGATGACCGGTGCAGGAATGAAGGAGGCGCTGCGGTACGCCACCGCCTGTGTTTCCCTGAAGATGGAGACGCCGGGGGTGTTCCGGGGAACGCGGGCCGATGTAGAGGCATATCTCCGGGAGTTTTACAGCTGATCTATTTGAGAAATGATAGAAGGGAACGCGGCGGCCTCTGGCCGCTGCGTTCCCTTTCCTCCGCCGGAGTTTGCTGGATTTTGTGACGTATTGATTGACTTTTAGGAGAATGCTGGTAAAATAAAAGTACTATCAGGAAGGAGGATTCTCCCTATGAAAAAAATAATTGCCACAGACGCCGCTCCGGCGGCCATTGGACCTTATTCCCAAGGTGTGGACGGAGGCGGTATTGTGATTACCTCCGGACAGCTGCCCATCGACGTATCCACCGGCGCTTTTGCCGAAGGAGGCATCGCCGGGCAGACCCGGCAGTCTCTGGAAAACGTCAGGGCTGTACTGGCGCAGGCGGGACTGGGACTGGAGAATGTAATCAAGACCACCGTGTTTCTGAAGAATATGAATGATTTTACCGCCATGAACGAGGTGTATGCCGAGTTTTTCCCCTGCGAGCCGCCGGCCCGCAGCGCAGTGGAGGTGGCCAGGCTGCCCAAGGACGCGCTGGTGGAGATCGAGGCCATCGCAATGCGGTGATCTTTTTCCTGGAAGAGAATGATTGAAGAAACCTTGACGGATGCGTAAACCGCTGCTTTTTCAAAATTGCTCCATGGAGGAAAAATGGCGGCGGAACAGCGTCATACATAACGAGAGCCTGTGAGACACTCCGTCTCACAGGCTTATTAGTCTGTCAAAGAAGTGTAAATTTGTGAAGTATAAGGAAGGCCGCCGCAGATGCAGCAAGGAAGAAGAGAAGGAATCCGGAAGATTAAAAGAGGCGGCTTTTTGAGATTCATAGCAGAAAATTTAAGACGCACCCAAGAATGACTCGAGCCAGGCTGCGGTGGAACGTGCAGCGCATACCATGCGTTTCTTTCGCATCTGCAAAGATTCGTTCAATGGTTTCTTTGCGTAAGGAATGAACTTCTTTCCCGCGCTGGGGCTTGCTCTGAAATAAAACGAATCTATTGTCCTCGGATTTTGTCATTTTGTCTGCCGAGAGATGGCAGCTTTCCACATCATTTTAAAGGCTGAAAAAATCTGCTTTTGCAACTTTTCCGCCGTAGGTTCCCCAGAAAGAGAGAAAATCGGGGAAGTGTAGGGGTACAAAAAGGGCCCGCAGCGATTTGCTGCGAGCCTTTTTCAGGGTGTCATCATTCGAGAGATTTTATGCACGTCTTAAATCAGACGATATTAACAAATCTTCTCTTACTTCAGCTCAACCTTACCGCCGGCCTCTTCGATCTTCTTCTTCATCTCCTCGGCTTCGTCCTTGCTCAGAGCTTCCTTCAAGGCCTTGGGAGTGCCCTCCACCGCAGCCTTGGCTTCAGCCAGACCCAAACCGGTGATCTCACGGACAACCTTGATAACCTTGATCTTGGCAGCGGCATCAAAGCCGGTCAGGACCACATCAAACTCAGTCTTTTCCTCGGCGGCAGGAGCGGCAGCGCCAGCGGCGGGAGCAGCCATAGCGGCGGCAGAAACACCGAACTCCTCCTCCAGAGCGTGAACCAGCTCGCTCAGCTCCAGAACAGTCAGAGCCTTCACTTCCTCGATCATAGCGGTAACTTTCTCGCTAGCCATTGTTAGGTACCTCCTAATAATTTTTCAATAAATATTCAATATCGCGGGGAACAGGCCGCTTATTCGGCGGCGGGAGCCTCGGCAGGCGCACCCTGCTTCTCGGCAATCTGCTTGAGCACACAGGCCAGCCCGGAAATGGGAGCCAGCATTGTACCCAGGACCTGAGCCTGCAAAACAGGCAGCGGGGGAATGGCGGCCAGGGCCATGACCTCGTCGAGAGGCATAGGCTTGCCATCCATGAATCCGCCCTTGATCTCAAAATGACCGTCGATTTTCTTGGCGAAGTCGTTGACCACACGAGCGGGGGCAACAGGATCGTCATTGCAGATTGCCAGGGCGGTAGCACCGCTGAGCAGATTGTCCAGCTCGTTCATGCCGCAGTTGTTGACGGCACGCTGGAGCAGCGTATTCTTCACCACGGCGTATTCGACATTGTTCTTACGCAGCTCGGTGCGCAGAGCAGTATCCTCAGCCACAGTGATGCCCTTGTAATCCACCAGTACACCGGCGGCGGCGTTCTGCAGCTTATGGGTCAGATCGGCTACAATGGCCTCCTTTTCGCTGCGAACCTTTGCGTTAGGCATTCTTGTTTTCACCTCCATCAGAATTCGATTGCGCTTGTCCGCTTGCTGCGGCCAGCACACAATCCGCGTTCAAGAAACGGAAAACGGCCCCTGTGTCAAAACACAAGGACCGCGCTAATCATTACGATCGGCAATCCTCGGCAGGATTTATGGGCAAGCCCCACCTGCTGTCTTTGGAACGCGACATTTATTATAACCGGGGTACTGCCGGTTGTCAATAGCAAATCAAGAAATTTTTGCGGAATTATCCGTTTTTTTCACTCAAGTCCCGGATAACCCGCAGAATATGCTCCGCCTGCGCCGGCGTAAGCTTCCTGATCTCCTCGAGCATCTCCTGGGACTTTGTAGGGGAGAGCGGTGTCTCGTTGAAAAAATCCTGTAAAGTAATTCCAAAATATTCACAGATGTAGATAAGGCCGGTGACGGAGGGCAGCGTCCTTCTGTTTTCAATCTTATTGATATAGCTTGCGCTTTGGCCCAAGGATAAGCTCATATCCCGCGCGGAGCTTCCATGCTGCATCCGCAGCTCTGTAATTCGCTCGGGAATCCAGGCAAAATAGTCCATTGTGCATCCCCCTGTTCACCGTATAGTATAAATCCTACTATCTGCAAAAACGAGGAAATTAAAGATATATAACCCTTTACAAACAGAAAATAAAGATATATAATAGTGCTGGATAGGGCTTTCTATTCTACATATCAGAGAAAGACAGAAGGGGATCACCAGCGCCATGAAAAAATACTGCAAGAACACGGTTTTACTGGGATTATGGATGGGAGCAGCCCTGCTTCTGTTGTCCGGATGCGGAACGTTTCTCCCCCGGCTCAAGCTGCCGGAGCTTCCCTCCTCCCCCGCCACTCTGGAGATCTCTTTGGACCCGGATCAGCTGGAAAATATATCCTTTGCCTGGGACACGCCGGAGCGTCTGCCGGAATGGGCGGAGATATCGGTGTCCGCCAGACACTCTGGAACGGAACAATCCATTGTTGTGACGATCCGGGTGATGCCTCCAAGGTAAAAAGAACTCCAGACCGGCTGTGGTCTGGAGTTCTTTTTATAAGATTTTACAGAATTATACCAAACGGGCTGTACTGACCTTGACACCGGGGCCCATAGTAGAAGCGGTAACGCAGCTTCTCACATACTGACCCTTGGCAGCGGCAGGCTTGGCCTTGATAATGGCGCCCATGAGGGTGTTGAAGTTGTCGTTGAGCTTCTCAGGACCGAAGGACACCTTGCCGATGGGGCAGTGGATGATGTTGGTCTTGTCCAAGCGGTACTCAATCTTACCGGCCTTGACCTCCTGTACTGCCTTGGCCACGTCGGGAGTAACGGTACCGGCCTTGGGAGAGGGCATCAAACCCTTGGGGCCCAGCAGCTTACCCAGACGGCCCACTACGCCCATCATGTCGGGGCTGGCCACGACCACGTCGAAATCAAACCAGTTTTCCTTCTGGATCTTCTCCACCATGTCCATCTCGCCCACGTAGTCGGCGCCGGCTTCCCGGGCGGCGTCAGCCTTGTCGCCCTTGGCGAACACCAGTACGCGGACCGTACGGCCCGTACCGTGGGGCAGAACCACCGCGCCGCGGACCTGCTGGTCGGCATGACGGGAGTCAACGCCCAGCTTCACGTGGAGTTCCACGGTCTCGTCAAACTTGGCGGAAGCGGTCTTGCAGATGAGCTCAAAAGCGTCCTTGGCCTCGTACAGAGTGGCTCTGTCGATCTGCTTGGCGCTGTTCTGATATTTCTTGCCTCTAAACATTGTTCAAGCCCTCCTTTATTCACCCACGACGACGCCCATGCTGCGGGCCGTTCCGGCAATCATGCTCATGGCGGATTCCAGGCTGGCGGCGTTCAGGTCGGGCATCTTGGTCTCGGCGATCTTCTGCACGTCGGCCTTGCTGATGGTGGCCACCTTGGTCTTGTTGGGCACGCCGGAGCCGGACTCGATGTTGCAGGCCTTCTTGATAAGGACCGCCGCGGGAGGAGTCTTGGTGATGAAGGTGAAGGAGCGGTCAGAGTACACGGTGATGATGACAGGGATAATCATACCCATGTCGCCCTTGGTGCGCTCATTGAACTCCTTGGTAAACGCAGCGATGTTCACGCCGTGTTGGCCCAGGGCAGGGCCGACGGGAGGAGCGGGCGTTGCCTTGCCCGCGGGAATCTGAAGTTTGACGTATCCTACGACTTTCTGTGCCATGTGAAGGCACCTCCTTGATAAAATGTGGTGGTGACGGGGTCCTGGGCGAACGGATGGCGCACCCTGCGCTGCCTGCCTTATCCGGTACCGGAGCATGCAGCAGGAACCCTCCCACGATGCCGCGCTGCGGCGGAAACATGCTTACTTCAGCAGGCTCTCAGTCTCCTTCGACCTCCACCTGCTCCAGCTCCATTTCGACGGGAGTTTCCCGGCCGAACATGGACACGACCACGGTGACTTTATTCTTCTCCGCGTCGATCTCCTCCACCACGCCGGTGAAGGATTCCAGGGGACCGTCGCTGATGCGGACCCTGTCGCCCACCTTGTAGCGCACCTCGATCTCGTGCTTTTCCATTCCCAGGGCAAGGACCTCGTCTTCGCTGAGCGGGATGGGCTTGTTGCTGGCCTCGCCGACAAAGCCGGTGACGCCCCGCACATTCCGCACCAGATGCCAGGTATCGTCCGTCATGACCATCTTGATGAGCACATAGCCGGGAAAAATCTTCCGCTCCACCTCTTTCGATGCGCCGGTCTCGCTGATTTCATTGACGGTCTCCAGAGGGATCTGGATATCCACAATCATGCTCTCCAGGTGACGGTTTGCGACAAATTTCTCAATGGTGGTCTTTACGGCGTTCTCATAGCCGGAATAGGTGTGGACAACATACCACTTTGCGTTATCGGACATGTTCTCCCGTCCCTCTTACGCGGCGAACAGGCTCAGCAGGGTCTTGATGAACAGGGCGGCAACGCCGTCAAAAATCCAGATGCAGGCGCCAAAGACCACGCTGTACAGAATAACCGTACCGGTATTTTTGGCGACCTTCTCCGGGGAAGGCCATACGACCTTCTTCAGTTCGCTTCTCATTTCGCGGAACCAGCGGCCCCGGTCCTTCTTGACTTTCTTTTCTTCAGCCATGATGAAATTCCTTTCCTTACTTGCGTTACTTCGTCTCAGAATGGACTGTGTGCTTCCGGCAGAAAGGGCAGTACTTCTTCATCTCCAGACGATCAGGGTCGTTCTTCTTGTTCTTGACCGTGTTGTAGTTTCTCTGCTTGCACTCATTGCAGCGCAGCGTGATCTTAACGCGCATTCCTAACGGCACCTCCTTATAGATGTATGCAGGCTCTGCGGCCTGTACGATTGCCTCCCTGCCAGAAGGGGCTCTTTTCCTGCGGAAGCGAAAAACGCGCAAAAAGAAAGCCCCATTTCCACAGGTATTGCTTACTATACCACCAATTCTGCCCAAGGTCAACAGAAATTTTACAATTCTACTACTTTTTTTTCAGCCGGGAGTATTGTATAATAGTGGAATGTCTGTGGTCCTCAGGGACCCGCGCTGACAAAGGAGGCACGCTGTGCGCATTTTGGCAATCGACTACGGAGACGCACACACCGGTGTGGCGGTTTCTGATCTCACCGGCCTGCTGGCCGGTCATACCGAGGTGATCCACACCCGGAAGGAGGCGGAGGTGCTCCGCCGGCTGGGAGAACTGATCGAAGAGTACGGAGTGGAGGAGCTGGTTCTGGGGCATCCTAAGAACATGGACGGTTCTCTGGGGCCCCGGGCGGAGAAGGCGGAGGCTTTCTCCCATGCGCTGGAGGAGGCGTTTTCTCTCCCTGTCCGCCTCTGGGACGAGCGGCGCACCACGATCGACGCCCACAACATCCTGGCTTTCTCCGGAAAAAACGCCCGGCAGAGGAAAAAAACGGTGGATGCCGTGGCGGCGGCTCTGATTCTGGAGGGCTATCTGACTTACCGGAAGCGGGGACCGTAACCTCTCCCGCACAGGAAAAATCCGCCGCGCCCAGGCGCGGGTCATTCAAAAAAAGAAGCCCGGCCGCCCTGCGGCGGCGGTAAAGAAAGGATCACCAATGAAGCAGTATATCAAGAGAAACCGCATCCTTCTGGGCGTTCTGGCCCTGACCGTTATCGTCAGTATCTTTGTTGTCGCCGCCCGGTGGCGGGTGGAATCCACCAATAAGACCTATGACATCGTCCTCGACTACAACGAACTGGAGTGGATGGCCGAACAGAGCGGACACGACGTGGAGTGGTGGCTGAAGGAATTCAGAGATATGGGCATCACCAAGGTGGGCCTGACGGAGGAAAACTTCACTACTCTGATGGAGGACTCCCCCTTGAACGTTACCGCCACCATGATGGACGAAGTCATTCAGGACGCCGGCTGGCGGGACAACTATCCCCAGTTCATTGTGGAAGCTGTCGAAAAGCGGGGCTATGACCGCTTCGACGTGATGGTGGAAATCACCGACACGGACGAGTACCCGAACACCTCTCTCTTTGTGGTGCAGGCAGTGGAAGCCCGCTTTCCCGCCGGCTCCTACTTCTGCGGCGGGGAGGCCGGTAAAAGCTACATTCTTCTGGACGGCACCGTCGCCGACGCGCTGTACGACGACGTGAGCAAATACAACGACACCAAGACCAAGGGCTTTGTGGAGCGCATCACCCTCAGCTCCTCCAAGCTCATGTATATCTCTCTGGGCCTCATGCCGGAGAAGGTGGAGCTGATCCAGTCCGCCGGCATGGAGATCATCCCCCGCACCCAGTGTTACAACGGGCACAACGGCGATCAGTTTGCTCAGGCTGTGGTGCGCGGCTATGAGCAGTATGGTATTGTGCCCGACTACATTATTGCCGGTGGCGAGGCGGTTATCGGCTTCGACGAGGGCACAGATTTTGTGCTCGATTACCTGAGGAAAAATCAGATCACCATTGGCCTGATTGAAACCAACACTCAGCGGGAAAATATTATGCAGACCGGCGTGGACACCGCCGCCTTCGCCACAGATTTGAACACGGTGCGCGTTTTCACCATGTGGAATTATCTTCAGTACCGCTACGGATACTACGGCTACGAAGGGGCGGAGGAGATCGAAAACGCCCTCTACCGGGCCATTGTGGAGCGCAACATCCGGGTGCTGTACTTCAAACCCGTCAAGCAGACTGACGACCACCACGTCTACATCACTGATCCGGAGGTCTACCGGAGCATGTTTGACAGTCTGGACCGGCGTCTGGCCGCCCACGGCATTTCCCGCGGCCGCGCCTCTGTGATGGAAAACTACGAGGTACCCTCTCTGGCCCTGCTGGTGATGGGCCTGGGAGCGGGCGCCGGAGGGGCGCTGCTGCCGGATACCTTCCTGCCCATGAAGCGGAAATGGACACTGCTGCTGGCGGGACTGGCGGCGGTGTGTGTGGCCGGCGCGTGGCTGGTGCTGCCCAACAGTTTCCGGCTCTTGGCCAGCTTTGCCAGCGCCGTGGTGTTCGCCTGTCTGGCTGCCGCCTTTTTCCTGACGGCCGCCAAGCAGACAGGGGAAAAGCTGGAGCGGAACACAGGAGTGCTGAAGATCCTTCCCCGGTCTATCGCCATTCTGACGGGAGCAGTGCTGATCTCCCTGGCCGGAGCCATGATGACCGCCGCACCTCTGTCCTCCACCAGCTTCATGCTGGAGCTGAGCATCTTCCGGGGAGTCAAAATGGCGCAGCTGCTGCCTCTGGTCTTCTTCTGCCTGCTGTTTGTGTCCTACTACGGCCTTTTTGAGAAGGACAGGAAAGAAAACCGGCTCAATCCCAAGGACGTTCTGACTGCCCTGCAATGGAACATCCCCGTCTGGGCGCTGTTCCTGCTGGCGGCGGTGGGGCTGGCGGGGTACTACTATCTGGCCCGCACCGGACATGAAACCAACGTCTCCATCTCCGACGTGGAGCTGATCTTCCGCAACGATCTGGAAACGCTTCTGTTGGCCCGCCCCAGGACCAAGGAATTCCTGGTGGCGTTCCCGGCCATCATGCTGGCGGTATACTGCGCCGTACGGCGGCTCCCCTTCTGGACGGCGCTGTTCGGTCTGGCGGGCACCATCGGCCTGACCAGCGTGTGCAACACCTTTATGCACATCCGCACGCCGCTGTACCTGGGCTTTGTCCGCACAGCGTATTCCCTGCTGCTGGGCATCGTGGTCGGGGTGATTTTCATCGCCTGCTTCGAGGGGCTTCTCCGGCTGACCCGCAGGGCAATCAGAAAATACGGTAAGGCGGAACAAAGATAGAGATGTATAATATACTGATATCGGGGTATTACGGCTTCAACAACATCGGCGATGAATCCATCCTCCGTACGGTGATTGACAACCTGCGGGAAAAGCTGCCCGGCGTAGATATCACGGTTTTGTCCCAGTCCCCCGCCCAGACGGCGGAGAAATACGGCGTCCGGGCCGCCCGCCGGATGAATTTGCGGGATATCTTCCGCTCCGTCCGGCACTGCGACATGCTTCTCTCCGGAGGCGGCAGCCTGCTCCAGGACGCCACCAGCAGCCGCAGCATTCTTTACTACCTGCTGCTCCTCCGTCTGGCCCAGCTGCTGGGCAAACGAACCTTCATTTACAGCCAGGGCATCGGCCCTGTTTCCGCCCCCCGGAACCGGAGGCTCACAGCCTCCATTCTCCGGCGGACAGACGGCATCGTGGTCCGGGATGAAAAAAGCCGGGATCTGCTGCTGGAGCTGGGGGTTCCGGAGAGCCTGATCCACGTCACTGCGGATCCGGTGATCCGCGTGCGCAGGCCGGATCCCGCTCTGGGACTGAAAATCCTTGCGGAGGAGGGCTGTCCCCGCAGGCCGGATCATCTGACAGTGGGCTGGGCCGTAAAGTCCAGGAAACCCGGCAAAGTCTTCCTTCAGGAGGTGGAGCGGTGCATCCTGTGGCTGAGAGAGGAGTACGGCGCAGATTCTGTGCTGATCCCCTTCTTTCACGACGAGGACCTGGGTATCTGCGAAACGGTGGCGGGCCATCTGGACGGCCAGGCCGGCTGCCTGCGCAAAAAGCGCTTGTCGGAGGAAACGCTGTCCATCATCGGCTGCATGGATATGCTGGTAGGCGTGCGGCTGCACTCGCTGATCTATGCCGCTGTCATGGGCGTCCCGATGATCGGCGTCAGCTATGATCCCAAGGTGGATTCCTTCCTCGCCTCCATCCGGCAGCCGACGCATTTTACCGTGGAGGACTTCACCCTGGAGAAATTCCAGACGGTTTTCCGGGAAACCATGGACCGCCGGGAGGCTGTCCGGGAAACCACGGCTCAGTGTCTGGAACGGCTTATCGCAAAATTGGATCAGAACGAGGAACTTATCAGAGGAATCATGGAGCGCACGAAGTGAAAAAGAACAAAACCATTCATGTCATCAGCATTGTCACGCTGGTGACGCTGTTTGCCAAACTGTTGGGCATTATCCGGGAATCCTTGCAGGCCAGAGCTTTCGGCACCCAGATTGCGGCGGATCTCTACAGCGCCGCCAATAACAGCACCATCTATCTCTTTACCACGGCGGCCTACGCCCTGTGTATCGCTGCTGTACCCATTCTCACCCCCCGGCTCCGCCGGAGCCGGAAAGAGGGCTATACCGCCGCCAATAATCTGATTACCATTTCCGTAGTGCTTAGCGCCGTCGTGGCGGCAGTGTGGACCGGCGCCACTTTCCTGCCCGCTGTGGCAGATTCCCTGTGGGAGGGCGGCGCCCAGGAGTCGGCGCAGCTGGCGGGATACATGCGGATCATGATCCTCACCCTGCCGGTCATCGTGCTGACCTATCTGATGGTGGCCCTGTTTCAATCTCTGGAGCATTTTATCCTCCAGGGCAGCATGTCCATTCCTTACAATCTTGCGCTGATTGTTTTCCTGGCCGTTCTTGCCGGAAGGCTGGGTGTGGGGGGCTATGTGATTGCGGTAGCCTTGGCATGGCTGCTGCAACTGGGTATGACCGTTCCCTATTGTCTCAAGGAGCGCTATCGATACCGTCCCACCCTGGATCTCCGGGCGGACTATGTGAAGACCTTTTTGAAAACCGCCGTGGTGACGGTGCTGACCACCTCCATCTTCCTGTTCTGCTATTTACAGGATTCCTCCATGACGGCTCAGCTGTCCGGCAGCCCGGTAAGCGCCTTTTACTACGCGGATAAGCTTTTCACTCCCCTGACCACCACCTTGATTTACTCCATCAGTACGGTGCTTTTTCCCCAGTTCAGCGAAAAATTCATCCAGCGGGACCGCCCTGCCTATCTCCGCTATATCTGGAATGTGCTGCGGGGCACCCTGCTGCTGATGCTGCCTATGTCCGCTGTTCTGGCGGCCTTCGGTACCCCCATTGTCAAGGTATTGTTCGAGGGCGGCAGTTTTGACGCCGCCTCCACCGCCTCCACCGGCAGCATTTTTACCATATACGCTCTGTCCATGGCCGGATTCTGTACGCTGGATCTGCTGAGCAAGGCGTACTACACCATGGAACAGACTTTGACTCCCCTGCTGGTCAACGGAGGCATACTGCTGTGCAACTGGGGGCTCAACCGGCTTTGGGGTCCTCGTTGGGGTGGGGCGGGGCTGGCTGCGGCAACTGCGGTTTCCATCTCTTTGGGCGGTGTGGTGATGACTGTGCTCCTGCTGCGGGGTATCGAAGGAGTTCGGGTGTTTCCCTTGCTGAAGAGCCTCCTTTCCGCCCTTTCTGCTGGAGGCGCTCTCTGGGGCCTGACCGGCTTCGTGCTTGACGGAGCCGACGGCAAGCTGGCTCTGATGGTCAAGTGCGTGGGCATGGGTATGGCGGCCGCAGTTTTGTACGCCGCCCTTCTGGTGCTTACCCGGCAGGAGGATTTTCTG
>CAJTUD010000021.1 GCA_910579725.1 uncultured Oscillospiraceae bacterium | reverse complement strand
GCAGCGGCGCGGCCGTGGCGGGGATGTACGGCGCTTCGGCCTTTGCCCGGGAGCGCCGCCTGTCGGTGACGGATACGGACCTTTTCCCCGCCGGCGCCGCCTCCCTGGCCGGGATCAAGCTCTACGGCGAGGAGCAGAACCACGCCATATCCTATGCCGCCACGCTGGCGGTGCAGGCCGGCGGCCTGCTGGGCCGGCTGTTCAGCGATGCCTGCCGCCGCAGCCGGGTATCCCTGCAAAGTCTGGAGCACTTCCACATCCACGAGGACGGCGGCTTCGGAGGAATGATCCACGGCGAAACCGTGTTGGTGGGAACGCCCGCCTTCCTGCGCCGTCAGGCGGTGCACATGCCCGCCGGTCTGTCCTCCAAGACGGCGGTGTGCCTTGCCGTGGACGGGGAGCTGACGGCGGTGTTTCACGTCAAGTATTCCGCGGCGGAGCCTGTGGAGTACGCGCTGCGTATTCTCCGGCGCAACGGCTTCCGTCTGGTTCTCGCCGTCCGGGACGGCAGTATTGTCCCCAGGCTTCTCAAGGCCCGGTTTGGCTGGGACGGCGGCGGCGAGCTGCCGGAAATCGGTGAGCGGCTGACGCTCTCCGACCCGGAGCGGGAGGCGGAGGCCCCCGAGGGACTGCTTTACCGGGACGGCCTGCTGCCCTACGCGTTTCTGGCAGTGGACAGCCGCCGGCTGTGTCAGACGGTGCTGGTGGGCAACCTGCTGTCTATTTTCAGCAGCATCGCCGGCGCTCTGCTGGGGTTTTACCTCACCTTTACCGGCAGCTACGGGGTGCTCACGCCGGTGCTGCTGATGACCTTCCTGCTGCTGTGGACCACGCCCATGCTGCCTTTGGTGTGGACGGTAGACAAAGCTTAGAGGATTTTACTATGAACGACGTCATATACGAACGGATTACGGAAAAAAACTTTTCTCTCACCTCTCTGGACGGCTTTGTCCGCCGCCAGGCGGTGGAGGAGTGCTGGCGCAGGGTAGAGGGGGAGTGGAAGCTGCTGCCTGTCGCCTATGTGGAGGACTGGGACCTGGACGGACGGCGGCTCCGGGCGGAAAAGCTGCTGCGGAGCGTGAGAGCCGGAGACCTTGCCTACGGCGCGTGGACGGACGGGCGGCTGGCCGGCTTCGCCCGGCTGGCCGGACCTCTTTTCGGGAGCGGGAATCAGTACGTGGACCTCGCACAGTTTCACGTCTCCCTGCCCTGCCGGGGCCGGGGAATCGGGAAGGAGCTTTTCCGCATGGCCTGCCAGGGGGCCCGGGAACTGGGCGCGTCCTGGCTGTACATTTCCGCCCATTCCGCCAAAGAGTCCATGGCCGCCTACCGCGCCCTGGGCTGCGTGGAGGCGGAGGAGATCAACTGGACCCTGGCGAAAAAGGAGCCATGCGATGTGCAGCTGGAGTACCGCCTGTAATCCTGGAGGCGGGAATTGCTCAATTCATCAAAAACAGCCGTCGGAATTTGGCGGTTCTGCCTAAAATTCCGCTGAAAAGAAAATTCCAGTTGTGCGAAAACGGAAAAAGTACTATAATTGACATGTTAGGCTGGTTCCCCCTTCGCGGGGCACGATAAACGGAAGGAGACTAAAACTCTATGGACATTCGCAACATCTGCCTGCTGGGTCACGGCGGCAGCGGAAAGACCTCCCTGGTGGAGAGCATGCTGTATCTCACCGGCGTTACCGACCGCCTGGGCAAGCCCGCGGACGGCAACACCGTTTGCGATTACGATCCCGAGGAAATCAAGCGCCAGATTTCCATCTCCCTGGCCATGACGCCTATCATGTATAACGGCGTGAAGATCAACGTCCTGGATACGCCGGGCAACTTTGACTTCGCCGGCGAGATGCAGTCCGGCGTCCGGGCCGCCGAGGTCGGGGTGCTGGTGTGCGCTTCCAAGGACGGTCTGAGCGTAGGCGCGGAGCGGTGCTGGAAGTACCTCAAGAGCCAGAACAAGCCCTGCATCGTCTACATCTCCAAGGAGGACGAGGAGAACGCCAACTTCTCCACCACCCTCGACGCCCTGCGGGAGAAGCTGTCGAAGTCCATCGCCCCCGTTGTCGCTCCCATCTGGGACGACAACAAGCGCACCATCGGCATCATCGACGTGCTCAACAAGAAGGCCTACCAGATGCCCGAGAACAAGAAGGGCGCCAAGCGGGTGGAGATCCCCATTCCCGACAGCAAGATGAAGGTGGTTGACGAGCTCTACGGCCAGCTGATGGAGGCCGTGGCTGAGACCACCGAGGAGAACATGGAGAAGTTCTTTGCCGGCGAGCCCTTCACCAAGGACGAGATCATGACCGGCCTGAAGGTGGGCATGCACGAGGGCACCCTGGCCCCCGTGGTCTGCGGTTCCGCCCTGACAGGTCTGGGCACTGAGATGCTGCTGAGCACTATTGTGGATCTGGTCCCCGGTCCTCAGGAGATGCCTGCCGAGAAGGCCGCCGACGAGTCCGGCGAGAACGCCGTGGAAGTCAAGCGGGACCCCAACGGCTCCACCGCCGCCATTGTGTTCAAGACCATCTCCGACCAGTACGGCAAGTACTCCCTGGTGAAGGTGGTTTCCGGCAAGATCACCGGCGATATGGCTCTCTACAATCCCACCACCGGCAAAACAGAGAAGCTTGGCCGCCTGTATACCATCAAGGGCAAGAAGAACGAGGAGGTCAAGGAGATCGCCTGCGGCGATATCGGCGCCATCGCTAAAATGGACCGCCTGAAGACCGGCGAGACGCTGTGCGACCCCAAGAAGGTGGTGAAGCTGGCTCCTGTGCAGTTTGCCGAGCCCTGCTACTCCCGGGCCATCGCCCCTAAGACCCGCGGCCAGGATGAAAAGGTAGGCAGCGGCCTCATCCGCCTCAACGAAGAGGATCCCACCTTCAGTGTGGTCAACAACGCCGAAACCCATCAGGTGGTGGTCTCCGGCGCGGGCGACATTCAGATTGACGTGCTGGTGAGCAAGCTCAAGAGCCGCTTCGGCGTGGACGCCGAACTGGACACGCCCCGGGTGGCTTACCGTGAAAAGATCCGTAAGCAGGTGCGCAAGCAGGGCCGTCATAAGAAGCAGACCGGCGGCAGCGGCCAGTTCGGCGACGTTCATATCGTCTTCGAGCCCCAGGATGAGCAGGAGGACATGATCTTCGCCGAGGAGGTCTTCGGCGGCAGCGTGCCCAAGAACTTCTTCCCCGCCGTTGAGAAGGGCCTGCGGGAGGCCTGCGCCCACGGCGTGCTGGCGGGTTATCCCATGGTGTTCCTGAAGGCCACTCTGGTGGACGGTTCCTACCACCCGGTGGACTCCTCCGAAATCGCCTTCAAGACCGCCGCCCAGCTGGCCTACAAGGCTGCTCTGCCCGAGGCGTCTCCCGTTCTGCTGGAGCCCATTGGCGAGCTGAAGGTCACGATTCCCGACAGCTACATGGGCGACATTCTGGGCGATCTGAACAAGCGCCGGGGCCGCGTCATGGGCATGAATCCCACCGGCGACGGCGATCAGGTAGTGGAGGCCGAGGTGCCGATGGCGGAGATGATGACCTACGCCATTGACCTGCGGTCCATGACCCAGTCCAGAGGCTCGTTCACCTTCCACTTTGTCCGTTACGAGGACTGCCCGGCGGCCGCTCAGGAGAAGGCCATTGCCGAGGCCAAGGCTCTGGCGGAAGAATAATCAGCCGCTATCCGACAGGAAGCATATACAACCGGAGGAATGCCCTTTTTGCGGCGTTCCTCCGGTTTTCCGCTCTCCGGCGGCATACTTTCCATTCTCTTCTCATATATTGGGGACAACCGGCCAAAACCGCCGAACAACCAATGAGGAGAAACCTACATATGGAAACAACCAAGAATTTCGTTCAGCTCCAGGGGACCGCCGCAGGGGAACCTGTCCCGTCCCATGAAAATCACGGCAGTCTGTTTTACCGTTTCCCTCTGGCTGTCCGGCGGCTGTCCGGACAGACCGACACCCTCTGGGTCATCGCCACTGCCGAGCAGATCCGCCGTCTGTCTCCTCTGACCGGCCGCCGTCTTACCGTGGAGGGACAGCTGCGCTCCTTCAACAATAAGAGCGGATGCGGCAGCCGTCTGGTCATCTCCGTCTTTTCCCAGCTGCTGCTGCCAACGGACGAGGGGGAGGACCAGAACCGCATCGCCCTCCGGGGTGTGATCTGCAAACCGCCGGTGCTGCGGCGCACGCCGCTGGGCCGGTGCATCTCCGATATGATGCTGGCGGTGAACCGCCGGTATGGACGGGCAGATTACCTGCCCTGTATCGCCTGGGGGCAGGTGGCGATGATTACCGGGAACATGTCCGTGGGAGAGAGTCTGTCCCTGGAGGGCCGGGTTCAGAGCAGGGTCTATACCAAGGTGGTGGAGGGCTGTGCCCAGGAGCGCACCGCCTTTGAAGTCAGCATCATGCATCTGGTGGAGGAGGAATGCTTCTAGTACTCTGGCAAGTTGGAAATTGCAGATTGGATTGGGGACAGGATTTTTGCAGGGCGAGACAGAGGATGCCGGTGGACTGACGCCCACCAAGGACGGCAGCGAAGCCATGCGGAAATCCAGTCCGAAGACAAATGCAATTTTCTGGCTTGCGGAGTACTTGGGGAGAAGGAGACCCCCGCTTTGCCTTTGGGCAAAGCGGGGGTCTCCTTCATTGCCGGAGCATTGCGGGGGTCGGGGAGCGGTCCTCCTCCGTCAGGGAAAGGCTCCGCTGCTTGTCCTCCGGGGTACAAAGGGTGAATTCCCCATAGGCTCGATCCTCTGTGCGGGCGTCTGGCCCCACCTGGTAGTAGAGCCGGTACACCCCGTCCTCCAGCGGCCCCCAGAGATAGAGCAGATCCTCCGACCATTCCCGGCCGTCGGCAGGCAGGGAGCTGGGTGTGCCGCAGAACCCAACGTTCTCCTCCCAGGGGACCTCCGTCCACACTCCGGCATCATCCCGCCGCTCCAGGTGGGGGATGTCCAGCACATAGCCGTCTTCGCCGGTGTTGTTGATAAAGCGCACCGGCAGACGGTCTGCCGTCAAACATCCTTGTACGATAGGGATAGGTTGATCGGGAATATACAATGCGTAATCTGTCTCCGGAGTGAGCGCCTCCTCTTCCGGTTCCGGAAGAGAGGTGGAGACGGGGGCCGGCGGCGGAGGCTCCGGCTCTCCGCCGCCGGGCCTCTCTTGGGCGCAGGCGGAGCACCCCAGGCACAGCAGAGCGGCCAGCAGCACCAACATTTTTTTCATAGCATCCTCCTCCTTTTTGTACTGTCTATTCAGACGGAAAAAGAGGCTGTCCGGTTCCATACAATCCGGAAAATCTGCTATTTCTTTTCGGGCGCTTTGACAGCAAATCCATTCACCGAGGCGTGGGCCACATAGGTTCCCAGCTCATCCCACACGTCCACCGCATACAGGCAAGTGGTCCGTCCGGATTTCAGACACGCCGCTTCCGCCAGCAGCACTTTGCCCCTGGCGGGGGCGAGGAACGTGATGGACACCTGCTGGGAGACGATGATCTGTTCGGTGAATCCATTGGAGGCGACGGCGTAGGCGAAATCCGCCAGTGTAAAAATCGCGCCGCCCATGGGAGTATTGTTGGCGTTCATATGGCAGTCTTGCAGAGCCATGGCGCAAAGGGCGCGGCCGGGCTCTGCCTCTCGGATCTCCACTCCCGCCAGAGCCGCAAAGCGGTCCGCGCGGAAGCGCTCGGTCAATTCCTGAATCGTAGGCATGGTGCTTCCTCCGTTTCTGTGTGCTGATGATAGTTTATCATGAAGTATTCGGCTTTGCAACGGCAGCGGTTTTCTGTTATAATGTGGCCATCACATGGCGGCAGCGGCCTTTGCCTCCATGGAAAGGAGTCAATTGAATACAGACTGGTTTGAAATTCTGTCAAGAAAGATGGGGGGACGATGAAACATGAAACAACATCATTTGGGTGAATCGCCTGTTGTTTATTATACCAGCAGAAAGGAAAAAGCAGACTGGATACTTTTTATACACGCTGCATTTGTAAATCACAGGATGTTTCAACCACAGATTGACTATTTTCAAGATAAATACAATATTCTGACTCTTGATATTATTGGTCACGGCCAATCGACAAAAACGCGAAAAGGCGACAGTATAGATAAAATGTCGGCATGGATCAATGAAATCCTGAAAGCAGAAAAAATTGAAAGGATACATATTGTTGGGATTTCACTGGGGGCCGTATTAGCGCAGGACTTTGCCAACCGGTATCCTGAAGCCGTACAGTCGCTTGCTTGTTTCGGCGGTTATGATATAAACAATTTTGATGTCAGAATGCAGAGAGAAAATGGCGCATCGCAGATGCGTATGATGTTTAAGGCAATATTTTCCGTCAAATGGTTTGCGGAGGCGAATAGGAAAATATCCGCCTACACTTTGCAGGCGCAAAAGGATTTTTACGAGATGAATATCCAATTTCCTAAAAAGTCGTTTATGTACCTGGCTTCTTTGAACAGTATGATAAATGTCCGGCAGGCAAAGCCGAGAAACTATCCTTTGCTGATTGGCTGCGGAAAATATGACATCCCTATGGAACGAACAGCCGTGGAAGTTTGGAAGAAAAATGAGCCGGAGTGCTGTGTGGTTATTTTTGATGGGGCGGGACATTGCGTGAATATGGATGTGCCGAATCAATTCAATGCGGCTATGGAGGAATTCTGGCTGAGTGGAAGCTGCAAAGGCTGAAAAAGCTGAAAAAGCCTGTCCTCCTTGAAAGACAGAGGGACAGGCAAAGAACGGCCCCGCTCCATCTGAACAGGTGACGGGAGTTTGTTCAGGCGGGGCAGGGCCGTTCAAAATTCAATTATTCGGTCACATAAGGCAGCAGAGCGATCTGACGGGCGCGCTTGATGGCCTCGGTCAGCTGGCGCTGATGCATGGCGCAGGTGCCGGTTGTCCGGCGGGGCAGAATCTTGGAGCGCTCGGAGATAAAGCGGCGCAGCTTGGCTGCGTCCTTGTAATCGATATGCTCGCACTTATCCACACAGAACTGGCAGACCTTTCTCCGCTTCCGGGGAGCGCCGGAACGGGCAGGCCGGTTTTCACGATCCATAGGCATGGTTTCTATTCCTCCTTTTTAGGATATCCGCGCCGGGCGGCGCGGCAATAACGCAAATGGTATTCCCGCTGCCGCCAGCCATTTGGCGGCGGCAGATGCGGCAGAGTTGCCGTCAGAAGGGCAGGTCCCCATCCTGATCGTCAATCTCGGCAAAGCCGGAGGGCTCTCCCGAGGGAGCGCCGTACCCGCCGCCGAAGGAAGCGGGCGCCGGATTTCCATAGGGGGGCGGACCACCGTAGCTTTCGGCATTGTCCCGCTTGCTGTCCCCAAAGTAGACATTATCCGCCACAACTTCCGCGCTGCGCCGGTTGTTGCCGTCCCGATCCTTCCAATCCCGAATCTGAAGACGGCCCTCGGCAATGGCCATACGGCCTTTGGCGAAATATTTGCAGATAAATTCCGCTGTCTGCCGCCAAGCCACCACATCGATGAAATCGGTGTTCTTCTCCCCGGAGTCCCGGTTCTTGAAGTCCCGATCCACCGCCAGAGTGAAGCTGGTGACGGAAACGCCGGACTGGGTGGTTCTCAGCTCCGGGTCACGCACCAGGCGGCCCATAATAATGATGCGGTTTAACATGAGAGTTTTTCCCCCTTACTCGTCTTTGCAGACGATCATGGAGCGCAGGATGCCGTCGGTAATACCCAGCACACGGTCCAGCTCCTTGGGGAATTCGGGATCGCTGGTGAAGCTCATCAGCACATAATGTCCCTCGGTTTTGTAGTCGATGGCGTAGGCCAGCTTCCGCTTGCCCCACTCCTCAACCTCCACCGCAGAGCTGTGCTTCTCGGCCAGCGCCTTGAACTTTTCGACGGTGGCGGCGACGGCTTCCTCGCCCTGAGCGGGATCGATAATGTACACGACCTCGTAGTTGCCATTGATCTTTGCCATGGTTGCACCTCCTTTTGGACGAATGGCCCCCGGTCTCTGCCGGGAGCAAGGATAGCCCGCAGCTTGCGAGCTTTTCCATTATACCGAAAACAGGAAAAAAGTCAAGCTGTTTTTCTCTGTTTTCAAGCAAAATTTTTCAGAAACGGGCTCCGCCGGGGAAATTGTCGAATATTACATCTGTGTAACATTCTGTTTTTACTCTTTACAGCGAGGGAAAAAGCGAGTATACTATGAAAGAATTAATCTATTGGAAGGTGGTGTGGGAGTGGACGATTATACCCGGAAATTTGACTTTGTGATTGATCAGGATGCGGAGATCCACCGGATCATGCTGACGGTGTACCAGGCGCTGGAGGAGAAGGGATACAACCCCATCAACCAGATCGTGGGCTACATCCTCTCCGAGGATCCCACCTATATCACTAATCATAACCAGGCCCGAACCCTGATCCGTAAAGTGGACCGGGATGAGCTGCTTCAGATTCTGGTGAGAAACTATCTGGCCGGATGACGTGAGTATGTTGTTTGCCCGCCGCCGGAGCAAGTTCCGGCGGCGGGTGCTTTTGCCGGTCCGCGTCCGTTTGCCGGGGACGGTGAAGTTTCTGACCGATTTATCTATGTATTTGCCGCGCACAGCGCGGCCACCCGCTGTGGACAGCCTCATGGCGGCGGCACAGAAAAGTGCGCCGGATAAGCCGCCAATACTGCGGCAGGTGGGGTAATTCCACCGGTTTTCCCTATAAAAAGCGCTAAAAAGCAGGCAGTAAGGCAGGATCAAAGCTTGACAGCTTCGCTCAAATCATGTATAATAACCCTTGCACAGCGAGGGGGTGGAGAACATATATTGGGAAAGCAATGAAGGAGCATCCAGCGGCAGCGCTGCAATATTTTTCTTGGTTTCTTTTCTTGCTTTTCGGACAGTATAACAGTATAAAAGTGCTAGGCGGAGCTGGTTAGAGGGGGCAGTCCCGCTGAATGCTGTGGAGCATCCTTTTTACTGTGCGCCTCACGGATCTGCCGGGAGGCGATTAAGTTTTATATTATAGAAAGTAGGAGTGATTGAAATTATGGATGATTCTCTTATCCAGCCCAGATTTTACGCCGACACTTTTGATGGAGGCGAATACGGCAGGGATTTGGAGGAGAACGTAGGATACCGCACTCCTTTTTTAGACAAGGATAGTAAGGGGTCAGAGGACCTGTTTGACTCTATTGCGGATAGCTATGGAACGGAGGTCCCTCTAAAAAAGGAGCGTGGGGCAGGCGAAAATTAAACCTATGTTTTTAACGGAAAATCCCGCGAAAGGAACGAATCAAAGTTGCCGCCAGGCGTAACGGATTCGTTTTTTTCGTCTGTTGTGTGCTATAGTCAACCCTGCGGCAAAAACCGCGCAAGCGGCTTTATCTCAATTGCGCTGACTATATTTAACGAGAGAAAGAAGTGTAAAGAGTGGAGAACCAAATGAAGATCGATAACATCCGGCTGCTTCGATTGTCCCGCAGCGCCCCATCCCTGCTGACCGCACCGGGGGCCGCGCCGCAGGACGGCTCTGAAGTAGCTTGGTTTTCTTTATTTGACTACTTCGATGGACTTGTTGTCCGAAAAGGGGATACGCTGGACTACCGGGCCTGCTTCGGCCTGGACCAGCCCGCGTCCACCCCTCCGCTGGTATCCTCCGAATATCTGACGCTGGTGTCTCTGGCGGGAGAGGAGGAGGAATCCGGTGAGAACCACGGCCTGCTGGAGGGCGATCCCTTCTTCGGCGGGGACGGTCAGGACCTCTCCGCGCTCCCTTTTTTGTCAGTCATGATGGTGACTGTTCTTCCAGATCCGATTGCCGCGCCCACATCCAAGGAGCGCGGCGTTCTTATCCGTCCGGACGATGTGGACCGCTTCCTGCGCACGTGTACGGCCAGCCTCCGGCAGTGGGTGCGGGAGGTGTGCGGAGAGTTCTATGCCGGGGATGCGGCGCTCCAGGCCGTCTACCGTGTCTATAATTGTATGAACTCCGGCAACTTTTGCCTGGTCACTCGTTCCAGGTCCCCTGAGCTGACATATCATATCTCTATGCGGATGCGGGCCAAAACGCTGCGTCAGGACGGAAACGACGCTTTTCCCCATCTCGATTGCAGTACATACAGCCTGGTGGGTCTGGCCTGTCCTGATTGCGTGAATCCGCAAACGTTTCTGAAAGACGAAACCTCCAATGCCGAAGTCGCGCTGCGCCTGTCCGTTATCAACAAGGTGCGCAACAGTCTGTTCCAATACGCCGCAGGCTGCATGACGGAGGATCTGCGGGGGCTCTACGGACGCTACGACGTGACGCTGCGGCTGAACCTGCGCCAGTTTGGGCAGCTCTACCCCTGGATAAGCGCGAAAAAGCTGGGCCGTCCCCTTCCGGTGGTGGATGAGACGGAGGAGGTGGATGGGATTGTCCGCCTGCTCCGGCGGAGTCTGTGCGACCAGGGCGCGCAGTGCATCAACGTCCGGCTGCTGCTCCATATGGAGGGAACCACGGCGCAGGACAACGACGGAGCGCGGCGGAAAAGCCGCCAGGACAAGGTGGAGCAGGAAAACGCCGCCGTGACGGAACTCCTTCAGGAGGTTGCGCGGCTGGGGGACGGTCTTGTCGACTGTCAGGATGAGTACCGCACGAGCCTGCGCCTGCTGCAGGATCTGTGGGAGAGCTACAGCAGCCTGCGCTACCAGGACGATTCCTTTATTGATGGGAATATCCTTCTGGTGCAGGTGCGTCTGCTTCTGGATACCGTCAAGCGTTACCTGGGGAGCGTGCAGCAGAAGCGCAGCCGGAAGTCGGACTATGAGACTCTGAGCAAGAGCCTGCGCTTTGCCATCAACAGCATTGACCACTTTCAAAAGCTGATGCTCTCCATTAACCAACAGTCGATGCAGGCTCCCAATTACGAGGTGCAGATGCACTGCGACATGGAGAAGTTCGTGGTGGCCTACACGGAGTTTTCCCGCCGGTTTTTGTCGGAGCACTTCCGGCCCCTGCCCAGCGGTTCGGAGGTGCCCCTGGAGAAGCGGCGGCAGCTGATTTTTCCGATCATCACAGTGAACACCACTTTGAACGCCATCCGGGCCCTCCCCCTTTTCCTGCTCCCTTATTGGGAGGGGAAAGACGAACTGCTGTACAGCAATGGAGAGAACGAACAGATTCTTCTGTCCATTGAGGTGCCGGAAAACGGGCTTCTGGGCGATATCTATGTGATTTTGCCGCTGATCTGTCACGAACTGTTTCATAACTTCCGGGTGCTGGGACGGAAGGAGCGCAACGACGCGCTGGCCCGGTACCTGTTTCGCCGGATTGCGCAGTTTATTGTCCGGCGCTGGATCAGCCAGACCGCAGAGAAGAACATTTATCACGCCTTTGGCCGGTTGGAGGAGGAGCTCTACATAGACGAGCTGGCTGTCCTGCTGTGGGACGCCTATCAGGAGAGGTGCGGCGCGTCCCACAAGACGGCCAATATCGGGGTGCTGATTAACAATATTCGCGTCTTCCTGGTGGAGGATATTTTCAACCAGTGGGAGAGGAGCCAGCTGCAAAGGCCGGAGCTGACCCTCGAGCAGGTGAAGGAGCAGCTTGACTGGCTGTGCAGGCTGGCCCTGGATGCGTCCGGCAGCGAAAAGCCGGAGTGGGGCGGCGAGTATCAGGCGTGCCGGGATGGGCTTGCGCAGACCCCAAACGCGAAGGAAGAGGACTGGGACCGGCTGTCCAAACAGCTGGTGCCCCTTGCCAAGAGGCTGGCCCTGATCGTGGTGGAAGGACATTCCCAGCAAGTCCGGAGGGCCGGGGATGTGTTTCTCGAGAAGCTGGAGGAGAGCCGGCGGGAAGCTGTCCGGGAGGCGCTGGAGGAGATTTGCGGCGGCGCGGAGCTGCGGAAGCTGATCGTAGGCTCGGAATCAGTGATCGACCAGTGGATTATCAAGGCGGACGGTTGCCGGCGGCGGTTGTCCCTGCTGTCCGGCAAATGGGACGGAGCGGCCCATGCGGCCAGAATGTTGGACCACATCATCTGCGATATGTTCCGCTCCGTCAAGGACGCAAACCACCTGTATCTGCTGCTGGCGAGCTGGAACAGGTATCAGAACAAGCCCTACAAAAAGAAAACGCGGGATCAGCTGATCCGGAACTATCATGCCCGGATACGCCAGACTGTGGACGGATACTACACGGACCGGGAGGCATTCTGGCTGCTGCACAGCGCACCGTCGGTCCATGAGCTGACCGCTCCTCTGGGCGGCGATCTGGAGGAGGAGGAGATGTTCGCCAAGCCTCTCAAGGGCATTCTTCTCTCCACAGCCCAAAAGGACGTCTTTGAGATCATTGATTCCAGCACCACCCTGTACCGGGAGATATTTGCGGATATGGGCATGTGCGTATCCCTGGGGCTCAGTGCCTTCGGCTACCTCAATGTGCTGTCCCACAACGGATCGTTTCAGGCCCTGGACAGTCAGTCCGCCAATCTGAAGCTGGACCGGATGCGGATCGTCTGCCTGGCCCTCCTTCAGGAAGCGGGGCTGGAAAACGCGGAGGCCGTGGAGCAGCTCCGCTCGGATGGCAGAATCTGCGCCAGAGAGCTGGCAAGACATATGGAGCCGGATATGTGCGCGGACGAGCGAACGGTCCAAAACTGGCAGAGGATCCGGGAGTGGATCGAGGATCTTCTTGACGGGAAAAAGGAGCTCCGCTCGGTCAATGCCTTCCGCCTGACACTGGAGGTATTTGGTAAGTGGTTCAGGGCCGAGACTCCCACCGGCGTGGTACAAGATATGTACGGCCAGCTTAAATCCATGTGGATTCTGGCCCATCTGATCAATAACCTGCACAAATTTGTGGACAACGGGATGAGCCACCCCCTCCAGCCGCATTTTTCCGAGTTGCTGCCCGTCATCCGCCGCCAGTGGCAGGAGGATGAGGCGCAAACGCCCGGCAGCAGCATTCTGCAAAAGGTGGGCGGAGCCTACAGCGATCCGTCCGGCATAAAAATCTTTTTGAACGAGCAGGAGCGCTTTCAGGACACCCTGTCCTTCGTTCTGTACTACTACTACCACGGCTGGAGCGTATACGGCTGGAGTGACCGGTCGGATATGGAGGGCTGGCTGAACAGTCTGATGGGAGGTGCGCCCCTATGAAGACGGATGAGTATTGCCGCAGCTACACCGCCGCCTCGTTGGAAGAGTATCTGGAGATCATCAGCCTCTTGAACGATTCTCTGGTTAAAAGTGCACCCAATCAGCAGTACAGTCCGATCTGGTACCGCGGGCATGAGCGGCAGGACTACCTGCTGATGCCCACCCTGCTGCGCGGCAGCGGCGGCATGGGAGACAGCTATGGCCGGGACCACCTGCGGGAGGACCTGCGCTATCAGCATTTCCGGTCGAAGTGTAACCAGCTGGTGGATACGGCGCCCGTTTCAAAGATTGAGTGGCAGGAGATTTTGCAGCATCACCTGGGATCGACCCGGCTGATGGACTGGAGCGAATCGGCTATCTCCGCGCTGATGTTCGCCCTGGAGGCATTTATTGATCCTATAGACAGCAAGGATCTGGAATACCGCAGACTGACGGTGACACCGGTGGTCTGGGTGCTCGCGCCCGCAAGACTGAATAGGCACATCTACGACGCCTTGGGGAACCATGGGGATTTGATCGAAACAGCCGTTCAGGACCTTACCTCCGACAAGCGAAAAAAAAGCCGGCTGGCGGATACCATCCGCAAACAGCTGCGCAGTGGGCGGGACTTCTATTTTGAAAATGGCGACAAGATGTCTATGAACGGCATCTTTTGTCTGTCCGCTATTGAAAGCGAACGCCGCGCTTGCAGCGAGCGGATAAAGTACCTGCTGCAGAGCGCGGAATTCAACCCCTTCTTCTATCTGCTCCTGCGTTATTACAACGACGGGCTGCCGCTCCCTATGGAGACGCTGCCGCCGCTGGCCATTGTTCATCCCTATCACAGCCGCCGGATCCAGAACCAACACGGCGTGTTCACTGTGATGCCCCACTACAAGATCGAAAAGGAGGCGACCGGCGGCATCAAAGACAAGCGCCCCATGGAGCGCCAGTCTTTGATCCGGGACTGCCTGTGCAAGATCAAGATCGCACGCCCGGCCAGGGTGGCCAAGGATCTGCTTACCATCGGAGAGCGGCGGGTCAACCTGTATCCGGAGCTGGATAACTATGTGCGGGATATGGAGAGTAAGAAGTGGCATGTGTAGGGGTACGGCCCTGTTCTCCCGCAGCAAACCGATGCCGGCAGAATTGAGGGCCGGAATCGCGGCAGGGGATCAGACCGGAAACAATCCATAAAGCAAAGGACCGCCGCCGTGGATACACGGCGACGGCCTTTTTATTGCGCTATTTTGACCGACGGATTTTAAGGGGATTACGTCCGAATTATTCCGGGAGAGGCGCTCAAGCTCATTGCCACCGGTCCGGCAGCTCACGGCAGGAGGGCATTCCTGATTGCGCGCCATACCGCTCTGTGGAGAGACTGGCCGCGTCGTTTGCCAGCAAAAGCGCCTTCTTGAGCGTCCAGCCTCTGGCCAAGGCATACGCCAACGCTCCGTTAAAAGTGTCCCCGGCCCCGGTCGTGTCAACCACCTGAGCGGGACGCGGCGGAATTTGCAGAAGCGCGCCGCCGTCCCAGGCGATCGCTCCGCGCTCTCCCAGGGTTATAATCACTTTGCCGCCGTATTCCTCCGCCAGTTTGGGCAGAGGGCCGGACCCGGGAAACAGGAGCGCCGCCTCGTGTTCGTTTGGGGTGCAGTAGGTAATTTGTTCCATTGCCTGCGGGGAGAGAGGGCGCATGGGGGCCGGGTTCCAGATCACCGTTTTGCCTGCCTGGGAACACATGTCCACAGCGAACTCCACCGATTCCTCCGGTATCTCATTTTGCAGGAGAACGACGTCTGATTCCAGAATTGCCTCCCGCTGCTCCGCAAGATAGCCGGGCGTAACATGCCTGTTGGCCCCGGGGATCACTACGATGCTGTTGTCCCCCCCGGCAACGGTGATCAGGGCTATGCCGCTGGATTCCCCGGGGATACGCCGGATATGGGACACATCCACGCCATTCTCCCGCAGTCCCTCCGTCAGCCTCTCGCCGAAGGCGTCGCCTCCCACGCAGCCGAACATGGACACCCGTCCGCCCAGCCGGGCGGCGGCGATGGCCTGATTGGCCCCTTTGCCGCCGGGGATATATTGGAGGTCCGTTCCCATCACTGTTTCCCCTACCCGGGGATGGCGGTCTGCGCGGGCGGTCAGGTCCATGTTGATGGAGCCGATCACCGCGATACTTTTTTCCGCTGCCATAGAAGCATCCTCCCTGTCCGGTGCATTACCGCCGGGTGTCCGGTCCGACGGCAATCTTCCAGCTGTTGCCCACGCCGATATTGTACGCCTTGGCAAAACTGCCCTGGTTGATCGCCACCGCCATGCAGTCCAGCGAGTTGACATACAGCAGAGGCTCTCCGACAAAAACGCCGGAGAAGGACTGCGCGTAGATCATGGTGTTGCGGTAGACGGTCCGGGTGTCGTTGGTGATGGTAAGCTCTGCCCGCTGGCCGAACTGGATGCCCAGGGTCCGGAACAGTTCGCGGGAAATGTTGGTCCAAAGACTGCCGAAGCGCACGTCCAGCACGTCGATGGTCCCTTCCACCCGCTCTCCCTGGCGGCGGGCCTCTGTAATGGGCAGTTCAATGATGGAGTCCGGCTCCGCCGCAGGGCCCACCGCCTCGAAGGTGATGGCTCCGGCGGCCAGACGCGCGCCGGTATAGGCGTATACATCCCGCCCATAGAAGGTATAGCTCTGCTCGGAGCCGGCCAGGCGGTTGCGCGTCTCGTCAATGATTCGTACTCCGGTGATGCCGGACTTGCGCCGCACGTGGGTCAGGGTGCCGTTGTCCGGGGTGACAATCAGATGTCCGGCGGCGGTCTGCGCCACAATGCTGCGCCGGTCCGAGCCGACGCCGGGGTCCACCACCGACACAAACACGGTACCCGCCGGCCAGTAGTTCACCGTCTGCACCAGCCGGTAGCTGGCTTCCCATACGTCGTAGGGGGTGATACCGTGGGTCAGGTCGGAAATATTCAGCGCCGGATCCACACCGTAGGCCACGCCGTACATGGCGCTGACCGCGCCGTCGTCCATGCCGAAATCTGTTAAAAATACCAGGGGCGCCATGAAAGAGTTCCTCCTGTAACGTTGCTCATAGTATTCTTTTTACCCGCGGGCCGCCTGACGCCGCAGGGTGATGCGCCAATCCGGGCCGCAGCCGATCTTGTATTTGTCTGTCATGTTTTCCTGATTGACGGCAATCTGGATGGTGCGCACCTCACTGTTCATCAGCAGCGGCTCGCCTACCGCCACCGCGCCGAAGCTGGATACGTAGGGCACATCCCCACGGTAGACCTCCCGTCCGCCGCCGGTGATGGACACCTCCAGCACGTCGCCGTAGGCAAACCCTTGCTCCGCGAACCAATCCATGGGGATATTGGAGCAGACCAGTCCGAAGTGCGTGTCCGCCGAGGCCACCATACCGGTGATCGCGCCGTCCGCCTCTGCCGCGGGGCAGGGCAGGGGATGCCGCACGATCTCCTCTACCGGGTATGCGGGACCCACCTCTTCATAGGAGATCACTCCCGCAGCCAGCCGGGCGGCAGTGTAGGCAAACACATCCCGGCCA
Source organism: uncultured Oscillospiraceae bacterium (assembly GCA_910579725.1). Taxonomy (GTDB): domain Bacteria; phylum Bacillota; class Clostridia; order Oscillospirales; family Oscillospiraceae; genus Pelethomonas. The sequence goes on along the minus strand of CAJTUD010000021.1, from coordinate 23,264 downwards.
TGGAAGATGTTGACCCCTTCGCTGCCCGGCAGGCGGTTATATGCCTCGTCAATCTGCCGCACCTGGGCGATGCCCGGGTGGAGAAGCATGTGCGTCAGGGTGCCGTTGTCCGGTGTGACCACATAGGAGCCGTTTTTCAGTTTGGCTACACATCCCCGGCGGGAGGTGCCCACCCCGGGGTCCACCACCGAGACGAACACCGTCCCGGCGGGCCAGTAGTCCACCACAAAATCCAGAGAGGTGGAGGCGGTATAGGTGTCAAAGGACGGGATGTTGTGGGTGCTGTCAAAAACCCGAAGCTGCGGGTCCACCATCATGCACACACCGTCCATGGTGCAGGTGGAGATTCCCTTGGTAAAATCCGTCTGGGTTACAATGAATGCACACATAGTTCCGTCTCCTTCCGCCCTCAGCTCCGGCGCAGCTCCACGGTCCATTCCTTGCCGGTCTGGCAGGGATACCGGCTCAGGAAGCTGCCCTGATTGAGTCCAATGGAAATATATCCCGTAGAGGAGTTGAAGAGAATGGGCTCTCCCAGAGGTACGTAGCCAAAGGACTTGTGGTAAAGCACGTCGCCTGTGAACACATCCTTGCCGGCGTGGCGGATGCTCACCTTTACCGTATCCCCGTGGCGGAAACCAGCGCGGGCGAAGTCAGCAATCGTTGCGTTGAACGTCACGCTGCCGAAGGGATCCCGGGCGCCGCCTACGACGCAGGATACCGCCCCTTCCTCCACATCCGCCCGCACCAGAGCCTCGTCCAGCAGGACGATCTCAGACACAGGGTACTCCGGTCCCACGCCCTCAAAATCAATGATCCCCGCGGCCAGCCGGGCGGCGGTATAGGCGAACAGGTCCCGGCCGTGGAACACGGAAATCTCCTCGGTGCCCTTCCAGCGGTTCACCGTCTCGTCGATCTCCCGCACCGCTTCAATGCCCACCTGGTGGAAGGCGTGGGTCAGAGAACCGTTATCCGGCGTAATCAGATAGTTTCCGTCCTTCAGCTTGGCCGCGCAGGCCCGGCGGGAGGTGCCTACCCCTGGGTCCACCACCGACACAAAGATGGTGCCCTTGGGCCAGAAAGGCTCCACGTACACGATCTCCCGGCTGGCAGCCAGGATGCTGTAGGGCTCGATCTCGTGGGTGATGTCCACGCATTCCAGCTCCGGGTCCACGCTTTTGCACACGCCGCGCATGCTGGCCACCGCGCCCCAGGAAAGGGTGAAGTCCGTCTGCCAGACGATGCAGGGTTTTCTTGTCATTTTTTCACTCATGTTTTTTTACCTCGATTCTCCATTCTTCCGCCGGATCAATCTGATATTTCCGGGCGAAGCTGTCCTGATTGAGCGCCACGCACAAATACAGGGTGCTGCCGTTGAAGATCAGCGCCTGTCCCTGTTCCACGTGTCCGAAAGATACTGCGTAAGACACCTCCTGGTCGAAGACCGTCCGTCCGGTGGAGAGGCCGGTCAGGATCACCCGATAGCGCTCCCCGGTGACGAAGCCGTTGTCCTCCATATCCTCCGCGCGGATATTGGTGAACAGATTGCCCAGATAGCGGCTGACGCTGGTGACGCGGCCTGTGAGGTTCCCGCCGCACACCTCTGCCGACAGCGGCTTGTCGCAGCGGACAATCTCCTCCACGGGATAGGCGGGACCCACGCCCTCAAAATCGATGATCCCTGCGGCCAGCCGGGCGGCGGTGTAGGCAAACAGGTCCCGGCCGTGAAAGACAGAGGTCTTTTCTGTGCCGTGAAGGCGGTTCACCGTCTCGTCAATCTCCCGGACTGCCTCGATGCCCACCCGGGAGGCCAGATGGGTCAGGGTACCGTTATCCGGCGTGACCACGTACTTGCCGTCCCGCAGCTTGGCCACACAGGCCCGGCGGGAGGTGCCCACCCCCGGGTCCACCACTGACACAAACACTGTCCCGGCGGGCCAGAAGGGCTCGGTGTACATCAGCGCGTCGCTGGCCTGCCACACGTTGAAGGGCTCGATGCTGTTGGTCAGATCGGTCAGCTGCAATTCGCTGTCCACGCTGGCGGCCACGCCGCGCATGGTGGCGGTGCCGGTGTTGTCGGGACCGAAATCGGTCATCATAACAATCCATTTTCTCATATGCAGATGCTACTCTCCTTCTCTTGTCATATCATAGGATTCCAAAACCGCCCGTAAGGGGCGAAAATCATCATCAGTATTGTGACGGCAGCAATTGTGCCGGTGACGGCGATGGCTCCGTAATCTGCCGCGTTCATGGGACGGCGGCTGTACCATGTCCGTTTTTTCTTTTTGCCAAAGCCCCGCAGATCCATGGCGTTGGTGATTTTCTCAATCATCGTCAGGGAGGAGATGATCAGGGGGAAGATAATCTGTGCGGCGTATTTGAAGCGGTCGATCAGCTTTGCCTTTTTGGACATCTCCAGCCCTCTGGCCTGCTGGGCGAAGCTGATGGTCTGATAGTCCCGCTGCACGTCGGGGAAATAGCGCAGCGTCAGGGACACGGCGTAGGAAATCTTATAGGAGATACCGGCGGTGGAGAGGGAAGCGGCAAATTCGCTGGATTCGGTGGTGAAAATAAAGATCATGCCCATGGGTATCACCGCGATATATTTCATGGCTTTGGCAAACTGATAGAGCAGCTGCTCGGCGGTGATGGTGTACCGGGAGGTGATGGTCAGCAGCAGCGTGCGCGTGCCGAACATCTCCACGCCGGCCTCCGGGGAAAAGAGGTAGGTCAGCACCACGTTCAGCCACAGAAAGGCGAAAAAGTAATACATGAGTCCCCGTATCTGCTTCCAGGTGATTTTGGCCACAGGGAGCAGGGAGTAGGAAAATACCGCGATGAACAGCAGCACCCGGATATCATAGGTCAGCATGGCGGCCAGAGAGGTCATCACAAAGCACAGAAATTTTGTGCCGCCGGACATTTTGTGGATAACCGTATTGCCCACGCTGTAGGAAAAGAGTTTTGTCTTCATTTCCGCCGCTCCTTCCGCTCGAAATCGATGAAATTCTGGATAAAGCGGGAGGCGTCCTGAATGCCCAGCTTCTCACACAGGGTGAACAGGGACGTCTCCTTCAGGTTGGCGCTCTCAATCAGCTCCCGGTTTGTCAGGATGTCGCTGGGCCGGCCGGAGGCCAGCAGGCGGCTGTTGTTCATGACGATGGCCCGGGAGGTGTACTCCTGCATCAGGTGCATGTCGTGCGTCACCAGAATGACCGTGATGCCCAGACGGTTGATCTGCTCCAGGAAGTCCATGATTTCGGTGTAGTGCTTGTAGTCCTGCCCTGCCGTGGGTTCGTCCAGAATCATGATGCTGGGCTCCAGCACCAGAATGGCGGCGATGGTCACGCGCTTCTTCTGCCCGAAGCTCAGAGCGGAAATGGGCCACTCGATAAACTCGTCCAGGCCGCAGACCTTCAGCGCCCGCTCCACCCGGGGCCGGATATCCTCCTCCGGCACCCCGCGGTAGCGCAGTCCCAGAGCCACCTCGTCGTAGATCATGGCCTTGCTGATCATCTGGTTTGGGTTCTGCATCACGAAGCCGATGCGGTCGGCGATTTCCTTGATGCTCATCGGGGCGGTGTCCTCGCCGCCGCAGAGAATGCGGCCCTTGTCCGGACGTGCGATGCCGCAGATAAGCTTGCTCAAGGTGGATTTCCCTGCGCCGTTGCGGCCGATCAGGGCAATCATCTCCCCCTTGCGCAGGGAGAAGCTGACGGAGGATACGTTGTCTTTCTGTCCCAGATAGGAGAAGGACACGTCCTCCACCCGCAGCAGTTCTTCCCCCTCGGGAGCCGCCTCCGGAGCGGCCTGCCGCTCGTTCCAGGCCCGGTACTGCTCCACGCAGTCCTCGGGCAGGCGAATGGTGTCCATATACCCCGGTTGCATGTCGGCGGTGATCTTGACGCCCGCCCGCTTCAGCGCGGAGAGGTAGAGAGGTTCCCGGATGCCGTTGGCCACCAGCAGGGAGGAGGCGCACAGAGAATGGGGGTCCGTGTCGGCCAGAATGCGGCCTTCCTTCATCAGAATGATACGGTCTACCGGGCGGTGGAGCACATCCTCCAGACGGTGCTCAATGATAATGGTGGTCTTGTTCTGGGTGCGATGGACTGTGTCAATGATCTCAATGGCGGTTTTTCCCGTAGCCGGGTCCAGATTGGCCAGGGGCTCGTCAAAGAGGAGAATCTCCGCATGGTTGACCAGCACGCCGGCCAGAGTGGTCCTCTGCTTCTGTCCGCCGGAAATCTCGCTGGGCTCGCTGCCCAGAATACTGTCCACGCCGACAATCTGGCCCACCTCCGCCACCCGGCGCTTCATTTCCTCCTGCGGCACACAGTCGTTTTCCATGGCGAAGGCGATGTCCTCCGCCACCGACAATCCCACAAACTGGGTGTCGGAGTCCTGCAAAACCGTACCCACCTTGATGCTGCGGTCAAAGATATTCATCCCCGCCGTGTCCTGGCCGTCCAGCTCCAGTTTTCCCTCGATCTTTCCTTTGAACGCGAAGGGAATCAAGCCGTTGATGCAGTGGGCCAGAGTGCTCTTCCCGCTGCCGCTGGGACCGACAATCAGGACCTTTTCGTGCTTGCGGATTTCCAGATTGATGTCATGCAGGGTAGGCTCCGCCTGGGCGTAGTATTGAAAGGTAAAATGCTCAAATCGGACTGCGATCTGCTCGTCCATATTCTGCTCCTCCCTTGCTTATCTGCTTGTCCGGCCTGGTTCACACGCCCGCCAGTGCGGTGAAGAGGCGGTCATACAGCGCCTCCCGCCGGATCTGCTCCACATAATACATGACAGGCGCGTCCTCCCGGGGAAAATAGCGCCGGTCTGCGGCAATGCCGGGCGTGGGGACCAGGCGTCCGGTCATGAACCGATCCCCCTGATTCATGGGCCATGCGGCGGCGCACACATCCCATATGGGATGCGAGCCCCCGCCCTCCGGGCTGCACCATTCGATCAGCTCTCTGGCGGCGTCAAAGAGGTAGGCGCACAGGGGCCCTTGTCCCTCCAGACGCGCCCGGAGCTCAGGGACCGTAATCGCGAAGCGGTCCACCACGCCCTCGCAGGGCAGCTGAACCAGGGGTACGCCGCTGTCGAAGAGCACCTGGGCCGCCGCCACGTCCTGCATCAGATTGAACTCATCGGTGGCCGGCACATCGTGGGCGTTGCCGGCGAGCGCACACACCACCATCCGCTCCGCGATCTCCGGGTTGAGCAGAAGGGCGGAGGCGATGTTGGTCAGCGCCGCAATGGCAGCCACATAGAGGGGGCGTTCCGGAGAGTACCCCATGGCCCGCTCCGCCAGATCCAGCGCCGCCGGCGAGGACACAGGGGTACGGCGGTCCGGCAGGAAGCGGCGGGCCCCCTTCTTCACCTCGCCGGGGAAGTCCCCGCCGCACAGCGCGATGATATGCCGGATTTCTTCATAGCTGCGCTCCATGCCGTCTTCCGGGCTTTCGGAGCGCCAGCGGATGAGCGGCGTGGGGAAAAAGGGCTGCGCGTGGAAGGGGGCGGCGTATACGGCCCGCAGCGACACCTGGTCCACGCTGCGCAGCAGGAACGCCAGAGCAAATTGGTCGTCCACCTCGTTGTATGTATCCGTGTCCAATACCATATCCACCCTTCCGGTGGGTACTTGCAACATTTGCAGGCGCTGCGCTTTGGTCAGCATAGGCCGCTCTCCTCCTTCTTGTTTTATCCGTTTTTCCTGCTCAGGCTTCCCTTCTTGGTCTTGGTGGCAGCATAGGCCACCAGGAGCAGGGTGCCGAAAATTCCGGTGGAAATGCAGTTGTTAATGGCCGAGGAGATACCCTGCAGGAATACCACGCTGGCTACCTCCTTGAAGATCACCACGTCGCCGGCGGGAGCGATGAGCGCCCAGGCCAGGATGTTGGCGATTACCTGCACTACATTGAATATCAAAATGTCCTTCCCCTTGAAGATACCCTCTTCCACCCGGGTCTTTTTATAGGTAAAACCAAAAATAAAGCCGGCCAGACCGTTGGCCAGAGCCCAGCTCCACCATACGCCGCCCCAGGACAGCGCGTCGGTGAGCACGTGACCGATGAAGCCGATCAAGAAGCCCGCCACCGGCCCGAAGAGGCACGCGAATATGGCGCACAGAGCAGAGGCCGCCTGGAAGGTGACGCCGGGGATGGGAGTGGGAATCTTGATGAACCAGAACAGAACGATGAAAATGGCGGTTCCAATGCCGATGGCTACCGTGGTGCGCGTGTTGAACTGACCCAGTGAGAATTTGCTTTTCATAATTTTTTCCTCCTAAAATAACCTCTCTTTTATTGCTCAGCCCGCCTTGGGAGGCGGGCCAATGCCCGTTATTCTGCCAGCGGCACGATTTCCCCGCCGGGATAGGCGGAGCCCAGAGTGACCTGGGGCAGCTGACGCGCCACGGCGGCGGCACAGTAGGCCACGTCTCTGCCGTGGCAGACGGCGCTCTCCTCGCTTTGCAGATAGACCTCCCGCAGCTCGCTCAGATCCCTGACCCATTCAACGCCATACCGCCGGGCCGCTTCTGCCAGCGTTCCGTTGTCCGGAGCCACCACGTAGCGGTTGTTCCGCGTCTTGACCACGCACAGCGCCCGCGCCGCCGGAGCGGCCGGGTCCACTACGGTGGAGGCGAACACGGTCTCCTCCGGCCATGCGGCCAGCGTACCGGCCAGGGATCGGGCCGCCGCCGCGATGTTGAACTGCGGAATGGTGTGGGACAGGTCAAAGACCCGGATGTCGCCGCAGACGCGCTTGCAGATCCCGTACAGATCAGCGATGCCCTCGTCCGCCGCCCCGAAATCGGTCTGGAGGACGATGTGAAGAAATCTTTTCCCGCTCATGGCTTTATATCAATGGTCCACTCTTTTCCCACGCCGACGCCGTATCGCTCCATAAAACTCTCCTTATTCAGCCCCAGGCCCATGAAGCCGGTGCTGCTGTTATACAATATCTCCCCGCCGGGGGGCGCATATCCGAAGGATTTGTGGTAGAGAACTGCTCTGTCAAAAACGGTTTTTCCTTCCTGGCGGATGACCACGCGGACCATGCTCCCCTGGGATACGGACAGGGCTTCAAAGTCCCGGATCCGGATGTTGGTCTCCAGATTTCCGAAGGTCTGCATGCAGCCGCTGAAATAGCCGTGAGCACCCTCCTCATCAATTTTGCCGTAATCGAGCTGGTAGGTCACGATCTCCTCCACCGGGTAGGCGGGGCCTACATCTTCAAAGGTAATTTGTCCGGCGGCCAGACGGGCGGCGGTATAGGCAAACAGGTCCCGTCCATGGAAGATCTCGCATCCGGCGCTGTCCGGCAGGCGGTTGGCCGCCTCGTCGATCTGGCGCACCTCGCTGATCTGCTCCCCCGCCACCTGAAGGGTCAGGGTTCCGTTGTCCGGGGTGATTACATAGCCTCCGCTTTTCAGTCTGGCCACGCAGCTGCGCCTCTCTGTTCCCACGCCGGGGTCCACCACCGAGACGAATACTGTGCCGTCGGGCCAGTATCGAATCTTGTTTTCCAGGGAAATGGAAGCGCGGGGAATGTCAAACCTGGGCAGGCCTCCGGCAACATAGCTCTCCAGCTCCGGGTCCACACTTTTGCAAATGCCGATCAGGACAGAGCCGTCGCCGCCGAAATCATTTTGCTGGAGGATACAGGGCTTCGAGGGCACACACATCATCTCCTATCTCTTTCCCATGCCGCTGCGCGTCTATGCGCTTCAAACAACCTTGCTCTAAATGTTGAACAACGCAAAAGGAGTTTAACATTGAGGAGCCGCCTTGTCAAGAAATTTCAATTATTTTTCAAATTTTTGTTGAAAACAGTAGAACTTATGTGGTATTATTAGTGCAATATGAAATAAACAAGTGGCTTAAACGGAGGTGCAGAATGTTGAACAGCAAAATGACAAGCAGTCACGTCCCGGCCTATGTAAGCATCTACAATTCTCTCTATCTGGATATTATCAACGGGGTTTATGCGCCTGGAGACTACCTGCCGGGGGAGACGGTATTGGCAGAGAAGTACAATGTCAGCCGGAACACGCTGCGGCAGGCGCTGGCGGTACTCAACGAGGACGGCCTTATCACCAAATCCCGGGGCAAGGGGACGATGGTGCAGCGTCACAACAGCGAGGATACAAACAAAAACAACGAAAATCCGATGCTCAGCTTTGCCCGCACGCCAGTGGAGGACATCCAACTCCAGTACAACTATGCTCCGCCCACAGACATCGCCATTCACAAGCTGAAGCTGACTCGCAGCGAGATTGTGCTGGCCAGCGATATCGTCTATTGCTCTCAGGACAGGCCCATCGGCTACAGCTTCATCCAGGTGCCTGTGAAAGTGGTCTCGGAGTTGGGCATTGATGTATCCATGAAGGATACCATCTACGATCTGCTGACGCATACGCTCTACGCGAACGCCGCCAGACAGGAGCTGAGCGTCAAGCTGGTTCACGCCAATGAGAGCGAAGCGGAATTTTTGCAGGTTCCGGAGGAATCGCCGCTTTTGCTGATTGAGGCGATCCTTTGTCAGGCGAACCGGGAGGCCTTTGCCCGGTGTAAATTTTACTTCCGGCCGGAGTATTATAAGATTGATTATACAATTGCATAACGCTGCTGCATATGTGATGCCGCATTGCCGCCGTCTCCTTTTGAGCATGAAAAAAGCACGATTGTCAAATCGTGCTTTTTTGAATCTTCGATTTTGTCTTACAGGCTTGCTTTTTCGGCGGATACCTGATAATTCTGCGCTTCTTGCTCTTTAGAGCCGCACATATTCGCGCTTGGTTTTTCTCAGCTGTTGGATTCCAAATCCTTGACCAGCGGCGGAATCTGAGAAATCATGTTGTCCATGTCCTCAAACATGGCGCTCTTGGTGGTGCCCAGGCGGCTGGCGGAGTCAATATGCCTGACGACCTCCTGGTACTGCCCCTTGATTTCGTCAAAAAACTGGCGGATCACCTGCAATTCCCGCTGGGAGGCTTCTATCACCCCGGAAATTTCCGTCTGTACAGACACGGCGCCTTCCGCCGCCGCCGTGATCTTCCGGAAGCTCTCATCTGCCTGCCCGACAATTCCAACGCCCTGTCCCAGCGTCTGCTGCGAGATCACAATCCGTCCGCTGAGCTGGCCTGCGTTGTTCTCCACATCGCAGATGCCGCTGTCCACCTCGTTGGCCAGCACCTTGATCTCTTTGGCCAGGGCCTTTACCTGCTCGGCCACGACCGCGAAGCCACGCCCCTCCGTACCGGCTCTGGCGGCTTCAATGGAGGCGTTGATGGCGAGAATATTGGTCTGATCCGCGATGGAGACGATTTTTCCCATGCAGTGCTGAATTGCCTTGATGGCGGATTGCAGCTGATCGAAGGTCACAGTCATCTCATCGTAGGATTTCTGGACTTCCGCAGAAATCTGGGCCAGCTGCTCCATCTGCCCCTGCGCGTCCTGCACGCTGCGGGCCACCGCCTGCCGGACCTCGTTGAACTGCCCGGCGGTCTCGTTGATATTGGAAAAAGAGGATCCCAGATCCTGAAGCTTTGTCTGAAAATGGTCCGCCTCCTTCAGCACGCTGGAAAAGGAGTCCCCCACCAGATTCAGCTCCCAGAGGGAAGCGACCTCCTTCTGCACCAGATCCTTCTGGTATTCCTTCAGACTGCCCGCCACGTGCAGAACCGGGTAAAGGCTTTTCACTTCCTGTTTTCCGTCCGGCTTCTGCCGGTTTTTTCCTCCAAATAACATAGCGCTTCCCCCTTTACTCAAACACGGCGCAGGTCATGGATTGATTGACAAAACGGTTATTATAATGCTCCCCATACCCGACGAAGCCGGCGTGACAGCCCAGCGCCGCCATCTCCCGGAGATATGCCTGCATATAGTTGTGCTCTGAAAACAGCTTGTAGCGGAACAGACAGTTTACAGAGAAGATTGCCGAGCGCCGGGGGAAGTCCTGACAGATCTGTTGGATGGTGCTCCTGGTAATCGCCTGATAGTCCCCCAGCTCAAGCAGAATCAGAACGTCGGAATCGTTGACCTGCCGGTAGCAGGCCAAGGCGTTGCCGTTGACCTCCTTGATGGAAATGATGCAGGTGTCTTCGCCGTTGATCTTTCCGAACGGATTTTGGAAGGTCCGGGTCAGTATTTCCTCGTCAGTCACATGGAGAATGCTTTTATAGACCTGCTTGGCCGGCTTGCCGTTCAGGGAGCCCAGTATGTAATTGGCGCGGTCCGTATTGGAGGCAATGAAGCGGTAATCCCCCAGCTGGTGGTATATGTTCTCCTTGTAGGTTTTCACACGCCCGTTCAGATTGCGGATCAGGCCATAGGCCACCGCGTCCTGATAAACCCGTCCGTTGGCGGAAACTCTTCCCTCGCCGCCGGTTCCGCCCACCAGTGAGATCCCTCTCTGCCGGAGGGCGTTGTTCATGGTGGTCAGCACGCAGGCGTCGTTTCCGGTGCAGAAGTCGATGCACACCGTGTCCCGGCTGCCGCCGCTGACCCGCTGCATATCCTGCTCCAGACGGCGGATGTGTTTCACCGGCATGGTGGATACGCACTCAAGCGCGTTGGCCGCCGCGCTCACTCCGTCCGAAAAGGCGATTACACCCACGCCGTTCTCCACAACTCCCGTCTGATAGCACATGCCGATGCACCCGATGCTGGGCACGCCGGGGAAGCGCTTCTCCAATTCCGCCACATGCGCCTCGAATTGGTTGTTATTGGACAGAAGCATAATAAATTGAGGATGATAGAGGTTTTTCACCGCCTCTGCCAGATCCCCTCTTTGGCTCATACCAAAAAACTGCTTCACAATTTCTCTCCCTTCTGCTCCTCTTTAAAATATGATGGTCTCAATTATACTGAAAAGATTCCATAGTGTCAATAGGATACGGGAAATGGGAGCGTTCAAAAACCAAATTAGAGGAAAACGAATAGAAAAAGCGAGAAGGAGGGGAGGGAATGGTGAAAGCCGCGCCGGGGAATTTCTGCCCTTTCCGCGCCCTTGTAGCCTGCTGTACCTGATGAAAAGAAGGGGGCTGGAAAACCTGGAAATACGAGCTGTGCCGGCATAGAAAAGCTTCTGAAGAGATCAACAGAATTTGCCGTTGATTTTTTTGAAAATAACCGCAAGAAATTCCTGGAGCGGTTGCATAAAATCTTTCCGGTTGGAGCACAATGGGACTGGAGGCTTTTCCCTCTACTACAAGCCGTCAAGGACGGCAGGATGATGAAAGGAAGATTTTCATGGACAACAGAGGCAAGCGGCAGGCTGCCTCCATCTTCGGCGGCATGGGCTTCTACATAGCCCTGCTCGTCTGCGTGGTCGCAGCCGGAGTGGTTGGCTATTTCGCCCTGCTGAGAAACAACCCCGAGCCCCAGAGTGATCCCGTCCCCAGCGCAGTGGCCGAGCCGGAACCGGCCCAGAGCGTGGCCGCCCCGGATCCGGAACCCGCAAAGCCCGTGATCAGCGACGCCCCCATCGAGGTGGAAAAGCCCACCGTCCGGCCCATTCTGGAGCCGGAGACTTCCGTCGGGAAGCCGGCGGAGCCCGAGACGGAGCTGCTGCACAACGAGGACGACGCGCCGGTGATGGAGCCCGCCCCCATTGAAGCCGTGGAGCCCATGATTGTGGTCTCCCCCTTGGCGGGAGAGACGGTTGCCGCCTTCTCCGTGGACCGGCTGACCTATGACGCCACCTTGGGCGACTGGCGGACCCACGATGGCATCGACATCCAGGCTGAGGCCGGGACGGCGGTGGTGTCCACCTCCGCCGGGATTGTACTCTCCGTGGAGGAGGACGGCCGCATGGGCACCACCATCCAGGTGGACCACCGCAACGGCTATGTCTCCACCTATGCCAGCCTGCAGCCGGAAACCAGCGTCCGGGCAGGCGATGAGATCCCCGCCGGAGCGGTGCTGGGCGCCGTGGGCAACACCTCGCTTACAGAGGCCGGGCTGGGCGCTCATCTCCACTTCAGCGTGGCCAGAGACGGCGAGCTTATTGATCCGGCGGAGTTTCTGGCGCAATAACCGGATGAAAAGCAGCGGAGCAGGAAGCTCCGCTGCTTTCCGCCTTATTCTCTTTTGCACAAAAATGGAGAGACAAACTTGTGATAAAGGGAGAATTGCAAATACCGTCTTGACTTTCCTCCCTCCGGCAGGTAAAAATGAAAGTGCCGGCGGATTCGGGGAATAGAGTGCGCCGGCGAAATATAAAGGAAGATCGAGGTAAATCATGAAGAAAACAGTGGATGAAATTCTGGCTCTCTGCCAGGAAAAAGGCGTGCGGATGATCGACTTCAAAACGGTAGATCTGATCGGGCGCTGGCACCATATCACCATCCCCGTGGAGCGCTTCAGCGAGGACACCCTGCGCTATGGCATCGGATTTGACGGCTCCAATTTCGGTTATGCCTCCGTGGAGAAAAGTGATATGGTCTTCGTGCCGGACCCGGACACCGCCTGCCTGGATCCCTTCACCGAGCTGCCCACCCTGTCCATGACCGGCGATGTGCAGATTATCTGCCAGCCGGAAAACCGCCCCTTCGATCAGTATGCCCGCAGCGTCACCCAGCGCGCCGAGGAGTACATGAGAGGAACCGGCGTGGCTGACAAAATGGTGGTGGGACCGGAATTTGAGTTCTATCTGTTCGATAACGTGAGCTTTGAAAACGCACCGCACCGCGCGTCCTTCCAGGTAAACGCGCTGGAGGCGGAGTGGAACACCGGCGAGAGCTGTGGCAGCGGCTACCATATCCGCCGTCATGACGGCTACCATGCCGCTCTGCCGCAGGATCTGACCTTCGATCTGCGAAATAAGATGTGTATGGAGCTGGACAACTGGGGCGTAAAGGTGAAATACCACCACCACGAGGTGGGAGGCCCTGGCCAGCTGGAAATTGAAGTGGAGCCGGAGAGTCTGACGGAGATGGCAGACAAAACCATGGCTGCCAAATATCTCATCCGCAACTGCGCTGCCCGCGCGGGAAAAACCGCCACCTTCCTTCCCAAACCCATCCACGGCGAAGCGGGCAGCGGAATGCATGTCCACATCTGGCTGTGGAAGGACGGAAAGCCCCTGTTCTATGACGAAAAAGGCTACTCTCAGCTGTCCGATACGGCGCTGTACTTCATCGGCGGACTTCTCAAACATGCCGGGAGCCTGTGCGCCATAACAAACCCCACCACCAACTCTTTCAAACGCCTGGTGCCCGGCTTTGAGGCTCCTGTCACCATCGGCTACGCCACGGCAAACCGCTCATCCATCATCCGGATTCCGGCCTATGCCAAAACGCCCGCTCAAAAGCGTTTTGAACTGCGCAACCCTGACGCCGCGTGCAACCCGTACTACGCCTACGCCGCCATTCTCATGGCGGGGCTGGACGGCGTGCTCAACCGGATCGATCCGCATCAAAACGGCTGGGGCCCCTATGACTTCAATCTGTTCAACCTGTCCGACGAAGACAAAAAGCGGATTCAGGGACTGCCCAAATCCCTGGAGGAAGCTCTGGACGCTCTGGAGGCGGATCACGACTATCTTACCGCCGGAGGCGTGTTCCCGGAGGCGCTGATCCGGAGTTGGCTCGGGCTGAAGCGGGTGGAGGCGGAAGAGATCGCTCGAATTCCCACTCCCGCGGAGTTCCAGAGATATTACGCCCTGTAACGCTTTTCCTGCAAGCAAAAGCGGCATAAAGAACACCGGGCTTCAGCCGCCCCGCGCCTACAGACAAAGCCGCCCGTGTTCTTCGCGGGCGGCTTTGCTGCGAAAACCGAAGATATTGGCGGCATTTCCAGGGAACACCGTCAAAAAACTTTTCCATCCGCTTGCGCATGGGGTTCGCCGGAGTATTTTTCGCTTTGCGCTATTTCATCAATTTTCTGCAAGACCGCGTCAGCTCCTCCAGCGTGGAGCAGGGAGCCATCTGGCACAGGGAGGCCATGGTCTGGATGCTGGCCATATAGGGCCACTTCCTCTGGGGGATGGGGTTGAGCCACAGCACCCGTCCCGCCAGCCGCCGCGCCTCCAGCAGATTCCGGGCGGCCCGGGGCAGGTCGATGGTCTTGGTATCTGACAGGATCAGCAGCGTCGCAGAGGGACCCAGCACCGGGGGACGGCGGACGCACAGCGCCTCCAGCGCTCCGCCCAGGTCTGTACCCCGCCCGAAGAGGCCGGAGGCCCGCACATAGTCCCGGAAAGCATCCATATTCTGCAAGGCAAAGGCGTCCACCTCCCTGACCTCCTCGGAGAAAAGGAAGGTTCGGGAGGACTCCGATACCTCGGTCATGGATTTGATGAACCGCAGCGCAAACTCGGAAAATTGCAGCATGGACCCGGACACGTCGCACAGCAGCACCAGCCGCCGCTTTTTCTGCCGCTTCTTCCGGTAGGACAGCCGGTAAAAGCTTCCTCCGGTTTCCAGTCCCCGCCGGATGGTGCGGCGGAAGTCCAGTTTTCCGCCGTGGCCCTGTCCCTGCCGCTTACGGCTCAGCTCTGCGTCCAGCTGACGGGAAATGGCGGCGATCAGAGCTGCCGCGCGGGGAATATCCGCCTCCTTGAACTGGGAGATATCCCGGTAGAGCAGGGCCATATCCGGGTCCAGCTCCTCGCTGCCCACGGCGGCATCGTCCTCCATGGCCATCTGCTGTTCCAGCAGGAAGCGCATGAACACCGAGCGGATGAAATTGCTGTACAGCTTGGGGCTGCGCTTGAGATTGCCCTGCATTTTCTCCAGCATCTGCCGCAGCTGCTCCCGCTTGTCCTCGCCCATGCGGACGTAGACCTCCTGAAGGTCCTCCCGCAGATCCATGGGCCGCCCATCTACCTGCATCTCCTGCTCCGCTTCCTGCCGGCGGCGGGCCAATTCCCGGGCATCCTCCTCACGCTTCCACCGGAGGGCATCCCGCCGCTCCACGCTGACGAAAAAGTGTTCAAAGCAGTGCTGGAAGACGGCCTGCTCCTCCCGGCTTTTGGCGTAAACCGCCTGGAGGGCCAGCTTTACCGTCTCCCGGCTGTTGAGATCCAGTGCGGTCAGAATCCGGCAGGCGTCCGCCGTCTCCTGGGTGCCCACCGCCAGTCCCTCGCTCCGGAGCATGGCGGAGAACTCCGCCAGCTTTTCCACATAGACGCTCATGCCTGCCCATGCCCGCAGGCGCCGCAGTGCTCGTGGTCATGCCCGCAGAGAACGTCCCCCGCAGCCTCCAGATCCTCGTTGCCCTTGAGCACAAAGCCCATGGTCTGCCGGGCGGCCTCCCGGTTCAGATCACTGACGCCCAGAGCCTCCAGCGCGGACACCCAGTCCAGGGTTTCGGCGATGGAGGGCTTTTTCAGGATGGCCTCGCTCTGCCGCAGATCGTGGATGGCCTGGGCCACCTGAAGGGCCAGGTGCTCGTTGACATTGGGCCGCTTGGCCCGGATGATGGCCGTTTCCCGCTGGATATCAGGGTATTGCAGATAGAGGTAGGCGCACCGCCGCCGCAGCGCCTCCCCCAGGGGCCGTGTCCGGTTGGAGGTCAGCACCACAAAGGGAATGGACCGGGCCTTTACCACGCCCGTCTCCGGGATCGTCACCTGCATCTCGCTGAGCAGCTCCAGCAGAAACGCCTCAAACTCCTCGTCGGCCTTGTCGATCTCGTCGATGAGCAGCACCACCGGCTCCTGGGACCGAATGGCCCGAAGGAGGGGCCGCTCCAGCAGATATTCGTCGCTGAACAGGGATTTTGTCAGCTCGTCCGCGTCTCGCCGGTCCATCTGCACCTGGATGCTCAGCAGCTGCTTCTGATAGTTCCACTCATACAGAGCTTTGCTCTCGTCCAGCCCCTCGTAGCACTGGAGCCGTACCAGCTCCCGTCCCAGGGCGGCGGCCATGACCTTGGCGATTTCCGTCTTACCCACCCCGGCGGGGCCCTCGATGAGCAGGGGTCTGCCCAGCTGGAGGGCTACCAGCAGTGTGGCGGCTACATCGCCGGAGCAGATGTATTTTGCTTCGTCCAATTTCCTTTGCAGGGAAGGAATGTCCATGGCGGTTGCTCCTTTGTGAAGTATTTAACATATAGTTGACCAAAGCATACCATAATTTCAGGAAAAATGCAATCATTTTTCAGTGGAAAAAAGGGTGCGGATGGGGTACAATAGAAGCAGACGATTCCCCAAGTTCTTTCGGATCCTTTTTCTTCCTGAGAAAACGGATGACAACCAAAACCGGAGAGTTTACCCATGACAGAACAACAGATGCTCGACCTGGCGGTGGGACTTGGCTTCGCCAACGCCGCCGCGATGGATACCAAGGACCTGATCTTCATGCCCTCCTTCCGCCCTCTGTGCGCGGAGAACCTCTGCGGCAAGTACGGCGTCAACTACGCCTGTCCCCCGGACTGCGGTACGGTGGAGGAGATGGCCGCCCGCGTCCGCCGCTGGCCCCGGGCCCTGGTCATGCAGACCATGTGGGATATTGAGGACCCCATGGACGAAGCGCAGACCAAGCCCGCCAAGGGGACGCACAACAAGATGACCCGCCGGCTCATCGACGAGGCCGGAATGCCCGGCCTGATGGTGGGCGCGGGAGGATGCAGCCTCTGTTCCCCCTGTGCCATTGTGGAGGGGGAGCCCTGCCGTTTCCCGGACAAGCGGTATTCCTGCATGTCGGCCTACTGTGTTTTTGTGCAGGAGATGGCCGCCTCCTGCGGAATGGAGTACGACTGCGGTCCCGGCGTGGTGGCGTTTTTCAGCATGTTCTGCTTTGAGCCCGAATCGCAGAAGGAGGTCCCATGCTGTTAGCGGTTGATCTTGGAAACTCCAACATTTCTCTGGGCATTTTTCGGGGCGAAACCCTGTTGATGAAGGGAAAAATCTCCGTCAGAACCCGCCGGAGCGCCGACGAGTACGCGGCCGTTCTCTACGATCTCCTCCGGATGAACCGGATTGCCCGGGAGGAAATCCGGGGGTGCATTCTCTCCTCCGTGGTGCCGGAGCTTACCGGGTTGGTGGAGGAGGCCGTCCGGACCGTGGCCGGCGTTCCCGTCCTCCGGGTGGGACCCGGCATCCGCACAGGCTTTCGCATCCGCATTGACGATCCCTCCCAGCTGGGTGGTGATCTGGTGGCCGACACCCTGGCGGCGCTGACGGAGTACGGCCCGCCCATTGTGGTGATCGACGCGGGCACTGTGACCACCATCATCGCCGTGGACAAGGACCGGACCTATCTGGGGGGGTGCATCCTCCCGGGCATCCGGGCCAGCGCCCAGATGCTCAAGGAGACCACCGCTCTGCTGCCCTCCATCGAGCTGGGCGGCGGCGAGGAGGCCTGTCTGGGGCGCAGCAGTGCCGGAGCCATGCGCTGCGGCCTCCTGCTGGGCAGCGCCATGATGGTGGACGGCTTCATCGGCCGCTATACCGCCCTATCGGGAATGGCAGGAGCGGTGTGCGTGGCCACCGGCGGCTCCGCCCCTCTGGTGACGGCCCGGTGCGAAAAGCCGGTCCGGCAGGACCCGGAGCTCACCCTCAAGGGCCTGCGGTATCTTTACGAGGCCAACCGGCCCCGGCGCTAGAACGGCAGATAATGACGGCCCTGGCCGTTGTTATACATAATTTGCGCGCCATACCCTTCTCAGAAGGGACGGCAGCGCGAGGTGAAATATCCTCAAAGGAGAAACAAATCATGAGCAACACAAGCAGCAAAGTCCGGCAGACCGCACTGACGGCGGTACTGACGGCAATCGTCGTCCTGATGGCCTTCACCCCGCTGGGATATCTCAGGGTCGGGCTGGTGTCCATCACCTTCCTGGTGATCCCCGTGGTCATCGGCGGCATTGTGCTGGGACCGGTCCGGGGAGGCTTCCTGGGCGCGGTGTTCGGCGCCACCAGCTTTATCCAGTGCTTCGGTATGGATGCCTTCGGCACCGCCCTGCTGGCGCTAAACCCGGTGGCTGCGGCAGCGGCCTGCTTTGTCCCCCGCATTCTCGTTGGAGTGGTGGCCGGCGTGCTGTTCCCGGTGCTCCGGCGGTTCGGCAGCGCCCTGGCTTTTATCAGCACCGCGGTAGCGGGAACGCTGACCAACACCATTCTGTTCATCGGCATGGTGGTCCTGTTTTTCCAGAACAGCTATTTCGGCGGCAGTCCCTTCTGGACCATTTTCGTGGGCTTCTTCACCTTCAACGTAGCGCTGGAGCTGCTGGTAGGTGTGGTGGCCAGCGCGGGGCTGAGCGCGGTGCTCAACCGGTTTGTCATGAAAGTGCCCCGGTATGAAGTATCGGGCTGATCCTTTTCCTGACTTGAAAAATTACACTGAAATTATTCGGAGGGGAGCGCATAGCGCTCCCCTCTGCGTTTCATCCGATCTCACCCGTTCTTATGGCGTCCGCGATCTCCCTGGCGTAGTAGGTAATGAGCATATCCGCCCCGGCCCGGAAAATGGAAACCGCCGTCTCGCACATGATCCGCCGTTCGTCCACCAGTCCCGCCGCCGCGGCCGCCTTTATCATGGCGTACTCCCCGGAGACCGAGTAGGCGCAAAGGGGCAGCGTGAAGGTGTCCGCGCACTCCCGGATCACGTCCAGATAACTCAGCGCGGGCTTTACCATCAGAATGTCCGCCCCCTCAGCCTCGTCCAGCGCACACTCCCGGAGCGCCTCCTTCCGATTGTGGGGATCCATCTGATATCCCTTCCGGTCTCCGAAGGAAGGCGCCGACCCGGCGGCGGCCCGGAAGGGGCCGTAGAACGCCGAGGCATACTTGGCGGAGTAGGCCATGATCGCCGTCTGCTGGAAACCCGCCTCGTCCAGGGCCCGCCGCAGAACCGCCGTATGTCCGTCCATCATGTCCGACGGGGCCACCATGTCCGCCCCGGCCTGGGCGTGGCTGACGGCAATTTTCGCCAGATGCTTCAGGGTTTCATCGTTGTCCACCTCCTGTCCCCGGAGGATGCCGCAGTGCCCGTGGTTCGTGTACTCGCACATGCACACGTCGGTAATGACGGTGAAATCCGGATCACTTGCCTTGACGGTCCGCACCGCCTCCTGAATTACTCCGCGCTCCGCCCAGGCGGAGGAGCCGCAGCTGTCCTTCTCCGCCGGGAGCCCGAAGAGAATGCAGTGCTTCACGCCGTGTGCCCTGCACTCCTCCACCGCCCGGCACACGCTGTCCAGGCCGTAGTGGTACTGCCCCGGCAGACTCTCGATGGGTCGCGTGCCGGAGAGCGTTTCGTCCACGAAAATGGGATAAATCAGGGCCTCCGGGCTCAGCCGGGTCTCCCGGTTCAGCCGGCGGATGCCGTCGGTCCGCCGCAGCCGGCGGGGACGGTTGATAAGGTCCATACAATTTCCTCCTGTCGATCAGTCTATTACCGGGCTCCCCGGATGGCGAGAAACCGGAATACGTCGCGGTACAGTTCGCCGCCGTCCTCCAGATCCACCATCAGCCATCTCTGTCCGTTTCCCTCCCGGGTGCTGGCGTAAATTTCTCTCAGCGCCGGGCAGCAGCCGGGCAGGATTTCCTCAAATGGCGTCTTCTCCTTTCTGCCCACCACCAGCAACACCGTAAAATAATTCTCCCTGGGATAGACGGTGCACAGCGTCCTTCCCGCTTTTTTGAATTTGACGTTCCATCCTTTTTCCCAGCTGCAAGCGCTGAATTCCGCTGCGGCTCTGCAAGAGAAGGTCTCCATAACCTCCCCGCAGAATTTGGGGAAGAGCGGATTTCGGATATACGCCCCCAACTCGTCCAGAGTGGGGCAGTGCTCTCTGTTTTGCAAATCTGTCATTGCGCCATATCCTCCCGCGCATACTCCGTCTCTGAAAACCGCCGGACAGGCGGGTTGTCCCCGTGTTCCCCGATGATCTTTTCCATCCAGATCATATCATACCAGCGCTGGAATTTGCGGCCGCATCTGCGGAAGGTTCCCACAGCGGCAAAA
This sequence comes from uncultured Oscillospiraceae bacterium, assembly GCA_910579725.1. GTDB lineage: Bacteria > Bacillota > Clostridia > Oscillospirales > Oscillospiraceae > Pelethomonas. The sequence goes on along the minus strand of CAJTUD010000021.1, from coordinate 3,346 downwards.
CCCATATGGGCGTGGAATTCCGCGCTGCTCCGGGTCAGATACTCGTCCTCCTCCTCCGGCAGGCCGATGCAGGCGTACAGATTGGTGATTCCCATCTCCGCCAGAGCGGCCTCCAGCTCGCCGTAGAGCTTTCGCCCCAATCCCCGCCCCCGCCGGTCCGGCGCAAGGTAAATGGTCAGCTCCGCCGACCAGCCGTAAGCCGCCCGCCCCACAAAGGGCCCGGCATAGGCGTACCCAAGGATGCCCTCCTCGCTCTCCGCCACAAAGTAAGGGTACTTTGTCAGGGTTCGCGCGATTCTCTCCCGGAATTCTGCGGGAGCAGGCACGTCGTATTCAAATGAGACCGCCGTATGCTCCACATAGTATGCGTAGATTTTCAGCAGTTCCTCCGCGTCGTCCACAGACGCCAACCGGATGGCAACATCGTTCATATCGCACCTCGCAAGAAATGGATTGTCGTGCCGGTCAAACATAGTTCATGATGCCGTGGATCAGGTGGCAGACGGTAAATGCCGCGATGGGAACTGCCGCCACGTAGTTTTTTCGGTCCGCCGCGAAAAACAGAAACGCGAAGCAGGGGGGAAGAGTCAGCGCCAGGATCACCGGCAGTCCGGTAAATCCGGCATAGTAGAACCCCCACCCGATAAAATAGGCCAGCACGCAGCCTGCCGAAGCGAGAACCAGCGGCGTGGCCCCCAGGGGTTTCCTTGTTTTATTCACCAGCATGCACAGCGCTGCCGTGAACAGGATTTGGCACGCCGATCCCGCCGCATCCAGCAGCGGCGTACAGGTTTCCCGCCGGAGAACGTCGTCCGGCGCCGGAACCGCAGCCCAGAATAAATTGGGAAGCATGATGAACAAGAACAGCAGCGCTCCTCCGCCGTCCACTCTGATTTTGTATGATTTCACCCTGCCGCTCCTCTCCGTTTCTCAGGAAAGCGCCTTGACCAAAAACAGCTCCACAGGCTGCTCAAACCCGGGAACCGGCAGAAGCAGTCCTCCGGCGTCCCGGTATCCCAGCTTTCTGTAAAAGTGCTGCGCCGTCTCGTCCGCCTGGGTGGAGACCATTGCCAGATGGTGTCCTCCGTTCCGCATATCCTCTTCCCAGCGGGCCATGAGCGCTGTTCCAAAGCCCTTTCCCCGTCCGCTTCGCTCCACAAACAGCATGGTACAGAAGGGGATCTGATCCCAGAACAGGTTGTACCGGAGCAGCCCCACCGGCACTTCGTCCTCCAGAAGGAGGTATCCCATCCGGTCCCTGACCTTCCGATAGAACTCTGCCTCCGGCAGATGCCGGTCCAGCCGGAACCAGAACGCCTCATCCCCGACTTCCGCGTGCCGGATTCGTACCGCGCTCAAGGTTCTCCTCCGCTTTCCCTTACCGCCAGCTCCGCCAGCGCGTCGATGGAGGCCCTTTCCGCCACCCGGACGGAAATGCCGTATTTTCCGGCCTCCCCGGCGGTCTGTTCCCCGATGCACAGCCCAAGGAACCGGCTGAAGTCCCCGTCTTCTCCCACGGCAGAGACCAGTCCCCTGACTGTGGAGGCGGAGGTGAAAGTCACATAGTCAAAGCATCCCGCCGTCAGCTGCTCCCGCAGCCCATCCGGCGGAGAGCCGCCGTATATTGTGCGGTACGCAGCGATATCGTCGAAGGAGACTCCGGCGGCCTCCAGCGCTTCTGTCAGAGCTGGAGAGCCCTCCTCCGCCCGCAGCAGCAGCACTTTGCCTCCGGCGGCCTCCGCCAGCGCCCGGCCCATGTGGGACGCGTCGTATACCGCGGGAATCAGATCGGGATGCAGTCCCCGCTCCTCCAGCGCCCGGCCGGTCCCGGCCCCGATGGCTGCCAGTTTTACGCCGCCCAGGGCTCTCGCGTCCTTCCCCATGCCCCGCAGGCATTGCCAGAACGCCTCCACTCCGGCGGCGCTGGTGAACCCCAGCCACTCGTAGCCGCCTGCGCATTCCAGGGCCCGCTCCATCTCAGGGCAGGGCAGTACCGGCTCTGTGCGGACGCAGGGAAACTCCACCACCTCCGCGCCCCGGTCCCGCAGCTTTTCCGACAGCGTACCCCCCCGGCCGGCGGGCCGGGTCACAAGAATCCGCTTCCCATGAAGAGGCAGCCGCTCAAACCAGCACAGCTCCTCCGCCAGGGAGCACACGCCACCCACAATAATCAGCGCGGGAGAGCGGATTCCCATATCCGCCGCCCGTTCTCTCAGGGTTCCCAGGGTTCCCAGGCACCGCCTCTGCCCCGGCAGCGTGCCCCGCTCCACCATGGCGGCGGGGGTGTCCCTGTCCATTCCCGCATCCAGCAGGCCTTGTACGATGGCGGGCAGGGCTGTCACGCCCATCAGGAATGCCAATGTTCCCCCGGCCCGCACCAGGGCCTCAAAGTTGATCTCCAGCGCCGCGCCCTCCCGGGCGTGTCCGGTGATGATGTGCAGGGAGGAGGCGAAATCCCGGTGGGTCACGGGAATCCCCCCGTAGGCCGCCGCCGCGACGGCGGAGGTCACGCCGGGGATCTCCTCGAAATCCACCCCTGCCCGGGCCAGCGCCAGCAGCTCCTCGCCGCCCCGCCCGAAGACAAAAGGGTCGCCCCCCTTCAGCCTTACCACGCTGTGTCCGGCCTGGGCTTCCTCCAGCAGAATCTGATTGATCCGCTCCTGGGGCACAGGGTGATGGCTGGCCTCCTTGCCCACGTCGATGCGCCGGGCGGAGGCGGGAATCAGCTCCAGCACTGCCGGGCTCACCAGCCGGTCGTACACCACCACGTCTGCCCGCTCCAGAGCTCTCCGTCCTTTGACGGTCAGCAGGCCTGGATCTCCGGGGCCCGCTCCCACCAGTGTCACCTTCATTTTCCGCCCTCCTTCAGTCTCTCCGCCAGCGCTCCTGCCAGGGAAATCCCCTCCGGTGCGGAACCGGAAACGGAGCCCCGATGCATCCGCTGGACGCCGTCTATGTACATCCCGGTGAGGGTAAGCGTCTCCCCCTGTATTACGGCGTAGGCTGCCGTCGGGGAGGAGCAGCCGCCGCCCAGCGCACCCACGAAAGCCCGCTCCGCCTGTGCGCACAGCGCCGCCTCCCGGTCCGACAGGCACGAGAGCAGCTCCCGCGTCTCCTGACGGCACTGTACGGCCAGAATGCCCTGCCCTGCGGCGGGCAGCAACTCCTCCGGCGCAAAATACCGGCTGATGCGGTGGGCAAGTCCCAGCCGCTTCAGTCCTGCCGCCGCCAGCACCAGCGCCCCGTACTCCCCCTCGTCCAGCTTCCGCAGCCGGGTGAGCACATTGCCCCGGACGGGCCGGACCTCCACGCCGGGGAAGAGCCTTTGCAGCTGGAGCCGCCGAGA
>CAJTUD010000020.1 GCA_910579725.1 uncultured Oscillospiraceae bacterium | reverse complement strand
TCTCCGCTCTCCGCCGGAACGGCCGGCGCCGCGGCCGCCTCCTCCGCCGGAGCCTCCTCGGGCTGAGCCGTGTCTCCGGGCGCCGCGCTGTATCGGATGCAGCTCTTGGGCAGCACCTTGCGCAGCACCCGCTCCAGAACGGTGCGTTCGATGGGCTTGGGGACAAATTCCGTGAATCCCTCGCTGCGGAACATTTCTCTCGCTCCGCTGACGGTGTTCGCCGTCAGCGCGATGGCCGGCAGATCCTGATATATGCCGCCCCGGAGCTCCCGGATTTTTTTCAGCGTTTCCACGCCGTCAAACCCCGGCATCATGTGATCCAGGAAGATGATGTCATAGGAAACGCTGCCGCACCGGGTCACGGCCTCCCGGCCGCTCAGGCAGGTGTCCACCTCGATGCCGTAGCTGCCCAGAACGCCCTTGGCGACCACGAGATTCATCTCCTCGTCGTCCACCGCCAGCGCCCGGACGCCTACGCAGGTAAAGGGTCTCCGGCCGGCGGCCTGATCCTCCGCGAATCCCCGCTCTCCCGTCTCTCCGTTGAGCAGATTGGCCACAGAGAGCGCGGAAAAGGGCTTATGTATGATCAGCAGCTTGCTCTCGCTGCCCAGCACGAACCCCTTATCCGCAATCAGGATCACCCGGAGGGTGTCCGCCAGATTCTCATAGTAGTCCTGGTTTTCCTCATATTCCGACTGCGCGATGAACACGTGGGTCAGGCTGTGGCTGCGCTGCAGCTTCATCAGGGCGTCAAAGTTGTGGGCCTGGTACCCGTTGATGCCCAGGCCCTCCACCAGATTCACAATCAGCCCGTCATAATATTCCCGGACCTCGTCGCAGCTGTAGCGCTCGGGCCTGAAGTAGCAGGCGATGCACAGATGCTCGGGGTGGTTGATGGTAATACACGGCCGTTCGTCCGCAACGCCCTGGGGGATCACGATATTGGCGTGCAGCCCCTGCCGGTCCGTACTGCGGAAATGGATGAAACCGCCCATGGCGTTGAGCAGTCCCCGGGCGATGGGCAGTCCCAGGCCCAGCCCGCCGGCAAAGCGGCTGCTCCCGGAATCCGCCTGATAGAAGACGTTGCACATTTTCGCCAGCTGAGAATCCGTCATGCCGATGCCGGTGTCGGAGATGTTGATGATCAGGTTGATGCCGTAACTTTCCCACCGGTATCCGATCCGGACGTTCATGCCGCCCTCTTCCGTAAATTTGATGGAGTTTTCCACCAGGATTTTGAGCACGTGAGAGATTTTCTCCGCGTCTCCCACAAGAACCGCCGGCACCTTGGGATCGATGTCGAACACCATTTCCAGATGCTGCCGGTTGCTTTGCAGCGCGGTCATTGTGATCACGTCGTTGAGCACCGAGGTGATCATATACTCCTTCTTCGCCGGGGTCAGCGTCCCTTCCACGATCTCCGTATAGTCCAGCATGTTGTTGATCTGGTTGGACAGCCGCTTTCCCGCCAGCTTGATGGAGGTCATATCCGCCCGGATCTCCGGGGGGAGCTCCCTGCCAAGGGCCACCTCGCTGATTCCGATGACCATGTTGATGGGCGTGCGGAGCTCGTGGGACACGTTTGACAGAAAAACAGCGTTCTGCTTCCCTGCCGTCTCCAGTTCCGCAAAGACGCCCTCATACCACTTCCGCTGTATGTTCCTTCTGTTAATCCAGTATCTCGCAAGTGCCGCCGCGCTGATAACCACGAAAGCGCCCAGCCCCAGGCGGAACAAATCCCGGGACCCCATGGAGAGGGAGATGGTGTGAAGGATCAGTCCATGATACAGCATCTCCAGCGCGTACAGAGATACCGTCACATGGAGGATCCACTTCTTGTTCATCATAAACAGCGCGAGGATCAGGATGCAGGCCACGGCAGGTATGTCAAAAAGGCTGGTTTCATGCACGCCGAAGAAAAAGAATTCGATCAGCATCACACCGGCGCTCAGGGTTTCATAGAGCGAGTTTGAACCGAGTCTTGCGATATGCAGGAACCAAACACTGAGACATCCCGCCGTAATCAGCAGGATCATCCACATTTCCCACCCCATGATTACGGTGATCAGGCTCAGCGTTCCGCTGAATACCGTGGTGATGACAGCCAGCAGCAGGTGTCTGCTTGTCTGCTCCTCCGCTCTCATTGCTTTTCAAACTCCTGGGCAATCCGCTTCATCAGCTCCTGAGGCTGAAACGGCTTCATCAGATAATTCACCGCGCCCAGCCGGATGGCGCTGCGCACGTCCTCCTCCAGGCCCGATGCCGTCAAAAAGATCACGGGCACATCGGAGGCGAACTCCTTCATCCGCTCAAAGGTTTCAATGCCGTTGAGCTTTGGCATTTCGATATCCAGAAGCACCAAATCCACCGTTTCCCACTTCAGCTTATCCAGGGCCTCCATCCCGGAATCCGCCAGAAGCACGTCATACTCTTCTCCGAGAATCATTTTTGTCCGAACCAGATTCATGGTGTCGTCGTCCACCACCAAAATGCGTTTCCGCATACGATTTTCCTCCCTGTTTCATTACTGGGGATTTTCCGATCCCTACGTCCACCTATTCTAAATGATATTTACCAGAATATCAAGTCCATATTGGAAACCTTTCCGCTCTTTTGCTCCGGCGGTCCATCCCCCTTCCCAGGAGCCCGCCGCAGCGCCGGATCCAACCAGGCTCCTCTTTCGGTCCGCGCGCTGAAAAGCCGCTTTGGGGGCCGGACCCGTCCTGATCCCCCTCCTCAAAAAGTGGCTGCGCCTCTTTTTTGAGGAGCAGAAGAATGACCGCAGCCCCTGGGGCGGCGGTCATTCTTCCGTGTCCTTTTCCGGCGGGTAAAATCCTGAGATTTTCCGGTACCGGCAGGTTTGAATCAAGCGCCTGGACTGATGGCGGCGTATCTCATGAGCATCACGGCGACCTCCGCGCGGGTGGCGGTTCCCTTCGGATTGAGAAGCCCGCCGCTTCCCTGAAGAATGCCGCAGCCGGCGGCCCACTGTACGGCGTCAACGGCATAGCCGCTGATGGCCGCGGCGTCACTGAAGCCGCCCAGACTGGTGCTGCTCCCGACGCTTCCGGCGTTCCGCCAGAGCATGAGCGCGAGCTGCTCCCGGGTGATGTCCTCCATGGGGCTGCTTCCGTCGGTTACGCCCTGCTCCATTGCCCAGCGCATTCCCTTTTCATACCAGAGGCTGCCGGACGCAACGCTGGTAGAAACGCCGTTCATTCTGGCCAGAATGGTCCAGATCATGGCCCGGCTGGCCGTCTGATGAGGGGCGAACAGGGTGTCGGAAACGCCGTTCATCAGCTGGTGCTGCCGGACGTATTCCACGCCGCTGTAATACCACTCGGATGCCGGCACATCCGCGAAGGAGGCCGGAACAGGGCCGGGGATGGGATCCGTATTCTCATCCTCGGGCGTGTCCGGTGTTTCGCTGTCCGGAGAAACGTCCGGCGTGTCAAGAGAATCGGAACCGGGATCCGGGGCGGGAGACGGGCTGGAGAACTCGGGGAAGAACAGATCCGGGAAGAACAGGCCGGGGAAGAAGGGGCCCGGATCCGGTGCCGGCGCAGGCGCGGGCACGCCCGTCGCGGGAATCACCATACGCAGGGGCTCGGTGGTCAGGACGGAAGCCGCCGCCCGCCCGCCGGACTGAACCGTTACCCGATAGACGTACTCGCCGTCGGCGGTCTGGGTGGGCGGAGTGAAGCGGATGGTGGTGATGGTGCAGGTCAGGGAACTGTCCACCGTCTCCAAAACGCCGAGGATCATCCGGGAAGCATACTGCTGGGAGGACGCCTCGTCCGGATAGGAGCTGGGAGCCCTGTGGCCGTCCTCCGCCTTCACCGCCAGATAGCCCTCCCCCACGGGGGCGGTCACAACCATGACGGGCTCACCATTGTCGCCGGTCTCGTTGACGCAGGCGTAATCGCCAAATTCGTTGAGGACCAGCTGGTGTCCCATGGCGCGGATGGCTTCCGTCAGGGTGTCGCCGCACCTTTCACAGACGGAAATCTGCTGGCCGTCCTCGGTGCAGGACGCCGGCCTTTCCGTCTCGGCAGGGCCATAGCTGTGTCCCAGGGCGGGAATGGCCTCCGTCCGGGTGCTGCCGCACCCGGCGCAGGTGTAGGTCAGCACGCCGTCCGCAGTGCAGGAGGCCGGAGTGGTGACGGCGCCGCTGTCCCAGGAGTGGGTGTGGCCCGGACCGGGATCGGGCTCAGGATCGGGTGCGGGACCGGGCTCAGACGTGGAGCCGTCGTAGTTGTAATGGATGGTCTTTGCCGCCAATATGCCGGCGGTATTTCCCAGCTTGCTGATGGCGTTCCACTGCGCCTCGCTGCCGCAGAAGAAGATGTCCGTAACGCCGCATCCGTCGAACGCGGCTATCCCGATGGAAGTTACGCTCTCTGGAATGACGACCGAGGACAGCCTGGTGCAGGAAGCGAACGCCGTCCCTCCGATGCTCTCCGCACCCTGGGGAACAGTCGCCTTGGAAAGAGAGATACAGCTTGTGAACATTCCCTCGCCGATGCGGTCCGCCTGTGCCGGCAGCGTTACGCTGACCAGCTCCCAGCAGCTTGTAAAGAGATTATCACCCAGCTCCACCCGCTTGCTGCCGGGGGCAAAGACCACCTCCGCCAGCTTTGGGCATTGGAAGAATGCCCCGGCGCCCACGCTTCCCACGCTGGCGGGGAGGGCGGCGGATTTCAGCTGTGCACAGCTTTGGAAGGCGTTTTGGCCAATGGTTTCCACTCCTTCGGAAACCGTCACGGAGACAAGGCCGGGGCACCCCCGGAACGCGCTTTCTTCAATGGTTCTTACGTTGGAGGGAATCTCCGCGTTCAGAATCGAACTCTCGCGGAAGGCGTGGCTGCCGATTGCTGCCACACTGGAGGCAATCTCCGCGCTGAGAGCCTTGCTGCCCCAAAAGGCGCAGGACCCGATCCTCGTCACGCCGTCTGCAACGGCAATTTTCAGCGTTTGGTCTGCGTAGGCGCTCCAGGGCTGCTCGGCAGCAGAGCTGTAGTCCGGCATGGCGCCATTGCCGGAGATGGTAAGCGTACCCGCTTTTGTCAGCTTCCAGGCAAGACTCGTGCCGGATATGGCTCCTTCCGCAAGCGTCTCGTTGGCGCTGGGATCGTCCGGCGGAGTATACCCCTCCGGATAGCGGGTGATGTAGCTGCTGGCCGCCTCGACCTCGGCCTTGCTCAATGTGCGGCCCCAGTGGACGGTTTCGCTGTAGTTGCCCTCTGCGATGATCACGCCTGCCTCAGTCGTCTGCAAAACGATTACGGTGTGAGCGCCGCCGTTCAAGCGCAGGATATCTCCGGCTTTTACCTCCGAAAACACCGCATTTGAATACATCCTGGCAGGCAGCTGGCCAAATACCGCGTCGCTGAGAATAAAAGCGAAGGCCACGCAGCCCGTGGCGGCAATATTTGCTCCGCCGAGAGGACCGCCTTGCCAGCGATATGGATTTGTGCCGCTATATGGGATATCGTCAGTCCAGGCCCTTCCCTCCGGATATGTCGTCTTCAGGCCGGTCATGATGCTGTAGGCTTCCTGCTCGGTGGGGATGTTCACATCCGCGTAAGGGACGGCGGATTCCCCGTAGATGACATTCTCCTGGAGCGGAGGGGATTCCTGCCATGCGCGGGCGTCCGGCATGGCGGCCATGCACAGGCACAGCGCTAAAAGGACCGAAAGAACTCTTTTCTTCAAAAAAATGCCTCCTTTTCTGACTTCCCGTTGATCGTGGAACCTGTATGTGCGATCATGGGATAACACGCCCCGGGACAGCGGTGAACCCAGACCAAAAGGACACGCCGAAACGTGTCCTTCTGTTTGGTACGGGTAGTGGGGGTCGAACCCACAAGCCTTGCGGCACAGGAACCTAAATCCTGCATGTCTGCCAATTCCATCATACCCGCAGGCGCAGCCTATATTATAGCGTACCGGAACGCGTTTGTAAAGGTTAAAATTTCCGGCAGCGGGCGGACGGCAGCGGGCGGAGCCTGCGGCGGAAAGGGATCTCCTCTCCCGTCACTTCCCGAAGTTTTCGATGATCTCCACAATCTCCGCTCCGATGCGCTGCTGGGCCTCCTTGGTGGCCGCGCCGATATGGGGGGTGCAGGAGACGTTGGGATGGCCGTACAGCGCCGCGTTGGTGGCGGGCTCGTCGGCGTACACGTCCAAACCGGCGGCCCGGATCTTGCCGGAGTTCAGCGCCTCCAGCAGATCCTCCTCGTTGACATTGTCGCCCCGGGAGGTGTTGATGAACACCACGCCGTCCTTCATTCTGTCAATATTTTCCCTGCTGATCAGCTTCACGCCGTTGAGGCTGGGGGTATGGAGGGAGATGAAGTCCGCCCGTTCCAGCAGCTCGTCCAGCTCCACGTAGCGGATGCCCATCTGCTCTTCGATGCCGGGCACGTGGAAAATATCCTGGGCGATGACCTCCATGCCGATGCCCCTGGCCATGCGTCCCAGGGCCTGGCCGATGCGGCCGAAGCCGATGATGCCCAGCGTCTTGCCGCCCAGCTCGAAGCCCTTGCCGTAGGCTTTCTTCTCCCATTTGCCTTCTCTCATGGTGTGACCCGCCGCAGAGAGGAAGCGGGCGCAGGAGAACATGTGGCCCATGGCCAGCTCTGCCACGGAGTTGGAGGAGGCTCTGGGGGTGTTCTTCACCGTGATGCCGTTTTCCTCGGCGTACTTGACGTCGATGTTGTCCACGCCCACGCCGCCGCGGATCACCAGCTTCAGCTTTCCGCCCTTCGCCTCGTCGATGTGGCACGCGCGGACCTTCGTGGCGCTGCGCACCACCACTGCGTCGTAGTCCTTCAAGGCTGCGCCCAGCTCCTCCGGGGGGAAGAACTGCTCCGTTACCTCGTGGCCGTTTTTCCTCAGCTGCTCCAAAGCGGCTTTGTCCATTCCGTCGGTGACTAAGATTTTCATAGCGGTATCGTCTCCTCATCAATTGATCTTCGCGCCCCGGGGCGCGAGAGAAACAGCTCCAATCGCCCGGGGATTTCCCGCTCTCCCTCTGCCCTGAGAAAAAGAGGGCAAAACCCGCGGTTTAAAAGTTTTGGATCATTACGAAGAGTATTTGCTTTTCGCCTGTCCTCTGGTCCGCCCCGGCCCAAACCGGACTTCCTACCGCATACCGGAGGACGGGCCTCCTTCCGGATGAAACCGGCGTTTCCCGCCGTCTTCCCCGGCCCCGGCGAAAAATTTTCCGAAAGGTTTCTCTATATCCGGCAACTTTCCCCCTTTTTGGCAGTAACAGTGAGGGAAGACCACCTCCGAGGCGCGGGCCCTGAAGAAAGTCGAACCCCGGCCGGGTACCAGGCCAGCACGCCGGGCGAACCAAAAGGCTGTGCGAATCGCACCTTGTCAATGAGAGCTTTTGTATTCATAAGCTCCGGACGGCGGGAAAAAGACCGCCCGGACGGCGTTCAGCGGCTGTGAATACAGGTTCTGAAATACAGGCTGAAAAAAGCCCTTTCAAAAGGAGGCGCTCCTCCTGACAGACTGCCTCAGATGGCGGAAAGCTGCCGCCGTCTGATCCAGTCGGCCAGCAGTGTGATTCCCTGATTTTCTGTCCGGAATCCGTTGAAAATCACGTCGGCCTCCCACTTTGCCGGTTCCACAAACTGCTTTTGCCTGGGCTGGACCGCCTGCACGTAGCGGCTGGTGATCTCCTCCAGGCTCTGCCCGGCGGCCATATGCCGCCGGATACGCCGGACCAGGCGCTCATCCGCGCTGCACTCCACATATACCTTCAGATCCAGCCGGGAGCGGATCCGCTCCTCCCACCAGACCAGAATACCCTCCAGCAGCAGCACATCCCACCCCTCGCCCAAAGCCTGCTCCACATCTCCGCAGAACCGCTCCCAGTCGAAGGCGTCCGGATGGTTGTCGTCCACGTACCACAGTCCGTCCGTGATTCCCCGGACTCTGGGCCGCTGGTCCTCTGGCTTGTAGTATTCGTCCAGATGCAGCGTTTGGACCCGGTATCCGGACAGCCTTTCCTCCAGCCGTTTGGCCAGCGTGGATTTTCCTCCCGCGCTTGCTCCGGCGATGCCGGCGGCATATGGCTTCCACATGGCGGCCCCTCCGCTCAGCTGTTTTCCGCCTCGAACTTCTTCAAAAACTCCACCAGCGCCGCCACGCCCTCTCTGGGCATGGCGTTGTATACGCTGGCTCTCAGGCCGCCCACGCTCTTGTGGCCCTTCAGGTTGTCGTAACCGGCGGCCTTGGCGGCGGCCACCACCTTCGCGTCCAGCTCTTTGTCGCCGGTGACGAAGGGGATATTCATCAGGCTGCGGCACTTTTTGTCTACAGTGCCTGTGAACATTTTGGAGGAATCCAGGAAATCGTACATGACCTTGGCCTTGTCCATGTTCCGCTTTTCCATTTCCTTCAGGCCCCCGATGCTCTTGAGATATTTGAACACCTTGCCGCAGCAGTAGATGGCCCAGCAGTTGGGGGTATTGTACATGGAACCGTTGTCCGCGTGGGTTTTGTAGCTCATGTAAATGGGCGTTCTGGGGTCCAGGTCCTCCCGGATCAGATCCTCCCGGATGATTGCCACCACCATACCGGCGGGGCCCACGTTCTTCTGCACGCCTGCGTAAATCAGGCCGTAGTCGCTGACGTTGCAGGGCCGGGAGAGGAACATGGAGCTCTGGTCGCTGACCAGCACATGGCCCTTGACGTTGGGCAGCTGGTTCCAGGTCACGCCGTGGATGGTCTCATTTTCGCAGATGTACACATAGTCGGCGTTTTCCGGAATGTCCAGATCGCTGCAATCCGGCACATAGCAGAAATTTCTGTCCTTGCTGGAGGCGGCCACATGCACGCTGCCATACTTTCTGGCCTCAGCAATGGCCTTTTTGGACCACGCGCCGGTCTCCACGTAGCAGGCCACACCGTTTTTCATCAGGTTCATGGGGATCATGGCGAACTGTAGCGTCGCGCCGCCCTGGATGAACAGCACCTTGTAGTTATCCGGGATGTGCATCAGGTCTCTGAGATCCTGCTCTGCCTCGTCAATGATCTGCTGATACACGGGGGAGCGGTGGCTCATCTCCATGACGCACATCCCGGAGCCCCGGTAGTTCATCATCTCATCCCGGATTTCTTCCAGGACAGGCTCAGGCATAGTGGCAGGTCCAGCGGAAAAATTATACGTGCGGTTGTAGTTCATTGCTGTATTCCTCCTCGTATTCCGGTTGAGAGGCCATCCTCTCCATCTGATATCCAGTATAATACAGGTTGGGAAAATAATCAACAGGAAGTGAAAAAAAATCAGCTAACCAAACAAATTTTTTGGGCCGAAAAAAAGAGCCTGATTTTCCCCGAAGCGGGGAAAAAGTCACCTGCCGCCGGAGCTGCGGCGGTGAGCTCCGGCGCTCCGCCCATGCCAAAGCGGCAACCGTCACCCGATTTCCTCGTCTCCATGACCAATCCTGTCATTAATATGAGAACTTCTCATGATAAAGCTGCGAAATTTCTTTTGGGAAATCCACCAATTTCAGCTGTCTGGATAAAAATTTCCCGTGTTTTGTGTGGAATGACAATAAACCTGCTGGTTTATCTGTGAATAAATTGTGTATAGAATGACGGTTGACATTTTAGTAATTAGGTTTTATCATGATGCTGCTCTTTCCGGAGGCGGAAGACCGGCCGGAGGAGCGGCATATGAATAAAAGGAGTATGGATTCATGAAGAAGTTTCTTGCATTTATGCTGGCCCTTGTCATGACCCTGGCCCTGGCGGCCTGCGGCGGCGACGACGGCCAGAAAGACGGCAGCGCCTCGGGCGCAAATCAGGGAGACGCCCAGACCTCCGGCGGCACCCAGCCCCCCGCTGACGGCGCGGCTGTGATCAAGCTGGGCGGCGTAGGCCCCCTCACCGGCGACGCAGCCATCTACGGCAGCGCGGCCAAGGGCGGCGCGGAGATTGCCGTGGAGGAGATCAACGCCCTGGGCGGCCTCCAGTTCGATCTGCGCTATGAAGACGACGTCCACGACCCCGAGAAGTCCGTCAACGCCTACAACAGTCTGAAGGACTGGGGCATGCAGGTATTCCTGGGCTCCGTCACCTCTGCTCCGGGCGCGGCGACCGCCGCGGAGAGCAACGCGGACCACATTTTCTACCTGACCCCCTCCGCCTCCTCCACCGACGTTATCGGCGGCGTGGCCAATCCTTTGACCGGCTCCGTGGACATCTCCCGCCGGGACAACGTGTTCCAGATGTGCTTTGTGGACCCCGACCAGGGCGCTTACTCCGCCCAGTATATCAGCGACAACAGCCTGGGCTCCAAGATCGCCGTGATTTATAAGAACGACGACATCTATTCCACCGGCATCTATAACAGCTTTGCCGCCAAGGCCGCCGAGCTGGGCCTGGACATCGTGTCCACCACCACCTTCACCACCGACAGCCAGACCGATTTCTCCGTACAGATCAGCGACGCGAAGAACAACGGCGCGGATCTGGTGTATCTGCCCACCTACTACGCTGCCAACGCGCTGATTCTGACCCAGGCCAGCGCTTCCGGCTACACGCCCAAATATTTCGGCGTGGACGGCATGGACGGCATCCTGTCCGTGGCCGGCTTCGATACCTCCCTGGCCGAGGGCGTCATGCTTCTGACTCCCTTCTCCGCCGACGCGGAGGATCAGCGCACCCAGTCCTTTGTCAGCAAGTACGTGGAGAAGTACGGCGATACGCCCAATCAGTTTGCCGCCGACGCCTATGACTGCGTGTACGCCATCTATGAAGCGCTGAAGGATGAAGACGTTTCCTCCTCCACCAGCGCCAGCGAGCTGTGCGACCTGCTGATTGGCAAGTTCACCTCCGGCAGCTTCTCCTTCTCCGGCCTGACTGGCGAGAACATGACCTGGGACGCTTCCGGCGCGGTGTCCAAATACCCCAAGGGCATGTATATTCAGAACGGCGCTTACGTCGGCATGGACTGACGCTGTAAAATGATCCGAGAGGACTGCCGGGTCCGGCAGTCCTCTTTCTTCCCGTTTCTCCGGCAGATCTTCCATCCCCTGCCGGGCTTGTCGGAAAGGCGGAGCGGCTTCTCCGCTTTTCCGATGGGCCCGAACACCAGACAGAAAACGAGGTGCATTCAATTTGCTGATCTTTCTCAACCATCTCATCAACGGCCTCAGCCTGGGCAGCGTCTACGCCATCATCGCCCTGGGTTACACCATGGTCTACGGCATCGCCAAGATGCTCAATTTCGCCCACGGCGACGTCATCATGGTGGGCGCGTATATCTGCTTTTTCGCCGTGTCCTCCTACCGTCTGCCGCCGGTGATAGGCGTGGTGCTGGCGGTGGCCGCCTGTACGGCGCTGGGCATCGTCATTGAGCGGCTGGCCTACAAGCCCCTGCGGCAGGCCTCGTCCCTGGCGGTGCTGATTACCGCCATCGGCGTGAGCTACTTCCTGCAAAACGGGGCGCAGCTGCTGTGGACCTCCAACATCAAGATGTTTCCCTCCTTTTTCTCCAGCGAGCCCATCGCCCTCTTCGGCGGGGAGCTGAAGATCAGTGCCGCCGCCGCTGTCACGGTATTGACCTGCGTGGTCATCATGCTGGCGCTGAGCTGGTTTACCGGCCGGACCAAACTGGGCAAGGCCATGCGGGCCTGCTCCGAGGACAAGGGCGCGGCCCAGCTCATGGGCATCAACGTCAACGCCACCATTTCCATGACCTTCGCCATCGGGTCCGCCCTGGCGGCTGTCGCGGGAGTGCTGTTCTGCTCCGTCTATCCCACTCTGACCCCCACCACCGGCTCCATGCCGGGCATCAAGGCATTCACCGCCGCCGTGTTCGGCGGTATCGGTTCCATCCCCGGCGCTCTGCTGGGAGGCGTGCTGCTGGGCATCATTGAGATTTTTGCCGGCGCCTATATCTCTACCCAGATGTCCAACGCCATCGTTTTCGCGGTGCTGATCGTGGTGCTGCTGGTAAGACCCTCCGGCCTGCTGGGCAAGCAGATCCGGGAGAAAGTGTAGGGGAAAGCCATGAGAAGGATACGAATGAACAGGACCAATCGGGTCAATTTCGCCACCTACGCCATGGTGATTCTGGCCTTCGCCGCGCTTCAGATCATGGGGAGCGCCGGGATGCTCTCCTCCACCGTCCGGGGCCAGCTGGTGCCCATCTGCGCCTATGCCGCCATGGCCCTGAGCCTGAATCTGACGGTGGGCGTGCTGGGCGAGCTGAGCCTGGGCCACGCGGGCTTCATGAGCGTGGGAGCCTTCGCCGGGGCGGTGGCTGCGGCGGCACTGCCCATTTCCTCCGACCCGCTGCGGCTGGCGGCGGCCATGCTGGCCGGCGCGGTGTTCGCCGCCGTTGCGGGAACCCTGGTGGGCATCCCGGTGCTGCGGCTCAACGGCGACTATCTGGCCATCGTCACTCTGGCCTTCGGCCAGATCATCAAGTCCATCATGGAGAACCTGTATATCGGCGTGGACAGCCGGGGGCTCCATGTCAGCTTCCTGGAAAACCGGATCATCTTTCGGGACGGCGGCAAAATGATCCTCAACGGCGCAATGGGCGTCAACGGCATCAACAAAATCTCCACCTTTACCGCCGGGTTCATCCTGGTGATGCTGGTGCTCATTGTGATCTTCAATCTGGTGGGCAGCCGGGCGGGCAGGGCTATCATGGCCCTGCGGGACAACCGCATCGCCGCCGAGAGCGTGGGCATCCCTGTTACCAAGTACAAGCTGATGGCCTTCGTCATCTCCGCCGCCATGGCGGGTGCGGCGGGCGCGCTGTTTGCCCTGGGGCAGAACACCATCACCGCCAACAAATTTGACTTCAACACTTCCATTCTGATTCTGGTCTTTGTGGTGCTGGGCGGTCAGGGGAATATGTGGGGTTCCATTCTGGCGGCCACCTTCCTGACGGTGCTGCCGGAGACCAAGGCCATGAGAGGACTGGCGGACTACCGGATGCTGGTGTACGCCGTGGTGCTCATCCTGGTGATGCTGGCCACCAACAATCCCGCCATGCAGGACTTCATCAACACCAGATTCCGCAGGAAGAAAAAGAAGGAGGGGACCGTCAGATGAGCGAGCAGAAAAACAATTATCCCAAGCCCAGACTGGTGCCGGTCCCCAGCACCAACATCATCCCGGAGCGGGACATTGACAAGCGGCCCATTCTGGAGTGCCGCCACCTGGGCGTCGACTTCGGCGGCCTGACGGCGGTGGACGACTTCAATATGGCCATCGGACGGACGGAAATCGCCGGGCTCATCGGGCCCAACGGCGCGGGGAAAACCACGGTGTTCAATCTGCTGACCAAGGTCTACCAGCCCACTCGGGGCACCGTCATGATCGACGGCCGGGATACGGCGGGCAAGAGCACCATCCAGGTCAGCCACATGGGTGTGGCCCGGACCTTTCAGAACATCCGGCTGTTCAACAACCTGACGGTGGAGGACAACGTGAAGATCGGCCTCCACGAGCACACTAAATACAGCGCCCTCTCCGGCATCCTCCGCCTGCCCTCCTACTGGAAAAAGGAGAAGGAGGCACACGAGAAGACCCTGGAGCTGCTGCGCATTTTTGACATGCAGGACATGGCGGGCTATCAGGCGGGCAGCCTGCCCTACGGCGCCCAGCGGCGGCTGGAGATCGTCCGGGCCCTGGCCACCGGGCCCAGCCTGCTGCTGCTGGACGAGCCGGCAGCGGGCATGAACCCGTCGGAAACGGCGGAGCTGATGCACAATATCCGGAAAATCCGGGATACCTTCCAGATCGCCATCATGCTCATTGAGCACGACATGAATCTGGTGATGGGGGTCTGCGAGGGGATCTGCGTGCTGAACTTCGGCCGCATCATCGCCAAGGGAACCCCGGACGACATCCAGGCCAATCCGGCGGTGATCGAGGCATACCTGGGAAAGCGGAAGGAGGGGTGAGAGATGGCAATGCTGAAGGTTGACGGCATCCATGTGTACTATGGCAGCATCCACGCTGTGAAGGGCGTTTCCTTCCAGGTCAACGAGGGGGAGATTGTCACCCTCATCGGGGCCAACGGCGCGGGAAAATCCACGGTGCTCAACACGATCTCCGGTCTGCTGCACCCCCGGACGGGGTCTGTGCAGTTCATGGAACAGGATCTGAAGGGGACCGCGCCCCACAAGATCGTGGAAAAGGGACTGGCTCAGGTGCCGGAGGGACGGCGGATCTTTTTACAGATGACCGTGGAGGAAAATCTGGAGATGGGGGCGTACACTCAGCCCGGCTCCGCCGTCGCGCCCGGCATCGCAGACGTGTACAAGCGCTTTCCCCGGCTGGAGGAGCGGCGGGGTCAGGTGGCCGGAACCCTCTCCGGCGGCGAGCAGCAGATGCTGGCCATGGGCCGGGCGCTGATGAGCCGTCCCAAGCTGCTGATGCTGGACGAGCCGTCCATGGGACTGGCCCCCATTCTGGTGGAGCAGATCTTTGACATCATCAAGGAGCTCCACGCCGCCGGTACCACCATATTGCTGGTGGAGCAGAACGCCCAGGCGGCCCTGAGCGTGGCGGACCGGGCTTACGTGCTGGAGACGGGGCGGATTTCCCTGTCCGGCACCGGCGGGGAGCTGATGGCCAGCGATCAGGTGCGCAAGGCGTATCTGGGCGGGTGATACTTTTTCTTGAAAGAAAAAGTATCTTTAACGCGCTCCTGAGGCGTTGCTTTTCCCGGATTTTCACACGGTGACGGCGCCGCGGAGTATTCGGGACGGCGTATGATTCTTTATAAGCAGAGGGCGGGAATGCTATTTGCATTCCCGCCCTCTCAGACTGTCAAAAAAGCCCTCCGCAGGAGTTTTCGCCGAAGGCGAAAATAAATTCTGATCATTTTTTCGGCGGCGTGTACGTCGAAAAAGTACTTTGCGGGCCGAACTCGGCCCGGTCCCCTTCCTCAAAAAAGTGGCGCAGCCACTTTTTTGACACGCAGAGAGGGCGGGAATGCTATTCGCATTCCCGCCCTCTCAATTCTGCCGCTGCGGCCAGCGTCTCCAGGGTGTCCCCCAGCTGGGTGAAAACCGCCGCCAGCACCGCCAGCTCTCTTGCGGGCAGGCACTCAAAGAGACAGTTTGCCACCGCCGAGACAAACAGCGTCAATTTCCTCGGGTCCATGGGAATCCCCTCCCTGCGTATTCCGGCTGCTCCATTCTATGCGGGAGGGAAGCCGCCGCCCATCAGAGCCGGTAAATCCCCGCCGAGGAGGCCGGTACGGCGACGCCTCCCGGGCTGAACTTCGCCTCGCCGCCATAGCGGTACACCGTCTCCGAGGGAGCAAAAGCGCCGGGGAAGGAGACGTCCCGCCCCGCGGGGTTCAGAATTACCAGCAGCTTCTCGTGGCCGCTGCCGCGGATGTACGCCAGGGGATAGGCGTTTTCCTGAGCGTAGACAAACTCCACGCCGCTGTTGCTCTGGAGGGCGTCGTGAGCCTGCCGGACGGCGATGAGGCGCTGAATCTCGTGGAGCAGGGAGTTGGGATCCGCCATCTGGGACTGGACGGTGGGGCGGTCGGGAGAGGAGTCCTGCCGGATGTACAGCCGGTCCGTGGGAGCGGCGCTGAACCCGGCGTTGATGGAATCGTCCCACTGCATGGGAGTGCGTGCTCCGGTGCGGTGATAGCCGCCCTCCACCGAGGTCAGCCCCTCCACATAGCGCATCCCGATTTCATCCCCGTAGTAGATGAACGGCGCGCCGGGCATGGTCAGCAGGAAGGCAAAGGCAATCTTCAGCTCGTCCCCCTGAAGCAGCGGCGCCAGACGGGCGGTATCGTGGTTGCCGGAGGGAATGCAGATCAGGCCCTTTCCGCCGGTCTTCTCCACATACATCCGGTAATGGGCCGCGAATTTCGAGGCGTCGCCCTTTCCCCGGCTGGAGAAAAAGGGCTCCGCGCAGCGGAAGAGGTCGTCATAGTGGGAGGGACCGCCGTGGAGCAGGAAGTCCATATGGAACCCGCCGGCCAGGGACTTGTCCGGCTCGCCCCACTCGGAAATCATGGCGGCGTCAGGGAACTCCCGGCCCAGAAAGTCCATGACCTCCCGCCACAGGGCGATGGTTCCCCTGCTCTCGGGGTCGTTTTTCACCAGGGACATGGCCATGTCCACCCGGAATCCGTCGCATCCCATCCGCAGCCAGAAGCGCATGACATCCTTCATGGCCTCCAGGGTCGCCCGGGGACCCGGCGCGTCCACCGGCTGCTGCCAGGACTCCTCCACCTTGTAGTAGCCGTAGTTCAGCGCGGGCTGGTTGGAGAAGAAGTTCACCGCGCAGGCCCCGTCCCGGTCGGAAATGGCCCGGAGACAGTCCATGCCGCCGGGGCGCTTCCAGACGGAATCCGTCCATACATACCGGTCCGTATACGCGTTCCGCTCCGCCTTCATGGACTCCTTGAACCAGGGGTGCTCTATCGAGGTGTGCCCCGGCACCAGATCCAGCAGAACCCGAATCCCCCGGCGGTGGGCCTCCTCGAAAATCCGCTTCAGATCCTCGTTGGAGCCGTACCGGGGCGCGGCCATGCAGTAGTCCGCCACATCATATCCCGCGTCTCCGAAGGGAGAGTGAAAACACGGATTGAGCCAGATCGCGTTGCACCCTAAATCCCGGATATAGTCCAGCTTCTCCAGAATTCCTTGAAAATCGCCAATACCGTCACCGTTGGTGTCCCGGAAGGTCTGTGGATAGATCTCGTAAAAAATCGCGTTGTCCAACCATTTCGGCATGATACAGAGCCTCCTTAAAATGTATGGATTTGTCACTTGTTCTTGAACGAAAAAGGAACGATCCGCCTTAATTCATCGCCTCCCCATTGGCGGCAAACATCGCCTCTACCCTGGCTGCCGTCTCGGGGCAGCCGGCCAGCTCCGGATCCCGCTCCAGAAGAGCGGCGGCGGCGGACTGGGCTTCCTTCAGAAGAGCCATGTCGCAGGTCAGGTCGGCCACCTTCAGGGCCGGGAGGCCATGCTGGCGATGGCCGAAGAAGTCGCCGGGTCCCCGGAGCTTCAGGTCCTCCTCCGCAATCTGAAAGCCGTTGTTGGTTTGGGTCATGGCCTTCAGGCGGGTGCGGGAGTCTTCGCTGCGGTTGTCGGAGATGAGGATGCAGTAGGATTTGTGACGGCCCCGGCCCACCCGGCCCCGGAGCTGGTGCAGCTGGCTCAGGCCGAAGCGGTCCGCGTCCTCCACCACCATGACCGTGGCGTTGGGTACGTCCACGCCCACCTCCACCACGGTGGTGGAAACCAGAATGTGAATCCGGCCGGACGAGAAGGCCGCCATAACCGCTTCCTTCTCCCGGGGTTTCATGCGGCCGTGGACGCAGGCCACCGTCCGGTGAGGGAAGACGTTTTCCTGGAGGGCTTTGGCGTATCCGGCGGCGGCCTTGCGGTCGTCGGGGAGCTGGTCGTTTTCCTCTACCATGGAGCAGACAATGTATGCCTGCCTGCCGGCGGCGAGCTGCTTGTCGATGAACTTGCAGACCCGGGGGCGGTAGCTGCCGGGGACGGCAAAGGTGTCGATCTGCTGCCGCCCCGGGGGCAGCTCATCGATAACGGACACGTCCAGGTCTCCGTAGATCATCAGCGCCAGCGTCCGGGGGATGGGCGTGGCCGACATGACCAGAAGGTGAGGGCGGTCCCCCTTTGCCGCCAGAGCCGCCCGCTGGGCAACGCCGAAACGGTGCTGCTCGTCGGTGATCACCAGGCCCAGATTGCAGTACGTCACACCAGCGGCGATAAGGGCGTGGGTGCCGATGGCGACCTGGGCCGCTCCGCTCTCCAGATCCGCCAGAACGGACCGGCGGGCTTTTGCTCCCATGGCTCCGGTGAGCAGGACGCAGGAGATCCCCAGCTTCTCCAGAAGCGGGGTCAGGCTCTTGCTGTGCTGCTCCGCCAGAATCTCGGTGGGAGCCATGAGGGCGGCCTGCTTCCCGTTCCGGACCGCGCAGAACAGGGCGGCGGCGGCTACCATGGTCTTGCCGGAGCCTACGTCCCCCTGGATCAGACGGTTCATGAGACGGCCGGAGGTCAGATCGGCCTGGACGCCGTCTATGGCCCTGCGCTGGGCGCCGGTGAGGGAGAAGGAGAGGGCGGAGGTGAACTCTGAGAGGGGGGTGGGCCGCCAAGGGACGCAGGTCTGCTCCTCCCGTCTGCCCCGCAGACGCCGGAGTCCGATGGCCAGCAGGAAGAGCTCCTCGAATACCAGCCGCCGGCGGGCAGCGGCCAGGGCCTCCTCCCCCTCGGGAAAGTGGATTTGCTGGTAGGCGTAACCGATATGGCAGAGCTGGTGGGTTCGCCGCACCTCGTCCGGCAGAGGGTCCGGCAGCAGCTTTCCGCAGGCCGCCAGTCCCTGCTCCACAGACTTGACCATGGTCAGCTGGGAGACGCCGGCGGTGAGGGGATAGATGGGCATGATCCGGCCCGTCATGAGGCGGGAGCCCTCCCGCTCCACAATGGGATTGGCCATGGAACGCCGGCGGCCGGAGACCTCCGCCTTGCCGAAAAAGGTGTAGGTTTCCCCCGGGCAGAGGTTGTCCTTCCGGTAGGTCTGGTTGAAGAAGGTCACGTCCAAGGCCCCCGTCTCGTCCACCGCCCGGAGCTTTACCAGCTCCAGGCCCTTGCGGATGCGGTTCAGGGTGGGCGCGGCGGCGGCCAGGGCCTCCACGCAGGCGTTCTCCCCGTCGGTCAGATCCTTGATTTTCTTATAGGTCCGCCGGTCGTCGTAGGCCCGGGGGAAATAGGAAATCAGGTCCCGGAGGGTCCGGATGCCCAGCTTCTCCAGGGCCTTGGCCCGCTGCTCCCCGATGCCTTTGACAAAGCGGACGCCAGTGGTCAGATCCGGCATGGGGGCTCCACCTCTTTTCCCAGCCGCCACAGCAGGGGCTCAAAATCCATGCCCTCCCGGCAGGGGGTTCCCTGCCGCCGGGCGCAGGCGCTGGTGAAGTCCGCCGCCAGCTGCGCCGCCGCCGTCAGGGCCCATCCCCGGACCAAAGCGCCGGTCAGAACGCTGGCGAACAGGTCCCCGGTTCCGTGGAACTGTCCGGGGACCAGGGGGGCGGAGACGAAGGACGTCTCTCCGCTCTCCCGGTCGAAGCACACCGCCCCCACTGTCTCCGGCGAAAGGGATACGCCCTTGAGAACGACGGAGCAGGCTCCGTCCCGGCTCAGCCGCTTGGCCCAACGGCGGCAGTCCGCCTCCCGGTCCAGGCGGACGGCTTCGTAATCCTCCCCCAGCAGCAGGGCGGCCTCGGTGGCGTTGGGGGTCAGAACGCCGGCCAGCTCCGCCAGAGCGGACATGGCCCGGCACATCTCCGGGGTGTAGGTCCGGTAGGGCCTGCCGTGGTCCCCCATGACGGGGTCCACCACGATATGGCAGCCCGGGCGGCGGAAGGCGCGGATGAAGTCCGCCGTCCGACCGATCTGCTCCAGGGAGCCCATGAAGCCGGTATACACCCCGTCGAAGATCAGGCCCAGGCTTTGCCAGTGACCGGTGATGGGGCTCATCTGGTCCGTCAGATCCAGAAAGGTGCTGCCGGCAAAGCCGCCGGTGTGGGTGGACAGGCAGGCCGTGGGCACCGGACAGCACTGGACCCCCATGACGGACAGCGTGGGCATCACGACCGTCAGCGAGCAGCGGCCAAAGCAGCTCAGATCGTGAATGGCGGCGACGCGGGGTGCGGACATGGCCCTCCCTCCCTTCCCGGAAAATGGTTGTCCCCATTATAAGTTCCCCTGGTTTTTCCGTCAAGTGGAAAATGCGCAATCGAAGGAGAACGGGAGAAAAGAAAAGGGGGAAAGCAGGGATTTTACAAAACTTCCACAAAGCGGGCAAATGTCCTTGCGGCATTTTGCGCCCTATGGTAAAATGGAGAAAATCACCGCACCGGAAAAGAGCGGACGCGGGGCGCCGGAGGCGCTGCCCGCGTTCCAAGAAGGAGGCGTCTATGATACACGAAATCATTCCTATCCGCGTTCCGGGCGCGGACGGCGCAGCGGAGCTCACCGTTTACGCGCCGGACAATTTCCCGGAGACGGGCGCCGGGCGGCTGAGGACCGCCCTGATTATCTGCCCCGGCGGCGGGTACCACCGGCTCTCCGACCGGGAGGGGGAGCCGGTGGCCCTCCGGTTCGCCGGGCTGGGGTACGCCGCCTTCCTGCTGCGCTACCATGTGGCTCCTCAGGCGCGGTGGCCCGTTCCCCAGAGGCAGCTGCTGGCCGCGGTGGCCTACGTCCGGGACAACTGGCAGAGATATCACGCCGATCCCCACGCCGTCGTCGTGATGGGATTCTCCGCCGGGGGACATCTGGCGGGCTGCGGGGGGCTTATGTGGAACAAGCAGGAGCTTTACCGCCCGCTGCACCGCCGCCCCTCTGTTTTCCGGCCCGACGGGGCGGTGCTGTGCTACCCGGTCGTCACGGGAGGCCCCTTCGCCCACCGGGGCTCCATGGAGAACCTGCTGGGGGAGCGGCACGACGAGCTGGCAGATCTGGTGTCCCTGGAAAACCGGGCGACAAGGCAGGCACCCCCCTTCTTCATCTGGCACGCGGCGGACGACACCTGCGTCCCGGTGGAGAACGCGCTGCTGCTGGACGCGGCGCTGAGGGCCAAGGGAGTGCCCTCGGAGCTGCACATCTATCCCAGCGGCGGCCACGGACAATCCTTGGCGGACCACACGGTATTCGCCCCCGGGGAGGACTGGCGGGCCTCCGCGCCCTGCGCGGTCTGGACCGGCCACTGCGCATCCTGGCTCCAGCGCCGCTTCGGCGACTATGCCGTCGCGCCCCATCCGGATGAGGCGGTGAAGGTCGGGAGAAGAAGAAAACGGAAATTGTCCTGATTCTGCCGGAACCGGGAGAAGAAACCGGATATGACGCGTCCCCCCTCCCTGCGGCTGCCGCGGGAAGGGGGGACGCGTCATATCCGGTCCGGTACAGCCGGGCGGCCGGAGAAGCGGCGCTCCGTTGGAACCGCCGGCCTTGCGGGGGCTCCCGCTCTCCGGCTGCGTTTACTGGCCGGAGACCTCGCCGGTCTCACAGTCCACGTAGTAGGTATAGGTGTCCGTCTCGATCTCCCAGACGGGCAGCAGGCGGGGAACGGTGGCCCCTTGGAGCTGATAGACGCACCGCGCGCCGGTCACTTCGCTGCACACCACGCCGGAGGCGCTGCGGTAGTCCAGAAATTTGACCAGGGCGGTGGCGCAGGTCATCCGTTGGCCTGCCGCAGGCGCGGCGTTTTCCAGGCTGACATGGGCTCCGGACACCGAGGTCAGCCGCCCCTGCTCGAAATACAGCTCCACGCTGCAATTCACCACCGGCACCTTGTCCGCCAGCTGGCCGGCTATGGCCCGGCCGTCGCCGTTTTCCATCTGGAACCGGGGCTCTTCATAGCCAAACCGGCGGCAGAAATCCCGGGAAAACTCCTCCGCGTCCTCCACGGGCAGATTCAGGCGGACGCCGTAAAAGCTGCCCCCGGCGCGGAACTGGATGGCGCAGCGCTCCGAGGCATAGCTGTAAATTCCGCCGCCCTGGCTGGTGGAAACAGCCTCCGCGCCCAGCAGGACGGAGGCGATCTCCCGCTCCGTTTCCGCCTGCCGGGACAGGTTCAGAGGGCCCAGAGGCGGCTGGAGAAGATCAATGTCCTCCCCCAGCGTCAGCTGGCTGGCCTGATACAGCTCCCGCAGCCGTCCGGCGGTCTGGCGCTCCGCCGTCATGGCTTGCAGCTTCTGGTATCCCACGGTCAGCAGGAGACAGCCGTTGAGCAGAAGCAGAATGACAAGGATAATATTTTTCAGCCGGTAGGTTTCCATAGTGCTCTCCTTCCGCGCCGCCGGCAGGGGGGCGCGTGTTTCGCGGAGCGGCCGGTCATCGCAGCCATTGGGCCGCCAGCTGTCCGGAGCCGTCGTCCGCGTAGCCGATGGACAGGGAGGAGCCGGGGGAGGCGGCGGCGATGGCCTGGGCCATGGAGGCCGGCAGCATTGCCGCCGGTTCTCCCTCCAGCGCCTCGTATACCCGGCAGCGGTAGGTAAAGGACGTTACCACCCCGTTCTGATAGACGACGGACAGCGCGTCCCCCGCGTCGGGAAACAGTACGGGAACGCCCTCGGCCTGATAGCGGAAGCGAAGCGTATAGCCGGACTCCGTCTCCTCCACCGTATGCAGGTACACAGGCGACGCGCCGGTGCCGGCCGTCAGGGCGGAGGCCAGCCGCCAGGCCGCCGCCAGAATTTCCCGCAGCCCCTGGCCGGAGGCCTGGTAGAGAGGGGAGGCTGTTTCCCAGCGGCTGTTGAGAGAGACGGTTCCGTCGGGAGCGATGCGCAGCGTCCGGGGGGTCTCCTCCACCACCTCCGCGCCGCTGCTCTCCGTATAGCGGGAGAGGGTGTGGGCGTTGAAATCCAGGGCGGTCAGCAGATTGTAGGCGGAATAGCCCGCGGGAAGCTCCGCCTGAATGTCCGGCAGCGGCCCGCCGGAATCCGCCGTCAGGATCGCGTAGGGCTCCAGGCCGCTGTGGGCGGTTTCAAAGGCGAAATTCGCACCGTTGGGCAGATACTTTTCACAGATGGAGCCCAGAGCGGAGACGGGCAGCGCCGTGGCGCAGCGGAAAATTCCGCCGCCCTCCTCCAGCAGATAGAGGGAAACATCCTCCTCGCCGCCGGTGGTGAGCGCCATGGCGCGCAGGCGAAGGTTGAAATTCAGCGGCTCTTCCATACCCAGCCAGGCTGCCGCCGCCTCCAGAGGCAGCGCGCCGCCCAGCTCCAGATAGAGCCCCGGACCGTTCAGCGCGGCGCGGAATCCGCCGTCCGGGGACTGCTCAAGCGAACCGGCGGAGCCCAGCGCCTCCTGAAACAGAGGGATGATATACTGAAGAAGCTCCGGGTCGCCGGCGCTGACGCACAGCCGGCCGTTCCGGCGGTATTCGCCGTCTCCTGTCACCATCAGGTTGACAGAGGAAAACATGGCGGCGGGCAGTGCACCCTCCTCCCGGCCGGCGGAGACCGGAGACGGCGAAAACAGGGAGGGCACGCGGTGAAAGAGGGGAATATTGTGCAGAAGAGGCAGCTGCGTGAGCAGAAAAAGAGCGGACAGCGACAGCACTGCGATCGCCAGATTCTGAATATGGCCGCGCAGATCCTTCTTACCCATGCCGGTCCTCCTCCTTCTGGCGGATGGGCAGAACAATCCGCACCGTGGTGCCGGGACCGTCGTGGGAGGTCAGGGCAATGGAGCCCTGGTGGCGCAGGACAATCTCCCGGGCGATGGAGAGGCCCAGGCCGGTGCCGCCGCTCTCCCGGGAACGGGCCTTGTCCACCCGGTAGAACCGGTCGAAAATCCGCTCGCGGTCCTTGGGAGGAATGCCGATTCCGGTGTCGGACACCTCGATCCATACGTTCTTGCCCCGGACGCCGGCATCCACGGTGATGACGCCGCCGTCGGGTGTGTATTTGATGGAGTTGCCCACCACGTTCATCATCACCTGCTCCAGGCGGCTGCGGTCCCCCATGATCATGGGCAGAGTGTCGCCGTACTGGCGCAGCAGGGTATGCCCCCGCCGCCTGGCCTCCAGCTCCACCGCGCGGCACACCGACTCGATGGCGTCGTGAAGGGAAAAGCGGGTCATCCGGATTTCCGCCCGGCCCGAGTCCAGGCGGCTGAGCGTCAGCAGATCCTGGACGATGCGGGTCATGCGGTCGGTTTCGCTGATGATGATATCCAGAAAGTTGTTCTCCATGTCGGGGGGAATGCCGTCCATGTCCCGGATGGTTTCGGCGTAGCTGCGGACGTTGGTCAGAGGGGTGCGCAGCTCGTGGGAGACGTTGGCCACAAATTCCTTGCGCATTTCCTCGTTTTTCCGCTGGGCGGTGACGTCGTGCATCACCGCCATGGCGCCGCCGCCCTCTCCGTCGGAGACGGGGGCCAGATACAGCTCCAGAATCCGGTCTCCCGCCGTCAGCTCCCGGGAGGCGAAGTTGGGCCGCTGGAGGCGCATGACCTGACTGAGGGGGAGCTCCTGGCCAAACAGTGCGTCGTAGTCGTAAAAGGACACCTCCCGGCCCAGCATCCGGCTGGCGGAGGGGTTGCTGGTGAGGATGGAGCCGTCGCTGGCAAAGGAGATGACGCCGTCGGTCATGTGGAGAAACAGGGTGTCCAGCTTGTTCCGCTCGCTGGCCACCGCCTCCAGGGTGTCCTGAAGAACGGCGGCCATGTTGTTGAAGGTTGTGGTGAGAATGCCGATTTCGTCGGAGGACTCCACGGCGATGGTCGAGCCGAAGTCTCCGGCGGAAACCTGCTCCGCCCGCTCTGTCAGGCGCTCGATGGGGATGATCATTGTCTTGCTGAGCAGGAAGCTGAGCAGGACGGAAATCAGCAGGCCTACCAGCAGGGCCTGGACGATAATCAGAAACAGCTGGCTGTTCAGGGAATTGACCGTATCCCGGTTGTCATAAATATAAATGATATACGCGCTTTCTCCGCCGGTGATGGGGATGGCCACATCCATATAGTTGGCGGTGATATCGCTTTCCGAACCGACGGCGGCGCCGCCGCCGGCAATGCTGGCCCGGGCGGTGAGAAGGTTCGGGGTGACTTGCAGGCTCTCCAGGCCCTTCTCGTCGTCGCTGCCCCCCAGGAAGGCGCCGGTGCGGCCGTCCAGAATATAGTAATTCCGGGTGCTGGAGTTGAGGCCCAGATCGCCCGCCTTGGCCTCGATCATCCGGCTGATCATCTCAACGCCGTCCGGCTGGGCCGCCTCCCGGCGCAGGGTGTTGACAAAGGCGGCATTGGCGGGATTGGCATCACCGAAGACCGCCTCCACCTGGGCGTAGAATTCGTCAATATAGAAGCCGGTGATATTCGTCACCATAATGGTGCCTACTACGGTCATCAGGGAGGTGATCAGCAGGAGCATGATCAATACCAGCTTCATGTGGAGGCTGCGGAACATGGCGGCTCCTCTCCGGCGGCAAGGAAACGCCCTTGCCGCCCCGTTTATTTTGGGTTGCCGGCAGGCGGCGCGGCCGCCGCCTACTCGATGGACTTCAGGGACTCCGCCATGTCGATCCGGCGCAGCCGGGGCCGCATGCCTGCGGAAATCGCCAGAGTGAACAGAAGCGTCATGGCAAAAGAAATCCCGTAGCTGAGCGGCGCGATCCGGCAGGCAAACGTCATGGCGTCAATCCTGATCTGCTCCATGACGAAAGCATGGAGCGCTTTCCCCATCCCCAGGCCCGCCAGACTGCCCAGAATGGAAAGAATGTTGATCTCCCGGAAGACATAGGCGGCCACCTCGCCCTGATAAAAGCCCAGAACCTTGATGGTGGCAATCTCCCGCACGCGCTCGTTGATGTTGATGTTGGTCAGATTGTAGAGCACGATGAACGCCAGCGCCGCCGCGCACAGCACAATCACCACCACAATATAATCCAGGCGGGAGAGCATGCTGTCCACCCGCTCCCGGGTGGCGGCGTTTACCGTCACTGTGCTCACGTCCTCGTCCTCCAGCAGCACAGCGCCCTCCTCGTAGGGGTCCGCGCCGTCGTGGGCCAGGACGTAGAGGGTGTTGTACTCCGGCTCCTCCAGCAGCTGGCTGCGGTAGGTTTCCGGGGAAACGTAGGCGTAATTGAACACATAATTGTCGCACAGGGCGGAAACCGTGACCTTCATGGATCCCAGCGTTCCTCTGCGCAGCTCCACACTGTCGCCGGGGAGCACGCCCAGGCTCTCCGCCAGTCCGGCGTTGAGCACTACCTCGTTCACGCCGGGGTAGGCGACAGGCTCACCGCCGCGGTGGAGGGAGAGGAATCCCTCCAGGGAACCGGTGGAGGACGCCACCAGATAGACGGATTTGCTGCCCCCCTCCGCCAGCACGTCCACGCTGCCGTTATGGACCAGCAGGGCCTGCTCCGGGTCCCAGCCGTATTTCTCCAGATAGGCTGAGGCCGATTCGGAAGTCTGGCCGTCCTGGAAGGTGACGGAATAGTCATAGAGAGTGATTTCGTTAAACTGATCATCGGCCACATGGGCGATGGAGTCCCGGACGCCGAAGCCGGTGCACAGCAGGGCTGTGCATCCGCCGATGCCCAGAACCATCATGATCAGGCGGCTGCGGTAGCGCAGCACGTTCCGGGCGGAAACCTTGTGCAGAAAGCTCAGACGCTTCCACAGCGGCGTGATATACTCCAGAAACACCCGGCGGCCCGCTCTGGGAGCCTTGGGACGGATCAGATCCGACGCCTGCCGCCGCAGCTCCACCCGGCAGGACAGCCATGTGGCTCCCATGGAGCACAGCAGCGCCGCCGCAAAGGAAACCGCCGCCAGATCCGGCAGAACCGCGTGCTCCAGAGGCGCGAAGCCGTAGATCATCCCATAGATCTCCCAGATGATCCAGGGCAGGCCCGTCACGCCAAGGCCATAGCCCAGAACGCTGCCAGCCAGAGCGGCGGAGCCGGAATAAAACAGATACTTGGTCATGATCTGGGCGCGGCCGTAGCCCAGAGCCTTCAGCACGCCGATCTGGGTGCGCTGCTCGTCCACCATGCGCTTCATGGTGGTCATGCACACCAAAGCCGCCACCAGGAAGAAAAATACCGGAAACACCACCGACACCGCCGCTACGATAGAAGTGTCGTTCTCAAAGCAGACATAGCCCGTGTTCTCGTCCCTGGTGAGGACATAGGTGGAGGCCCGTTTCAGATCCTTGAGCTTCTCTCTGGCATCGGCCAGCTCCTCCTCCGCGTCCCGGAGCTCCTCCTCCGCGCTGGCAAACTCCCGGTCGGCCTCGGCCCGGCCGTCGCGGTACTCCGCCCAGCCGTCGTCCAGCTCCGTCCGGGCATCCTCCAGCTCGCCGGGGGCCCGGTCCAGCTGGTCCCGGGCCTCGTCCAGCTTGCGCTGGGCCTCCCGCAGCTCCCGCTGGGCCTCGTCCAGATCCCTGCGGCCGTCCTCCAGCTCCCGCAGGCCGTCGCTGTACTCCGCCTCGCCGTCCTGAAGCTTCTGGTATGCCTCCGCCAGCTCCCGGTCTGCCTCCGCTTTGGCGCTGTTGTATTCCGCCCAGCCCTCGTCCAGCTCCCGGCGGGCCTCCTCCAGCTGTTTTCCGGCCTCTTCCAGCTCCTGTTCGCCGCTGGCCAGCTCCTTGCGGCCCTGCTCCAGCTCAGAGCGGCCATCCCGCAGCTCCCGCTCCGCCTGGGCCACCTGGGCCGCGCCGCTCTGGTATTCGGCATAGCCGGACTCATATTCCCGCAGTCCTGCGCTGTACTGGGCCCAGCCTGCGGCCAGCTGCGCCTCGCTCCGGTCCAGCTCCGCTTTCGCTTCGTCCAGCTGGGCCTGCATTCCCGCCGCCGTTTCAGGGGGCAGGGTGTCCTTTATGGCGAGAAATTGATTGAGCTGCGTCTCATACTGGGCCTTGCCGGCCTGGAGCTGCGCCTCGCCGGCATCCAGCTGGGCCTTGCTCTCCTGGAGCGTCTGCTGGCCGCTTTGCAGCTGGGCCCAGGCGGCGTTCAGCTGGGCCTGGGCGGCGCTGAGCTCCTGCTGGCCGGTGCTGAGCCCGCTTTCGCCCTTTGCGATTTCGTCTCTGACCTCCTCCAGCTTTTGCAGGCCGTCGTTGTACTCCGCCAGCCCTTCGGCGTACTCCCGCTCGCCGTCTTCCAGCTTCTGCCGGGCCTCTTCCAGCTCCCGCTCCGCGTCCGCCCGGGCCTGGTTGTATTCCTCCCAGCCGCTGTCCAGCTCCTGGCGGGCCTCCTCCAGCTCCTGCTGGCCGCCGGCGACTTCCGCTTCCGCGTCCGTCAGCTCCTGCTGGGCGTCCGCCACCTTCTGCCGTCCGTCGGCGTAGTCCTGCTGGCCCTGCTGGTAGTCCTGCCGGCCCTGCTCATAGTCGGACTCGCCGTCGGTAAGCTCCCGGTAGGCGTCGTCCAGCTCCGTTTCGGCGTCCGCCTTCTCCCGGCGGTAGTCCTCCCATCCGTCTGCGATCTCCTGTTCCCCGTCCCGGATCTTTTCCATGGCCTCGCTGTACAGCTCGTCGTAGCGCAGCTCTGCCCGCTGGTCCAGAAGGTCCTCCATTTCCGCCTCCCGGCTGCCGGTCAATTGATCGTACGCGCCGGAATAGGGCGCGGGAACGTCCTCCAGCGCCAGGAAAATTTCATGGTAGGCTTCAAAATCAAAGCCGTCCTCGGGAATATACACAAAGGCGGCCACGCTGCCGCTGCCCAGAGAGCTGGTCCCCCGCTCGTAGTTGAGATAGAAGGGGGACCAGGCCAGTCCCACAACGGTGTACCCGTCGTACCGCAGCAGCTCCCGTGTATCCTCGCTGTTGCTCCCGTTCACCGGAAGAACGGTTCCAAGATCCTCCTCCAGGAAGTATTTCGCGTCTCCCAGACACTCGTCGGGCGCTTCGGGCATCCGGCCCGCGGAGAGCTTGAGGATGTTCACGTCCTCCGTTATGGAGTGGGCCTTCACCACCGTCTCAAGGCCCTCCTCAATTTCCGTGAGAAAGTCGGTGAACACCCCGCCTTGGGCGGCGCTCACCCCCTCCAGGGCGGCGAAGGCCGCCACGTCCTCCTCCGTGAACCCCAGGGTGGACAGAAAGCGGAAATCATAGAACTTCTGCTCCGTCAGATATTTGCCGCCTGTGGCCATCATGTCCGGCTGGCAGGCCCGCAGGCCGGCGAAGAAGCCCACGCCCAGCCCCACAATCGCCAGAATCGCCAGATAGCGGCCAATGCTCTGCCGGATTTCCCGTATGGCGGCGCGCAGCAGCGTTTTTACCATTCGATCTCCTCCACCGGAACGGGCCGGTCGTTGATCTCCTCGGAGAGAACGGCGCCGTTCTTCACTTGAATCACCCGGTCGGCCATGGCGGTGAGGGCGCTGTTATGGGTGATGATGACCACCGTCATGCCGTTTTTCCGGCTCATCAGCTGCAAAAGCTTCAGAATGGCCTTGCCCGTGTGGTAGTCCAATGCGCCGGTGGGCTCGTCGCAGAGGAGCAGCTGGGGATTCTTGGCCAGCGCCCTGGCAATGGCCACCCGCTGCTGCTCGCCGCCGGAGAGCTGGGCGGGGAAATTGCTCAGCCGTTCCTCCAGGCCCACGCTGCGCAGCACCTCCGCCGCGTCCAGGGGATTGCGGCAGATCTGGGAGGCCAGCTCCACGTTCTCCAGGGCCGTCAGATTGGGCACCAGATTATAAAACTGAAATACGAAGCCGATGTCATGGCGGCGGTAGGCGGTCAGCTGCCGGGCGTTATAGGAGGAGATCTCCTCGCTGCCCAGAAACACCCGGCCCTCGGTCAGCGTATCCATGCCGCCCAGAATATTCAGGAGCGTGGTCTTTCCCGCGCCGCTGGGACCCACGATCACGCACAGCTCCCCCTTTTCCACGGCGAAGGTGGCGTCCCGCAGGGCCTGGATTTCCACCTCGCCCATGCGGTAGACCTTTTTGACCCCTTCAAATCGGACAAAACTACTCATTTTTTCACCCCGTACATATCTGTCGCATTTCTTCGCAAAATAAACACCCCCATTATAACACAGATGAAACCAAAATGGTGAAATTTTCGTGAAAGAAACGCAGAAAATTTTTCGGGATTTCCCCGGATTTCCTCTTGCCACCGGGGAAGATTCGTGCTAAAATGAAAACCATCACGGAAATGAGAGGCTTTTCCTATGAAATCCACGCTGTTCGCCGCTTACTATTACTTTACCTTTATCTGCACAAGTAGATAAGGGTTGTTTTGCTGCGGTGAAAAGCTGTCGGGGAAATCCATTCCGGGTCTTACAGTGAAACAACACTGTAAGACCCGTTTTTTACGCGAAAAATTATTTTGAACAGGAGTTGAGTGCGTTATGATCGTGATTCTGAAAAAAAGCGCGGAGCGCCAGCAGGTGGAGCTGTTCGACGCGTGGCTGCACAGCATGGGGCTGGAAACCCACAAATCCGTGGGAGAAAACCATACCATCGTGGGGCTGGTGGGAGACACCTCCCGGGTGGACATCGAGAGCATCATGGCACTGGACATCGTGGAGACCGTCAAGCGCATCCAGGAGCCCTACAAAAACGCCAACCGGAAATTTCATGAGCAGGACACCGCCATCACCCTGCCGGGCGGAGCGAAAATCGGAGGGGGCCACTTCCTGGTGATGGCGGGGCCCTGCTCGGTGGAAAACGAGGAGCAGATCATCGCCGTGGCCCAGGCCGTCAA
Organism: uncultured Oscillospiraceae bacterium; assembly: GCA_910579725.1. Lineage (GTDB taxonomy): Bacteria > Bacillota > Clostridia > Oscillospirales > Oscillospiraceae > Pelethomonas. Next base: position 10,224 of record CAJTUD010000020.1, on the reverse strand, counting down.
GGCCGCCGGGGCCCAGGTGCTGCGGGGAGGCGCCTTCAAGCCCCGTACCTCCCCGTACGCCTTCCAGGGACTCCACGAGGAGGGAATCCGGCTGCTGCTGAAGGCGCGGGAGGCCACGGGGCTGCCCATCGTCACCGAGATCATGGACGCCAAGCACCTGCCCCTCTTCGAGGATATCGACATCATCCAGGTGGGGGCCCGGAACATGCAGAACTTCGAGCTGCTCAAGGATCTGGGCAGGCTGCGCAAGCCGGTGCTCATCAAGCGGGGAATGGCCAACACCCTCCAGGAGCTGCTGATGAGCGCGGAATACGTCATGGCAGGAGGCAACGAGCAGGTGATCCTCTGCGAGCGGGGTATCCGCACCTTTGAAACCGCTACCCGGAACACCATGGACCTGTCGGTGATCCCGGTGCTCCACCAGCTGTCCCACCTGCCGGTGGTGGTGGACCCCAGCCACGCCACGGGACGCTGGGAGCTGGTGGCCCCCATGGCCCTGGGGGCCACGGCCTGCGGAGCGGACGGCCTGATTATCGAGGTCCACAACGATCCCGAGCACGCCCTGTGCGACGGGCCCCAGAGCCTGAGGCCGGAGAAGTTTGCCGGCATGATGGAGAAGGTGAGGGCGATCCGGCCTTACTCCGACCACTCCTTCACCACAGGGGGAATCGCGGAATAGCCGCCGCGCGTTCCGGAAATTCGCCGGGGTGCGGCGGGGGAGGTTGCAGTCCGGAGGAATTTGTGATACACTGGTGGGCAAATCACACCGGTTCCGCCGCTATGGGCGGCAGGGCCGCAAAACGAGGAGCTCTTTATGAAAATGCTATTCAAGCAGCGCTTTTTTTCCTGGTTTGACAGCTATGACATCTTTGATGAAAACGGAGACGTTCTCTTCACCGTGGAGGGCAAGCTCAGCTGGGGGCACTGCCTGCATATTCTGGACGCCGGAGGCAGGCATATCGGCACAGTGCAGGAAAGGGTGCTGACCTTTCTGCCGCAGTTTGAGCTGTACGCCTACGGCGAGTATCTGGGCTGTCTGAAAAAGGAGTTCACCTTCTTTACCCCCAGCTTCGTGTTCGATTGCAGCGACTGGCAGGTGGAGGGCAGCTGGACGGAGTGGGACTACTCCATCACCAGCCCCAGCCAGGGGCTGGTGGCCGTCATCGGCAAGGAGCTGTTCAACTGGACGGATACCTACGTCATCGACGTGGAGGACCCGTCCAACGCGCTGTGCGCGCTGATGGCGGTGCTGGCCATCGATGCGGAGAAGTGCGGCCGGGGCTAGGAGGTACAAAAGATGAAGATTCCACCCATTGAGACGGAGCGCCTGTACCTGCGGGGCTTTACGCCGGAGGACGCCCGCTTCGCACTGAGCATCTGGAACGACCCGGAAATGGGGGAGTACCTGATGGACGAGACCATGGAGACGGTCAGCGACGAATACCTCCGGCAAATCGAGCAGCTGGGCGAGGACAAGGAATGCTGCTACCTCATCGCTGAGGACAGGGCCGCGGGGACGCGGATCGGTACCTGTAGCTTTCTCCCGGAGGGGGATGTGTACGACATCGCCTACTGCGTCCACAGGGACTTCTGGCGGCAGGGCTACGCCACCGAGATGGTGGGCGGCATGATCGGCTGGGCCAGAGAACAGGGCGCGAAGAAGGCCACCATCTTCATATTCAGCGAGAACCCCGGCTCCAACGCCATCGCCCGGAAGTTCGGCTTCCGGATCGTGGAGACGAAGACCGTCAAGAAACGGGGCACCGGCAGGGAGTTTCTGGAATACAAGTATGAGCTGGAACTGTAAGCGCCCCTCTGTTCCCGCCATGACGAAAGGAGCGTGACCGCCCATGGACCATCCGCTGGCGGACCGTATCCGGCCGCAGGGGCTGGACGAGGTGGTGGGGCAGAAACATCTGCTGGGGCCCAACGCCCTGCTGCGCCGGTTCATCGAGAAGGGTACCGGCGCCAACATGGTCTTTTACGGTCCCTCCGGCACCGGGAAGACCACGATTGCCAACATCATCGCCAAACGGACCCACCGCACGCTGTACAAGCTTAACGCCACCACCGCCTCCCTTCAGGATGTGAGGAGCATCATCGGGGACGTGGGCACGCTGATGGCCCCGGGCGGGGTGCTGCTGTATCTGGACGAGATCCAGTACTTCAACAAAAAGCAGCAGCAGTCCCTGCTGGAATTTATGGAGAACGGGTCCATCACCCTGATCGCCTCCACCACCGAAAACCCCTACTTCTACGTCTACGCCGCCCTGCTCAGCCGCAGCACAGTGTTTGAGTTCAAGCCCGTCTCCGCCGGCGAGGTGAGGCCCGCCGTGGAGCGGGCCCTGGCTCTGGTCCGGTCCGAGAGCCCGCTGCCCCTGAGCTGGGAGGAGGGAGTGCCGGATTACATCGCCCACGCCTGCGGCGGGGACGTGCGCAAGGCCATGAACGCGGTGGAGCTGCTCTACGAGGCGGCTGCGGTGAAGGACGGGAGGCTGGTGCTCACCGCGGCGGACGCGGAGCAGGTGTCCCAGCGCAGCGCCATGCGCTACGACAGGGGCGGCGACGCCATGTACGATCTGGCCTCCGCACTGATGAAATCCTTGCGAGGCAGCGATCCGGACGCGGCGCTGCACTATCTGGCCCGGTTTTTGGAGGCGGGGGATCTGATCACCCCCTGCCGGAGGCTGCTGTGCTCTGCCAGCGAGGACATCGGTATGGCCTATCCCCAGGCTATTTCCATTGTGAAAGCCTGCGTGGATACCGCCATGCAGCTGGGACTGCCGGAGGCGCAGCTGCCTCTGGCCCAGGCGGCCATCCTGCTGGCCACCGCGCCCAAGTCCAACAGCGTCATCAACGCCATCGGCGCGGCCTGGAGCGACGTGAAAAAGGGACGGACCGGAGCCGTCCCCAGAGAATTGCAGAACGTTCACGCCGATACCACCGGCCAGGAGAGGGAGCAGGGGTATCTCTATCCCCACGGCTTCCCGGGACACTGGGTGAAGCAGCAGTATCTGCCGGACGAGCTGGCAGGCGTTTCCTACTACCAGTACGGCGGAAACAAGACCGAACAGGCCGCGAAAGCCTATTGGGAGAAGATCAAGGGCCAGCGCGGCGAATCCGACAGCCCCTAGTATTGCCAGCCGTCGATTGTCCCGTCTGTAAGAAAATAGCGGGGCTCCTGAAGCTCCCGGACAGGGCCCAGGTTCTGGATGATTTGCAGCTTGATCTTTCTGGAGTCCGGACGGATGGATTTTATGTAGACGGAAACCGCGTCGCCGGGCGCCGCGTCCCCACGCCAGTCCGCCAGTCCGGACAGGTTGGGGGCCAGCTCGATGAAGATCCCATATTCTTTCACGCTCCGGACCACCCCCGCAACCGCGTCGCCGGGCGCAAAGGCCGCCGCGTTCTCCAGCCAGGTTCCCAGCAGCTCCTTGTGCGTGAGGTAGAACCGGCAGGCCGGGGAATCCACGGCGACGACGGCCGCCAGAATATCCTGCCCCGGACGGAAGCGGTCCGAGGCGTGGGAAACCCGGGAGACGGAGATGTTTTCCAGGGGAATCAGCGACGTCACCCCGCAGCCCAGATCCACAAACGCGCCGAAGCTCTCCAGATGCGTCACCCGGGCGGGAAGAATCGCGCCGGGCCGGGCATGTTCCAGAAGATACGCGATGGCCTGCTCCTGGGCCGCCCGGCGGGAGAGGATGAAGCGGGGCCTGCCGCCGCCATCGGTTTCCATACCGGCGACGGTGAAGCAGGTGGGCTTGCCTACCCGGGAGAGAACCGCGATGTCCCGCTCCGCGCCGCTGATGGCGGGATGTATGGCGTCCAGACGGGGGATGACGCCCTCGTAGCCCCCGAAACGGACCGTCAGATCCCGCCGGGCGTCGCAGCGGATGGCCTGGCCCTCCAGAACCGTCTGTTCCTCCATCGCCCGCTGGAGAACGCTGAGAGGCTGATCTTCCGGAAAGAGAGGGCCCGCGCCCTCCGGCAGATATACATTCCTGCGCATGTGATACACCGTCCTTGCTTTTCTGATAAGACAGTGTATGCGCCACGATGCTTGACCGTTGAGAAGAAGAGGTGATTTCTTGCTGGAGCTGAAACTGAACGACCGGGTGGAGCTGAAAAAGCAGCACCCCTGCGGCGGCAGAACATGGCTGATTCTGCGCCTGGGAATGGACATCAAGCTCAGGTGCGAAACCTGCGGACACGAGCTGATGCTGCCAAGGAGCAAGGCTGAAAAGGCCGTCAAGAAAATTCTGAGCGAGGAGGCGGAAGGATGAATCAGAAATGGGTGAAAATGATCTCCCGGGCAGTGATTATCGTGCTGGTTCTGACCCTGCTGGCGGGACTGATCCTGCCCATGCTGGGGTGATGAACGGCATTGACAGCGCCGCCTCCGGCTTTGCGGCCGGAGGCGGCGCTGTCAATTGGAGAGAGATTCCTTACATATACTTGCGCATGGTGTCCGTGGCGGTGTCGGTCGCGGCGCTGATGGTGACGGTCACTTTCAGGTTGAGAGGGGCGCTGAAATGATCCAGCCAGTTGAGAAAGCTGTCGACCTCCCGTTCGTTGGAATTCTGGGCCACCTTGCAGAGATTGTCAATGAAAATGTGGGAAATATCATAGTTGCCCGCATAGAGGCCGCTGATGAAGCCCCGAAGATTCTCAAAGCTGCTGATGTCAAACTCCGAAGCGTCGATCAGCCGGGTCTGGTGGCGGAGATTGAAGCTCATGCTGCGCTTTGCCTCGATACACACCATGCACCCAACCTCGTGCTCCGCAGCGCTCTCCATGAGCTCGATGAGCTGCTTGGTCTTTCCCTCGCCAGAGCCGCTCATAATCAGTCTGACCATATGAAATCACTCCTTTTTTGCTTTTGGTAAACTTACGGTGCCTATAGCATAGCACAAACGGCGGGGAAACACAACGGCAAAAATGAGTTTTCATAAAAAATTAACAGCTGTTCCCAATTCCATACCGGCGGGAAGGTATTTTGTGTTGAAATTTCCGCGAAATCTGTGTATACTACTGCCAGAAAACGTGAAGGAGGACATCCCCAATGAAGCTGATGATCGCCTCGGACCTCCATGGGTCCGCCTATTACGCCGGCAAGCTGCTGGACGCCTTCCGGGCGGAGCGCCCGGGAAAGCTGCTGCTGCTGGGAGATCTGCTCTACCATGGGCCCCGGAACGCACTGCCCAGGGAGTACGACTGCATGGCGGCGGCGGAGCGGCTCAACTCCATCAAAAACCACATTGTGGCGGTGAGAGGCAACTGCGACTGCGAGGTGGACCAGATGGTGCTGGAGTTTCCCATTCTGGCGGACTACGCCCTGCTCAGCTGGGAGGGCGCGGACCTCTTCGCCACCCACGGCCACATCTGGAACGAGGACCATCTCCCGCCCATGGCGGAGGGAACCGTATTGCTCAACGGCCATTTCCATGTCCCGGCGGCGCGCCGTCACGACGGCTGGCACTATATCAACCCCGGCTCCACCTCGATCCCCAAGGACGGCAGCGCGGGAGGTTATCTGATTCTGGAGGACCGGACGTTCACCTGGAAGAATATGGAGGGAGAGGCGTATCAGACGTACGCGCTGTGAAAGGCCGGAGGCCCTTTCCGCCGGCGCCGCGCTGCCGGCGGATCAAAAGATCTCAGCTTGTAAATCAACGGAGGAAAGCGGATAAATTTCTGGTTGTATTTTCCGAAAAAAGATGATACAATACAAAAGTTGAAATTTACTTTCCCAAAAGGAGTGACTTGATTTATGGGCGAAAGCAAAGATTACATGACCCACGCCGAGGAGCTGGGCTGTATCCATATCTCCGAAGAGGTGTTGGCCTCCATTGCCGCGGGAGCGGTGGCCGACGTGGAGGGCATCAGCGGCCTGATGAACGTGTCCTCCAAGAAGTCCGGCGCCAGGGGTGTGCGCATGGCGGTGGACGAGGAGGGGGCGGTCATAGACCTGTTTGTCATGATCCGCTACGGTTACGCCATCCCCGAGGTGGCGGGAAAGTTACAGGGCAGCGTGTCCGGCGCAATTGAGTCCATGACCGGGTTTGCGGTGAAGGCTGTAAACGTCCATGTGGGCGGCGTCAGCTTTCAGTAAGCGCGGCGGTTTGTGCGGATGGAGAGAGAAAATAACCCATGATTAGAAATGTCGCCAGAGAGATTGCCATGCACCTCTCCTTTGAGCTGAGCTTCACCAGTCTGAGCGCCGGTGAGCTGTTGGAACAGCGCATCTCCGGCCCGCATTTTGAGATGCTGGCTCCGGAGTATGAGGTTTACGGCGAGCTGCCGGGGCCCAGCCAGCGGGACTATATCTGCAAACTGGTCAAGGGCATCGCCGCCCACGGGTATGAGCTGGACCAGTATATTGAGAAATACGCCAAGGGCTGGCGGTTCGAGCGCATTCCGCTGGTGGCGGGGGCTATTATGCGCGTGGCCATGTACGAGATTCTCTACATGCCGGAGATTCCCAACGGCGCGGCCATCAATGAAGCCGTCGAAATTGCCAAGAAGTACGAGGACCCGGACGTTGTGCGGTTTATCAACGGAATCCTGGGGTCCTTCGTCCGGGGCGAGACGGAGGAGAAATGAAAGAGGGCGCACAGCTGTGCGCCCTTTTCAAGCTGTCAAACGATCTTCGCAGAAGTTTGCCGCCCGCAGGCGGCAAAAGATTTTTGGCCGCCGTTCCCGGGACGTATGCGGGGGAACGGCAAATTGAGGGAGGGAAACCATGGAGCGGCAGGTCTTCAGCGTATCGGAGCTGAACGGACTGGTGAAGGCGGTGCTGGACAGCGTGCCGGAGCTGAATCATGTTTTTGTCCGGGGGGAGATTTCCAACTATAAGCTCTACCCGTCCGGGCATCACTATTTTACCCTGAAGGACGCGGAGGGGGCCGTCCGCTGCGTGATGTTCAAGTGGCAGGCGCAGAGCCTCCGGTTCCGTCCGGAAAACGGCATGAAGGTGATCGCTGCGGGCCGGGTCAGCGTTTTCCCCCGGGACGGGGCCTACCAGCTCTATTGCGAGTCTCTCGGTCCCGAGGGGGTGGGCGATCTCCATGTGGCCTTTGAGCAGCTCAAGGAGAAGCTGTGGAAGGAGGGGCTGTTTGCGGAGGACCACAAAAAGCCCTTGCCGGCGTATCCCCGATCCGTGGCGATCATCACCTCCCCCGCAGGGGCGGCGGTTCACGATATGATCCGGAATCTCCGCCGCCGGTATCCTCTGGCGGAGGTGAAGTTGCTGCCCGTCCGGGTGCAGGGCGCGGAGGCGCCGCCGGAAATCGCGGGAGCGCTGCGCTACGCCAACCGCTTCCGAGTGGCGGACGTCATCATCACCGGGCGGGGCGGCGGTTCCATCGAGGATTTGTGGGCCTTCAACGACGAGCGGGTGGCCCGGGCCATTTATGATTCGGAGATTCCTGTCATCTCCGCCGTCGGCCATGAGCCGGACGTCACCATTGCCGATTTTGTGGCGGACGTTCGGGCGGCCACGCCCACCCAGGCCGCCGAGCTGGCGGTCCCGGATCAGGCGGAACTGCTGGAAAAGCTGCAAAGCCTGCGGCTGCACATGTTCCGCAGCCAGAGCAAGCGTCTGGAGCTGCTGCGCCGCCGCCTGACGGAACTGGGGGGGAAGCGGGTGCTGGCAGATCCGATGGCGGTGATTCTGGACAAGCGGCAGCTGCTGGACCGGGTGCAGAGGGATCTTGGCCGGGCCGCCCTGGGGCGGCTGGCGCTCCCCAGGCGGCAGACGGCATCTCTGGCGGCGTCCCTTGACGCCCTGAGCCCGCTGAAGGTACTGGGCCGGGGGTTTGCCCTGGTGACGGACGAGGACGGCAGTCCTCTGCGCCGGGCGGAGGACGTGCCGGTGGGAAGCCGGATCACCGCCCGGCTGGCGAAAGGCCGATTGCAGTGCCGGGTAGAAGAAACAATAACAGAGGAGAAATCATCATGAGCGAAAGCAACGGGGAAAGCAGAACCTTTGAGGAGAATATTGTCCGTCTGGAGGAAATTGTCTCCCAGCTGGAGCGGGGAACGGCCAAGCTGGCGGACTCCCTGGCCCTGTTTGAGGAGGGCACGAGGCTGGCTGCCGCCTGCTCCGCTATGCTGGACGAGGCGGAGCAGAAGGTGGTCAAGCTTCAGAAGGGGCCTGACGGGGCGCCCGTGGAGCTGCCCTTTGGCATGGAGGAATGAGAATGGAGGCGTTTGAAGCCCAATATGACCGCTACCGCGCGGCTGCGGAGGAATATTTGCAGAGCCTTTTCCTGCAAACCGGGCCGTACGCCCGCCTCCAGGAGGCCATGCGCTACAGCCTGCTGGCCGGGGGCAAGCGGGTCCGGCCTGTGCTGGTTCTGGCCTTCTGCGAGGCGCTGGGCGGAGAAATACGGCAGGCCTTGCCCCTGGGAGGGGCGCTGGAGTGCGTCCACACCTATTCGCTGATTCACGACGATCTGCCCTGCATGGATAACGACGATCTCCGCCGGGGACGGCCCACCTGCCACAAGGTCTATGGGGAAACGCTGGCTGTGTTGGCGGGGGACGCCCTCCAGGCGGAGGCGTTCCGGATCATTTCCCGCGCGCCGGGACTGAGCGCGGAACAGAGGATCGACGCGGTGGATACCTTGGCTTCCGCCTGCGGCGGAGACGGCATGGTGGCCGGACAGGTGCTGGATATGGCCGGACTGGCCCATGACGGGGCTTCCCTGAGGGACCTGTGCCTGCGTAAAACCGGCGGCCTGCTGGGCGCGGCGGCGGTTCTGGGGTGCGTCGCCGCCGGGGCGGCCGCAGAGCGCAGAAAGCAGGCGGCGGAGTACGCGGAGCACATCGGACTGGCCTTCCAGGTTCGGGACGATATGCTGGATGTTATCGCCGATCAGGAAATTCTGGGAAAGCCCGTCGGCTCGGACAGGGAAGAGGGGAAGCGGACCTTTGTGGACCTGCTGGGTCTGGAGGGCTGCGGAAAGCTGGTGGCAGAGGAGACCCGGCTGGCCGGGGAGGCAGTCCGGGATTTCCCCGGGAGCGGGTTCCTGCTGGCGCTGGCGGACCATCTGGCGGGCAGGAGGTCGTGAGATGCGCTTTGGAATGCTGACCACCAATCCGGTTATTGACTGCGCTCTGCTGGCATGGTTTCTGGCCCAGCTCATCAAGGTGATTCTGGACGCCGTCCTGCTGCGGAAGCTGGATATGGGCCGTTTTGTGTCCAGCGGCGGAATGCCCAGCAGCCACTCGGCTCTGGCGGTGGCCGCAACAACTGCCATCGGGAAGCTGTATGGCATACAGAGTCCGGATTTCGCGCTGGCGGTGATTGTTTCGGCAGTAGTGATGTACGACGCATGCAACGTCCGCCGCAGCGCCGGGGATACCGCCCGGCTGGTGAACCAGATTCTGGCCCACGTGGAAAAACTGACGGCGGAGGACTTTGCCGACGACCTTCGGGAGGTCATGGGCCACACGCCTCTCCAGGTGCTCATGGGGGCCCTGCTGGGATTGGGCGTGGGACTGATGGCGTAAAATTGACCATGTGGGAGGAATGAATCAGGAGATCGACTGCAACGGAGGTCCTGATTTATGCCCGGATTTCTCCTGCCGCCAGCTGGTCCGGGAGGGCTATCTGAAGGACCTGGCGGCCCTCGCTCAGAACCGGGTGGGGCTGTATATAGTCGACACACTTGAGAATCGGTAAAGTTCGGCGGCCAAAATGGCACAGGGCGGCGCTGCCGTCTTTGGCGGGCGTCAGCCCGCCCGCATCCTCCGCCCTGCCCCGCGCCATTTTTCCTCCCCTGCTTTTTACCTCTTCTCAAGTGCGCCGACTATATCAGCGAGCGGAAGTGACCGCCCGGCATGAAAACCTGCAATGAAAAAGGACCAGGACGCCCAGCGTCCTGGTCCTTCTGCTTGTCAAAAAAGTGGCGCCGCCGCTTTCAGGAAATCTTACACCTTGGGGCCGGCTGCCACCAGGGCCTTACCGGCGTCGTTGCCGGTGTACTTCACGAAGTTCTTCACGAAGCGGCTGGCCAGATCCTTGGCCTTGGTATCCCACTCGGCGGAGTCGGCATAGGTATCCCGAGGATCGAGGATGGCGGGATCCACGCCGGGCAGAGCGGTGGGCACAGCCAGATTGAAATAGGGAATGGTCTTGGTCTCGGCATTGAGAATGGAGCCGTCCAGAATGGCATCGATGATGCCGCGGGTGTCCTTGATGGAAATCCGCTTGCC
>CAJTUD010000019.1 GCA_910579725.1 uncultured Oscillospiraceae bacterium | reverse complement strand
CCGCACCATTTTTCCTCCCCTCCTTTTTACCTCTTCTCAAGTGCGCCGGCTATAATATCAAACAGCGCTGAGCGGTGCCAATCCGAAACGGTAGTTTTTGCGCCCGGCATCCGTGGAGAATTTCCGCGGCTCCGGAAAACAGTCTTTTCATTTTTTTAGATCTATGTTATACTGATTTTCATGAACAGATGGGATGTTCTGCTGAGAAAAGAAAGAAGGAAAAATGATATGCCTACTCCACATAATTCTGCCAATCCCGGCGATTTCGCCAAAACCGTCCTGATGCCCGGTGATCCTCTCCGGGCCAAGTTTATTGCCGATACCTTTCTGGAGAACGCGAGACTGGTGAACAATGTCCGGGGAATTCATGGCTACACCGGGACCTATCGTGAGGTTCCGGTTTCCGTCATGGCCTCCGGCATGGGAATGCCCTCCATCGGGATTTACTCCTACGAACTGTTCAGTCAGTATGGCGTGGATAACATCATCCGCATCGGCTCCGCCGGGGCCATCAGCGCCAGACTGAAGCTCCGGGATGTAGTAGCCGCCCAAGGAGTCTGCACCAACTCCAATTTTGCTCATCAGTACGGCCTGCCGGGGCAGTTTGCTCCCATTGCGGACTTCACACTGCTGGAAACCGCTGTGGCATGCGCCCGGGAAACGGGCGTAGAGATGCCCGTGGGCAATCTGCTCAGCTCCGATACCTTCTACGATGCCTCCAACAGCACTTTGAAATGGGCGGAAATGGGAGTGCTGGCGGTGGAGATGGAGGCGGCGGCCCTCTACATGACCGCCGCCAAACTGGGAAAGCGGGCTCTGGCCATCTGCTCCATCTCCGACAGCATTGTCACCGGCGAGGAGCTGCCCGCCGTCGAGCGGCAGAATACCTTTACTGCCATGATGAAAATCGCCTTGGAAACCGCCGTGAAGATGGCGGAAAAATAAGCTTGCCGCAGAGGTAAAATAGGAATAACGTAATATGATCACAAGGGCTTTGCTCTTGGTAAGCTCCGAAATCATCACCACTTATGAAATGGGAGGTAACGTACGATGACCATCACCTGGCTGGGCCACTCCTGCTTTATGCTGGAGTGCAGCGGCTTCCGCGTCCTGCTGGACCCCTACCACGAGGTTCAGGGACTGCCAGATATTTCAGTGGAGGCGGACGCCGTATATTGCAGCCATGACCATTTTGACCATGGCTGGACGGAAAACATTCGTCTGACTGCCAACAAGGAGAACCCCTTTACTGTCAAGGAAATTCAAAGCTTTCACGATGATCAGGGCGGTGCTCTGCGGGGAAGGAACATGATTCGCACCTTCACGGCCGAAGGTCTCACCGTGGCCCACCTGGGAGATCTGGGTCATCAGCTGAGCGCGGCGCAGCTGGCAGAAATCGGGCATTGCGATGTGATTCTCATCCCGGTGGGCGGTTACTATACCATCGACGCCGCCGGGGCCCGGCAGGTTGCGGACGCCATCGGCGCTCCGGTAGTGATTCCCATGCACTACCGGAAGGATGAGGTTGGTTTTGACGTGCTGGGTACGGTGGAAGAGTTTACTGGGCTTTACTCCCCGGAGGAAGTAAAGTTCTGTTCCGGCAGTAGGCTGGAGCTGACGGGAGAGCTTCCCCGGCAGGTGGCGGTGCTGTCGCTGCCAAGGTAACGGCTTCAGGAAAGGGAGGGCTGGACACTGTCCAGCCCTCCCTTTGTAATCTTAATATTCTGTTTACCGGAGAAAGCTGCGGAATCATTACTGCGCGAAAGCCGGGAAGTGATATAGGCGATTTGGCGCAGCAAGGCGAAGGAAGCAGACGGGCTGATGCCAGTCAGAACGGCGGCGCAGGTTTTTGATTCAGGTAAAGGTGTTGGGCAAAGCCTCCAGGGAGGCGAAGGTATACCCCATATTTTCCCATTTGGTCAGTAGCTCATCCAGAATTTCCGCATTAGTCCGGGACGTGGAGTGGAGCAGCACAATAGCGCCGTTGTGGATACGGGGCAGAAGCTTGGAATAGGCCTGTTCCGCCGTCGGCTGGCTGTCGGTGTTCCAGTCCACATAGGCCAGACTCCAGAAAATTGTTTTATACCCCAGTGCCTGCGCCTGCTTCAGGTTTTCCTCGCTGTACTTTCCCTGGGGCGGACGGTAGAACCGGGAAAGCGGCCGGCCGGTGGTCTGCTGGTAGAGCTGGGCCAGACTGTCCAGCTCCTTCTGAAAGGCGTCCTGCTGGGAGATGCTGGACATATCCGGGTGGTGAAAGGTATGATTACCCACCACATGGCCCTCTGCCGCCATGCGGCGGACGATGTCGGGGGCGGATTCGATCATATGTCCCACCACGAAGAACGCGGCCGGAGCGCCATGCTTTTTCAGCGCATCCAGAATTTGCCCGGTATATCCGTTCTCGTATCCGCAGTCAAATGTGAGATAAATTACCTTTTGTGAAGTATCTCCCAGATAATACGAGTCGTATTTTGCCAGATCTGCGGGAGAGGCGTTGCCGGTGGGAGCCTGTCCCTCTGTCGGGAAGGATAAACCCCAGTTTCCCACGGAAGCCGGGATGGCGGCGGGGGCTGCGGCAGAGGCGGCCTCCTCGTTTCTTCCCCAGAGGGCGAGGAACACGGCGGCGGCCAGCAGTGCCGCCGTCATGAGGCTGAGTACCAGCCAGGGTTTCTTATGGGCAGAAGACATATTATTTTTCTCCTTTAGGCGCAAAATTTTTCTTATTTTGTCCAAGGGGAGGGGAATTATTCGGCCTGCGGAGGTGTTTCCGGAAAAACCAGTTGACGCACCGGGGGAAATTTTTTATAATGCAAGGAGCGGAGTTCCCGGGGCTTCTCTATTTTGTAATCGTACTTTTAGATATTTTTTCCTCCAGATTTTCCACTGTGATCTGACGTCCCGGCGCAAATGATGTCCCCAGGGCGGGACGCGAATCTGAAATAAGATAGAAAGCGAAGACGGGCTTCAGGGCCACGGATAAAAATTGAGGCCGCCGCCCGGCGGCGGCAAAGAAGGAGACTGCCATGAACGAAAGAAACCTGGCCTCCGAGGTAGTCGCGGAGGTGAAAAAAGCTGTTGTGGGCAAGGACGCCGTCCTTGTCAAGGTTCTTGCCGCCATTCTGGCCAGAGGCCACATCCTTCTGGAGGATATCCCGGGCGTTGGAAAAACCACTTTGGCGCTGGCGTTTGCCAAAGCCTTGAATCTCCAGTTTTCCCGGGTGCAGTTCACCCCCGACGTCATGCCTTCCGATATCACAGGCTTTTCCATTTATGACAAAACCACCGGGAAAATGGAGTATCAGCCGGGAGCGGTGATGTGCAATCTGTTCCTGGCTGATGAGCTCAACCGGGCCACCAGCCGTACCCAGTCCGCCCTGCTGGAGGCCATGGAGGAGGGGCAAGTGACTGTGGACGGTGTCAGCCGCCCAGTTCCCCAGCCTTTTATGGTAATCGCCACACAGAACCCTGTGGGAGCCTCCGGTACCCAGAAGCTGCCGGACAGCCAGCTGGACCGTTTCCTGCTGCGTCTGAGCATGGGCTACCCCTCGGAACGGGAGGAGCTGGAACTCCTCCGCCGAAGACAGTACGGGCAGGCCATGGACGGTGTGGCCCGGGCGGTGGACCGGGAACAGCTGGAGCAGATGCGGCAGGCCGCGGGAAAAGTCCATGTCAGCGAGGAAATCATGCAGTACATCATCCGGCTGGTGAACGCCACCCGGAAGCACCCCCAGCTGCTCCAGGGGGCCAGCCCCCGGGCCACGCTGGCCGTCACCGCCGTGAGCCGCTCGGTGGCCTTCCTCCGGGGGCGGGACTATGTGGTGCCGGAGGATGTCCATACTATCTGGGTAGATGCTGTGGCTCACCGGCTGCTGCTGGTCCCCGGCGCGGAACGCACCGTCAACGTTCAAGAAATTGCTCACGCCGCCCTGCGTACTGTTAGTGCGCCCCGGATTCAATAACGCCATGCTCAGACGGCGGATTCTGTATATCATTGCCCTGATCCTGGCCCTGCTGGGCCAGCTCCTGGACGTGGGATATCTGTTCCATTTCACCTTTTTCGCGGTGCTGTGCCTTCCCGTTCTGGGACTGCTGGTCAGCCTGCCGGCCATGCTGGGCTGCCGGACCGCACTTACCGCCTCGGCGCTCCGGATTTCCAGGGGGGAGCCTGTATCCTGGACTCTCTCCGTGTCCAACCGGTTCCGCCTGCCTCTGGCTCGGGCCTCCTACCGTCTGCGGGTGGTCAACCTTCTCACCGGGGAGGTCCACTCCGGCCGCTCCATTCTCAGGGACATGGCAGAAGAGGAGGACCGGGTCTGGTGGCTGGAGACAGACCACTGCGGGGCGGTGGAGTGCCGGGTGGAGCGGCTGTGGGTGTGTGACTGTCTGGGACTTTTTTCCCTGCCGGCCCGAGCGCCGGAGCCAGCTGTAATCCTTGTCGCGCCCGTTCCGGAGCACCCGGGGCTCATTGAGCTGCCGGAGGGGGCCGGGACTTCCGTACCCCTGCCCAGGGGCAGGACTGTCTATGGGGAAAACTATGAGCTGCGCCCCTACCGTGAGGGAAACAGTCTGAGAATGATACATTGGAAAATGAGCGCCAAGCGGGACGAGCTGGTGACGCGGGAGCCTCCCGAGGATACCCGCCCTCTGCCGGTGCTGACTTTTGACCACTTTGGACTGATGGATCAGGTGGACCGTACTCTGGACCGGCTGGAAGGTTACAGTCTGGCTCTGCTGGAGCGGGACCGGCCCCACGAGGTCCGTTGGGCCCATCCGGAGACCGGAGTGGTGCGGACCTTCCGCATAACTGGGGAGAGGGATTGGGAAATCTGTCTGGCCGCCGTTCTGTCCGACCATGCTCCGCTGCGGGGCCGCTCCATTCTGGAGAGCTCGCTGACCCTGGGACAGGAACCTGTCTATCAAATCCACATCAGCGGAAAGGAGGAGCCTGATGGGAGCGCTTGACAATCCCAAAACCGGCGGCCGCCTTTTACTGCTGGCCGCAGATTTTCTGACTGTGCTGCTGCTGACGGCGGGCACTGCTTTGGCGTTTCTGTCCGGGTACCGGGTGGATGTGGACCTGGGGGCGGTGATCGCCTTCTGCGTGTTTGCTTCGGCGGCGGCCGCCGTTCTGCACAGCTTGTCCCGGCCCTGGTGGGCCCTTGCTTCGGCAGCGGTGATTGCCGCTGTCTTCCGGGTGATATGGGAGGATGCGTTCCCCGTTCTGGAATGGATCGGACAGAAGATGAATCTGCTGTCCCGCAATTCTGCCGGGTGGAGCGGCAAGCAGGAGAAGTGGCTGATGCCCGTTCTGCTGCTGCTGTGCGCCGCTCTGGCGTGGCTTATGGGTTGGATGACGGTGCGGGCGCGGCAGTGGTATCTGCCGGCGCTGCTGAGTTTTGCGCTGCTGCTGCCTGCCATTCAGGCGGGAGTGCTGCCCGCCTGGGGCGCTATGCTGGCGGCGTTTACCGGCTGGGGATCCCTGCTGCTCACCGCTCTTTACGGCCGGAAGGACTCCGGCGGACTGGGCCGGGCCCGGCTGCTGAGTCTGGGAGGGATGCTGGCGCTGATTCTGATTTTGGTGATGGCTCTGCCCAGAGAGGGCTACCTTCGCCCCCAGTGGGCCACTGACGCCCGAAACAGCCTGCTCCGGAGCGTCTCGGACCGGATGGAACGCTTTTTCGACATGGAGACGCTCAACAGCGTCCTCCTGACGGAACTGGGACTGGATCTGAGCATCCCGGAGGAGAGCGGCGGTACCGGAACCGGAGCGCTCAACACCGCCGGAGCCTTCGGCGGCGGACAGAGCCGGGTGGAGAACCTGCTGTCCGTGGGACCCCGGCGGTATCGGAACCGGGAGATCATGGAGCTGGAAACCGATGGGCCCGGCGGGGAGCGGATATATCTCCTGGGCGGTGCGCTGGGGGTCTACACCGGTGTAAGCTGGGAGGAGGGCGAGGCGCTGCCGGAGGGACGATGGGCCTCCTCCTATCCCGCCTTGACTGCGCCGGGAGGAACGGTCTTCACCATGACCATCACCAATACCGCCTACCGGGGCGTCAATTATTACCCGTACCGTCTGATAATCGGCGGGCAGAGAGATGAGAACGGCGTGCTCACTCTGCCGGAAAGTCCGGAGGACGGACCGCTTTCCCTCCGGACGGAAACCTATCAGGTCGGCTACATTCCCGGCGGGCCGGAGGACGGCTTCACGCCTCTGCCGGAAGCATACCGGGAAGAGGAGCGGACTTGGAGCAGCAGCGGCGCCTTCCATGCCCGCTATCTGGACGTTCCCGAAGCGTCCCGGACGGCGCTGGAGCCTCTGCTGAGCAGAGAAAAGCAGGAGATGCTGATCACTTCTCTGGAACAGGAGCTGGATACGCTGGAGGGAGACGCGCGCATAGAGCGGGAAGAGAGCCTGCGCCGGATGCGGGAGACGATGAACGCCAGGCCCACGCTGGACAGCGTGGGAGGCATGGTGGAGGTCCCGGACGAAATGGAGTTTGAGGAGCGCTATGAAGCTGCGATCACGGCGGCGTCCCGGACGGCGGAGCTGCTGGCGAAGTGGGCCGTCTACGACCTGGACGCTCCCGCCATGGGAGCAGGGGAGGACTTTGTGGCGCATTTTCTGGCGGAGGGCCGGGGGTACTGCGTTCATTTCGCCACCGCCGGAGCCATGCTGCTGCGGATGCAGGGAATTCCCGCGCGGTATGCGGCAGGCTATGTGGCGGAGCTGGATGGCCGTGGCCGTGGCCGGGTGATGGACAGCGGCGCTCACGCCTGGGTGGAAATTTACCTGGACGGTTATGGCTGGTACCCGGTGGAGATGACGCCCGGCTACGCGGGAGGCTCGTCCGGCGTGGAGCTGTCCGGCACGCCGGACGCGGAGACTTCCGGTGAGAAAGAGCCTGAGCCCGGCGAACTCCCGGAGGAGGAGACTCAGAAGCCGGACAGCCTTCCGGAAGAACTCCCCGGGGAGCTCCAACCGGAGGAGGAAGCCCTGGAAACTGCCTCCATCCCCTGGAAAGCTTTGGGGAGAGCGGCTCTGATTCCCGGAGTTCTGGCGGGGCTGTACGCTCTGGCGCTGCTGGCCCGGCGGAAAGAGCGGCTGGACGCGGACGCCAACCGCTCCGCCATCCGCGCCTACCAGCGGTACAGCCGGGCGCTGCGCCTGGGCGGTATGGAGAATGAGACCATGGAGGCGCTGGGCCGCAAAGCCAAATTCAGCCAGCATACGCTGACGGAGGAGGAACGGGCCGCCGTCTGGCAGTGCCTGGAGGAAACCGTACAGACTGCGAAGCGGGGGCAGAAGCGTCCCAGGCGCTGGCTGCTGTCCCTGCTGCGGCCGCTGTTGTAGTCGGAGCGGCTTCCGCCAAAGATGTCATAGGCAAGGGCACGTATATTGCGCCCATGGGTTAAAAAAGCGCAAATAAGCCTTTTCAACTGCGCCGGCCATATAAGGAGAAGCAATGGAAGAAAAAGTTTTAACCGTCAACGGAAAAGCCTTTACGGTCCTTCGCCTGCTGGGTAAAGGAAAGGGCGGCTATTCCTATCTGGTGTCCGGCGGCGCGGGAGAAGCCGTCGTCAAGCAGATTCACCACGAGCCCTGCGCATACTACCAGTTCGGCGATAAGCTTCAGGCGGAGCTCCACGATTACCGGCGGCTGCAAGCCGCCGGCATCCCCCTGCCGGCGTTGCTGGATGCGGATGTCTGTCAGGAGCGTATTTTGAAGGAGTACATCGCCGGAGATACTGTTTTTGATCTGATCTGTCAGAATGAGATGCGGCCGGAGTATTTGGAGCAGGTCAGGGCCATGTGCCGCCTGCTGTATCCGGTGGGACTGAATATTGACTATTTTCCCACAAATTTTGTGGTACGGGAGGGAAAAGTGTACTATATTGATTTTGAGTGCAACGAATATCAGGAGCAGTGGGACTTTCAGCACTGGGGTGAGAAATACTGGTCCAGAACCCCGGAATTTCTGGACTATCTCCGGCAGCATGGTTCCTCTTGCCAATCCACGTGATTTGGTATAAAATGGTACGGAACGCCGGCGCGGCCGCGCCGGGAGGAGGAGCTTATGAATATTGTAATTTTGGATGGATACTGCCTGAATCCCGGTGATCTGAGCTGGGACGGCTTTTCCGCCATGGGCCGGGTGACGGTTTACGACCGCACCCCCGTGGAGGACGTGGATGAGACCGTCCGGCGCATTGGGGACGCCGGAATCGTCCTGACCAACAAAACCCCCATTACCCGCGCCGTTCTGGACCGCTGTCCGCAGGTGCGCTATGTGGGTCTTCTGTCCACGGGATACAATGTGGTGGATACCGCCGCTGCCCGGGAACGAAACATCCCTGTATGCAACGTTCCCGGATATGGCACCGCGTCGGTGGCCCAGCTGGCCATCGCGCTGCTGCTGGAGATTTGCCACCGGGTCGGACACCACAACCGGGCGGTCCACGAGGGACGCTGGAGCGCTTCCATCGACTACTGTTTCTGGGACGGCACGCTCATTGAGCTGGCGGGAAAGACCATGGGCATTGTGGGCTACGGAAGCATCGGCCAGGCCGTCGGCGAGATCGCCAGGGCTCTGGGCATGACCGTCATTGCCACCGGGCCTCATCCCTGGCAGCCGGGCCAGCGGCCTGCGCCCTATGTTCCTCTGGAAAAGCTGTTGGCGGACAGCGACGTAGTCAGCCTCCACTGCCCCTTGTTCCCGGAGACAAAGGGGCTGATCAACCGAAGCACCATTGAAAAAATGAAGGAAGGGGCCATTCTGCTCAACACCGGCCGGGGCCCTCTGATTGTGGAGCAGGATGTGGCCGACGCTCTTAACAGCGGCCGCCTTTATGCCGCCGGCGTGGATGTGGCGGAAATTGAGCCGCTGCCCTCCGGCAGCCCTCTGCTGACTGCGCGGAACTGCGTCATCACGCCGCACATCGCCTGGGCTCCTCTGGAGGCCAGACGGCGGCTGATGGATATTGCCGTAAACAACCTGCGGGGATTTCTGGCCGGAGCGCCAGAAAACGTCGTAAACTGAGCGAAAAGTGTGATAAAGTGAAGAGGGCGTCTGACGCTCTCGCAGGTCTTCCGGTATTGCGGCTCATTTTGGACGTGTTCATCCGCCGCCGGAGGAAAGGAGGACAGTCTGTTGCCACAATGGCTGAAAAAGCTGGCAAGGAGCTGGCCGGGCAGATTCCTGACGAAGACGGTGGAGCGCTATCTTATCCACGGGGTTGCTCAGGAGGCGGCCGCCCTGGCCTACTATCTGCTGTTTATGATATTTCCCCTGCTGATTTTCCTCAGCAGTCTTCTTGGTCTGCTGGATCTGGATGTCTCGGGTATTTCCATGGCGCTGGGTACCCTGCTGCCCGCCGGGGTGGTAGATCTGGTGGAGAGCTATCTCAGCTATGTCAGCCAGACCTCCAGCCGGACCATGCTGTGGTTCGGACTGGTGTTCACCATTTATTTCCCCATGCGGGCGGCGGACTGCCTGATGATGGCTGTGCGGAAGGCCTACCACCTGCCCCGGCCCAAAAACCAGATTCTCTATATGGCAAAGGTGCTGCTGTACACGGTTTTCCTCTTAGTGACCATCGCGCTTACTCTGGCGCTGGTTACGGTGGGCCGCGCGGCGCTGGAATTTGCCGGGCGGTTTGTGGTGGTGCCGGCGGCGTTTATTGACCTGTGGAGCGATCTGCGTTTCCTGATTCTGGGCGGGGTCATGTTCGGCGCGGTGGGACTGCTGTACGCCGCCGCCCAGGACAGCCGCCAGCCGGCGCGAAATGTGGTCCCCGGCGCGGTCGCAGCCCTGGTGGGCTGGATGGTGGTGTCGGCGGCGTTCTCCTTCTATGTGGAGAATTTTGCCAACTATTCAGTGATTTACGGAGCTCTGGGTACCATAATTGTATTGATGATGTGGCTGAACCTGACAGCGGTAATGCTGATCATGGGCGCTGAAATCAACGGCGCGCTGGTCTCCCTGCGGGGCCGGAGGCCGCCGAACGCAAGAAAGAAAGGCAAAGACGGATCGGACGTCCGGAAGGACGTCTCTCCCGCCGGAGAACACGGAATATGAAAATTATCATCATTGGCTGCGGCAAGGTGGGCTTTACCCTGGCCCGGCAGTTAAGCGGAGAGAATCACGATCTGGTGCTCATCGATCACCGGGCTGAGGCCATGCAGGTGGCTGACAGCACTTTGGACCTTATGTGCGTGGAGGGCAGCGGCGCCTCCATCCAGACCCTCCGGGAGGCGGGAGTGAAGGACACAGAGCTGGTGGTGGCGGTAACTGGCTCCGACGAGCTGAATATCGTCTGCTGTCTCATTGCGAAGAAGCTGGGGGCGCGGCACACCGTGGCCCGCATCCGTTCTCCGGAGTATTACCGGGAGGCTGGCCTGCTCAAGCGGGAAATCGGCCTGAACATGATTATTAATCCCGAATATGCCGCCGCGCAGGAGATCAGCCGTCTGCTGCGGGTGACATCTGCGTTCAGCGTGGAGACCTTTGCCCGGGGACTGGTGGAGATGATCGGGTTCCCCATTCTGGAAAGCGACGGCATTGCCGGCATAAGTCTGTTTGAATACAACCGGAAGCATCCCAACGGAGTGCTCATGTGCGCCGCAGTCCGCGGCAAGGAGGTCTTCGTTCCCAACGGCCGCTTTGTGCCGGAGGTGGGCGACAAGGTCTACATGGTGGGCTCCCAGAAGGAGATCGCCAAATTTTTCCGCACCATCGGCCGGGACGGCAACCGTATCCGTCAGATCACAGTCCTGGGAGGCAGCAAGATTGCCACCTATCTCACCTGGGCCGTGGAGCGGGTGGGCATGAAGGTGCGCATTGTGGAGCAGAATCCCGAAAAATGTATCGCTCTGTCGGACAAGCTTCCGGAAAGCCTGATTATCCAGGGAGACGGTACTGACAGCGCCGTTATTGAGAGCGAGGGCCTGCTGGACACCGACGCCTTCATTGCCCTGACCAACCGGGACGAGGAGAATCTGCTCATGGCCATGACCGCCCAGCGCCACGGGGTGAAGAAGGTCATCGCCAAGATGAGCCGTCCCAACTATATCGATATGATGCGGGAGAGCGGCGTGGACAGCATCATCAGCCCCAAGGACATCACGGCCAACCAGATTTCCGCTTATGTCCGGGCCATGGCCCGCAGCGCGGGCAGCGCGGTGGAGAATGTGTACAAGCCGCTGGGCGGCGCGGTGGAGGCGGTGGAATTCACCGCCACCGCCACCGCCAAATTCCTGGACACCCCTCTGAAGGATCTGGGCCGCCGCCTCAAGCCCGGCATTCTGGTGGCCGCCATCGCCCGGGAGGGCAGGACGATTATTCCCGACGGCTCCACCTCTATCCGGGCCGGGGACAAGGTCATCATCATGGCAAAGAGCATCTTCCTTCAGGATTTGGACGAGATCCTGCAAAAGTAGAGCGCGGCAGTGAAAGAAGGCGTTAACAGACGAGATGAACTATAAACTGGTATTTCACATTCTGGGCCTGATTCTTCGGGTGGAAGCGGTGCTGATGCTGCCGGCCATGGTCATTGGCTTTGCCACCGAAGGAGGGGATGGCTTTGCGTTCCTCTATGCCGCGCTCATCACCCTGGCGGTGGGCCAGATGCTGAGCCTGCTGCCCAGCCGGGGCAGCAAAATGCAGGCCCGGGACGGCTTTGCGGCGGTGGCGCTGTGCTGGATGGTGCTGTCCCTGTTCGGTGCGCTGCCCTATGTGTTCAGCGGCGTGCTGCCCAACTACGCGGACGCAGTGTTTGAGACGGTGTCCGGCTTCACCACCACCGGGGCCACGGTATTTACCTTCATAGAAGGGCAGCCCCTTGGCGTACTTTTCTGGCGGGCCCAGACACAGTGGATGGGGGGCATGGGCGTTCTGGTGCTGGCCTTGGCTCTGGTGCCCAAGCTGGGAGAGGGCAGCGTGTACCTCATGCGGGCGGAATCCCCCGGCCCCATCAAGAGCAAGCTGACTCCCCGTGTCAGCGACACGGCGAAGATTCTCTACAGCATCTATATCGGCCTGACAGCGGCGGAGGTGATCTGCCTGCGTCTGGCCGGGATGCCTTGGTTTGACGCGGTCATTCACGCCTTCACCACCATTTCCACCGGCGGCTTTTCGGTGAAGGACGCCAGCGTCGCAGCCTATGGCAGTCTGGTGATTGAGTGGATTATTATTGTCTTCATGTTTCTCTCCGGCATCAACTTCGCCCTGCTGTACTACGCCATTCTGCGAAACTTCCGGGCGGTGCTGGAAAGCGAGGAGCTGCGCTCCTACACGCTGATGACTGTGGGTGCGTCGGCGCTGATTGTTGTCAATCTTGTGATTCACGCCGCTTGGGCTTTGGACGCCCGGACGGTGACGGACAGTGTGTTCCAGGTGGTGACGCTGATGACCACCACGGGGTATATGACCTATGATTACGTGCTCTGGCCCACCTTTTCTCAGGTCGTTCTGATTCTGGTGATGTTCGCCGGGGGCTGCGCCGGCTCCACGGCGGGCGGCATCAAGCAAATCCGGGTGGTGCTTCTGTTCAA
Organism: uncultured Oscillospiraceae bacterium; assembly: GCA_910579725.1. Taxonomy (GTDB): domain Bacteria; phylum Bacillota; class Clostridia; order Oscillospirales; family Oscillospiraceae; genus Pelethomonas. Next base: position 28,311 of record CAJTUD010000019.1, on the reverse strand, counting down.
GACGCTCCGCAGGGAAGTGCAGAGGATCCTTCATCCTCGAGTAGTGACCACCATCAAGTCTGATGGCGACCGGGTGGACGAGCCGATTTTATCAGGGATCACGCTGTTCTTTTTCGCCTATATCTTTCTTTTGCTGCTGGGAACTCTGGTTGTGGCATGGGATGACGTGGGGTTCAGCGCCGCGTTTTCCGCTTCGCTGACCTGTATCAGCAACGTGGGACCTGCCTTTGACGTGCTGGGGCCCACATGCAACTTTTCGTTTCTTTCCGGAGGGAGTAAGATTTTTCTCAGTATCAACATGCTGCTGGGGAGGCTGGAGATTATGCCGCTGCTGCTGCTGCTGTTCCCCAGTCTGTGGAAAACGAGATAAGAGAAGAGCTTTTTGAATTGCCTTTAGCGCTCCACGGCTCCGGCGAGGGGCGAAGCCAAAACAAGATTAGAAAGCGGAGGCGGCCCTCAGGGCCGCAAGGGTAACTGCCATGGATGTTGTAAACAATAAAGAAGGAAAGCCTCTGGAATTCTACCTGGAGAAGTACAGGGAAATGGACCCCGCCGGTATGGCCGCCCGGTGCGGTCTCCCCTACGACGGGGAGACCCATGCCATCACGATGAATCTCCTGGGGGAACAGTTTCTGGTTTCCCACCCGGACTACACCATTGTGGGTCCCACGCCGCTGACCAACGCGGAGAGGATCCTTTTCCTCCGGTACCTTCTGGACGGCCGGAAGGCCCAACCGCTGGGCCAGTACCTGACCTATAGAGAATTTCCCTGGGGAGAGGTCTACCTCCAGCAGTTCACAGGCCGGTGCATCAAGCGCTTTGCCTTTTCCTACGGCAGCAGGCCGGAGCTGTTGGGCAAAATCATGGAGAGGCTTCCCGCCAGACCCTTGAGCCGCAGCGACTGCGGCTGGGAGCTGGAACTGATGGAGGGCCTGACCATTCAGCTCCTCCTCTGGGTGGGAGACGATGAGTTTCCACCGAATGCCCAGATCCTGTTTTCCGACAACTTCCGCCATGCCTTTACGGCGGAAGATCTGGCCAATGCGGGAGATATCGTGCTGAACCGGATGAAGAAAATCGGAGCGGAGCTATAGGAGAAGCCCGCAATGCATTGACCGCTCCGTTCGCCATTACCGCTGTCACAGATGTTTCGGGAATCGCGTTGATTGACGGTTCTTTGAGTTGACCGGAGGCTGCGGCCGCAGAAAAACAAGGAGGATGACGGCAGCTGAAAAATTTCTGCAAAATCTTTGTGAAAGAACTTGCAATCTGCGGCCATATGGTGTATGATAGCTCTGTTGCCGGGAAGAGGGTTCCGGCGGCAAATCAAATAGGATTGGTAGAGTAAATATTGCGCGTAAAGTGGCAAGCGGCTGGGAAGTTGCCCTTGCACGAAAGGCCCCCGTGAAATAGGGCCTACGATGTAATATTGCATCCGCTACCAGGCGGCGTTCTGCGCCGCCGGGACGGTCGTTCAGCCAGGAGCTGAATGATGTCCCCGGGCATTTTCCGGGATGTATCCATGCCAATCTTGGCCGCTTTCTGCGGCTTGGATTGGCATGTTTTTTCTGGACGGAGCCCTGGGGCAGCCTACTTTACCTCCTAAAAACAGCCCCATTGGGGCGGAATTTTAAGGAGGAAACGCAAATGGAGCGTAACCCGAATCAGAAAACAGCCCTCAAGAAGATCTTTTCCACCCAGAACCTGGTCATGATGGCGGCTTTGATCGCCATGCAGATCATCCTGGCCCGCTTTCTGAGCATCCAGGTCAGCGACACCCTCCGCATCAGCTTTGAGAGTATCCCCGTCATCCTGGCCGGTATGTGGCTGGGTCCCATTCCCGGCGCGATTGTGGCCGTCCTGGCCGATTTCCTGGGCACGATCCTCAGCGGTTACGGCACGTGGTTCCCGCCGCTGGTGCTGGGTCCCCTTTCCGTGGGTATCATCAGCGGCCTGAGCACCAAGTATATTTTCCGCAGTCCTCTGGCGGAGACCAGGGATACCTGGAAGGTGGCTGCCATCGTGATCGTGGTGGGCATTCTGAACAGCTTCGTGTTTGGCCTTGTGGGCAGCACCCTGTACAGCTGCATCATGGTCAAGCAGGATACCACCATTTTCTGGGTCCTTCTGGGGACCAACTTCCTCCAGCGTCTGGCAACGAAGCCGCTGACCATCGCCGTGAACGCTGTGGCGGTCACTATCGTCAACCGCGCGGTCTACAAACCCGTGGTGAGTCATATCCTGTCAAAGGCGTAATTTTAAAAGAGAAATCAGGTAAAACCAACATGACCTATGAAGAAGCGCTCAAGTACATCCACTCCGTCAACTGGGTGGGCAGCAAGCTGGGCCTGGAACGGACCCAGGAGCTGTTGGAAAAGCTGGGCAGCCCCCACAAAAAGCTGAAATTTATTCACATTGCCGGAACCAACGGCAAGGGTTCCACCGCCGCCATGCTCGCCTCCATTCTGGAGAAGGCAGGGCACCGGACGGGCTTGTACACTTCGCCCTTTATCAACCGTTTCAACGAGCGGATGCAGGTCAACGGGAAGCAGATTCCCGACGGCACTCTGGCGGAGCTGACCGACCTGATCCAGCCCTATGCCGATGCCATGGAGGATGCTCCCACAGAGTTTGAGCTCATCACCGCCCTGGCCATGGAATACTTCCTGCGGGAGAAGTGCGACATCGTCGTGCTGGAGGTGGGTATGGGCGGAGAGCTGGATTCCACCAACGTCATCGGCACGCCGGAGGCAGCGGTTATTGCCGCCATGGGGCTGGACCATGTGAAGGAGCTGGGCCCCGCCATGGCGGACATCGCCCGGGCCAAGGCCGGCATCATCAAGTCTGGCGGCAGCGTGGTCAGCTACGGCGGCAACCCCGAGGCGGATCCGGTGTTCGAGGCCGTCTGCCGGGAAAAAGGCGCGAAGCTGCGTCAGCCCGATTTCTCCGGAATCGTCCCCGGGGAATTTGACCTGGACGGGCAGAGCTTCTCCTATGGCGGCTGGAAGGACCTGCGCATCCCCTTGGCGGGGCGCTATCAGATGAACAACGCCGCCGTGGTGCTGGAAACTGTGGAGGTCCTGCGGGAGCGGGGCTGGCGGATTTCTGAGGAGGCCGTCCGCCAGGGTATGGCGGCCACCCGCTGGCCCGCCCGGTTTGAGATACTGCGCCGGGACCCGGTGTTCATTGTGGACGGCGGTCACAACCCCCACGGCATACGGGCCACTGCCGGGAGCCTGCAAAGACTGTTTCCCGGCAGAAAAATCACGTTCGTTACCGGCGTGATGGCCGACAAGGACGTGGAGTCCATTCTGGGAATCATTGTCCCGCTGGCCTCGGAGTTCTTCACCGTCCGGCCTGAGAATCCCCGGGCAATGGCGGCAGAGGAACTGGCCGGGCGCATCCAGGCTCTGGGAGCCAGAGCCACTCCCTGCGAAAGCGTGGCCGAAGGCGTGGCAAAAGCCATTGCGGCGGAAGGGCCGGAAGGCGTGGCCTGTGCCTTGGGGTCGCTGTACATGAGCGGCGAGGTGCGGGAATGCTTTGCACAGAACCTTTGACAAATCTGGGCCGCTTCCGAAACCCTTGTGGGTTTTCACAAGGATATTGTTAAAAGTTTGTCATTCTTGACACTTGCAAAAATTTCCGGAATTTGTTACAATTTTCAAGTAAGCTGGGGCAGATTGAACGCGCCCCTCTTTCCCGCGGCGGGACCGCGGAAGTATTCTGTTATTGGCGCCGGGGTCGCGGACGATTGAAGCGCGGCGTCAAAATATAATTTTTCCCGGGGGTGGTGAAATATCCCGGGAACAAGGAGGATTCCTATGGCAATCGAATTCAAGGACGGCAAGTATGTGGACCCGGAAACCGGGCATGTAACCCTGGACCCCACCGAATACAAGGATTGGCAGATCGCGGAGGAAGCGGAGCACACTCTGCCCCCTGTGGAGGAGTTCCGGAAGAAGCTGGGCCTTCTGCCCGAAGAGATCATTCCCTATGGAAAAACCCCGAAGCTGGACTTCATCAAGATCATGAACCGGCTGAAGGACAAGCCTGACGGCAAGTTCATCGAAGTCACCGCCATCACCCCCACTCCTCTGGGCGAGGGCAAGAGCACCGTCTCCCTGGGACTCGTCGAGGGCCTGGGCAAGATCGGCAAGAATGTGGGCGGCTGCCTGCGTCAGCCTTCCGGCGGCCCCACCATGAACGTCAAGGGTACTGCGGCCGGCGGCGGCAACGCCCTGCTGATGCCCATGACCGAGTTCTCTCTGGGCCTTACCGGCGACATCAACGATATCATGAACGCCCACAATCTGGCCATGGTTGCCCTCAACGCCCGTATGCAGCATGAGCGGAACTATGACGATGAGCAGCTGGCCAAGCGGGGCCTGAAGCGTCTGGACATCGACCCGAAGCGGGTGGAGATGGGCTGGGTGCTGGACTTCTGTGCTCAGGGCCTGCGCAACATCGTGATGGGTATCGGCGGCAGCAAGGACGGCTACCTGATGGAGAGCAAGTTCGGCATCGCCGTCGGCAGCGAGCTGATGGCCATTCTGGCCGTTGCCAAGGATCTGAAGGATCTGCGCGAGCGCATTGGCAAGATCGTGGTTGCCTATAACCGCAAGGGCGAGCCTGTGACCACCGAGGATCTGGAGGTCGCCGGCGCCATGACCGCTTGGATGCGCAACTGCATCAATCCCACCATGTGCTATACTGTGGAGCATCAGCCTATGCTGATCCACGCCGGTCCCTTTGCCAATATCGCTATCGGCCAGTCCTCCGTCATCGGTGACCGGCTGGCTCTGAAGCTGTTTGATTACCATGTCACCGAGTCCGGCTTCGCCGCCGACATCGGTTTTGAGAAGTTCTGGAACGTGAAGAGCCGCCTCTCCGGCCTGACTCCCAATGTGTCCGTACTGGTGGCCACCATCCGCGCTCTGAAGATGCATGGCGGCGGCCCCACCGTGGTGGCCGGCCGTCCTCTGCCCGAGGAGTATACCAAGGAGAACCTGGAGCTGCTGGAGAAGGGCTGCGAGAACCTGTTCCACCACGTGGAGACCATCAAGAAGTCCGGCATCGTGCCCGTGGTCTGCATCAACCAGTTCTATACCGATACTGAGGCGGAGATCGCGCTGCTGCGCCGTCTGTGCGCCGAGAAGGGCGTCCGCTGTGCGCTGAGCAACCACTGGCGTCTGGGCGGCGAGGGCGCCATCGAGCTGGCCGAAACCGTTGTGGACGCCTGCGAGGAGTCCAACGAGATCAAGTTCCTCTATCCCCTGGAGATGCCTCTGCGCGAGCGCGTGGAGAAGATCGCCAAGGAAGTTTACGGCGCGGACGGCGTGGACTGGGCTCCCCTGGCTCTGGAGAAGGCCAAGCGGTTCGAGAGCGATCCCAAGTATGCCGACTACTGCACCATGATGGTCAAGACCCACCTGTCTCTGAGCCACGAGCCCAGCTGGAAGGGTGTGCCCAAGGGCTGGCGTCTGCCCATCCGTGACATCCTGGAGTACGGCGGAGCCAAGTTCCTGTGCCCCATGGCCGGTACGATCTCCATGATGCCCGGTACCAGTTCTGATCCTGCCTACCGGCGGATTGATGTGGATACCGAGACGGGTAAGGTTTCTGGGCTGTTCTAAGAGTATCCCCCGGTTTTGAATCCCGGCGGCGGGTTCCGCCGCCGGGATTTTCGTATCTGCGGCCCTTCAGGCCGTCTCCGAGTGGTTTCTTGCCGGTGGCCCGGGATCTGTGCGGCCCCGGACTCCGCGCCTGCTTTTGCCCGGGCAAAAGCAGGCAAAAACGCGTTTAACCCTGCGGTTTCAGAATCCCACATTATTTCCATCCGGTCTGAACCGGACCCGGTTTCCCGTATCGGGCGAAGCGGCTGTCTGACGATCCCCAGGGGGGATGTGAGCGGTGGACGGAGGAGGAACCATGACTTCTTTATATAATCGCGCGGATGTCTACGACCTGCGCTTCAATCAGCAGGGCTGGGATATCTTCCGGGAGCATTATCGGAACATCTTTGCCGGTACGGATATCAGAACGGTGCTGGACTGTTCTATCGGCAGCGGAAACCTGACGCTGGAACTGGCGGAACTGGGGTACCGGGTCACAGGCTCCGATCTGAACGAGTCCATGCTGTCAAGGTGCCGGGAAAAGGCGGAGAAGCGCGGCCTTGCGGTGGAGCTGTTCCGTTCAGACTTTCGGGAAATTGACCGGACTGCGCCGGAGAGATATGACTGTGTGATGAGCACAGGCAACTCTCTGCCCTATGTATCCAACCAGGACGTTGTACGGACTCTGACCGCGATGGACCGGCTGGTAACGCCCGGCGGGTATCTATATTTGGATACCCGCAACTGGGATAAGATCACAGCGGAGAAACAGCAGTATTACTTTTACCGTCCCATGTTTCATGACAGCCTGCGGGTGGATACCATCCAATTCTGGGAGCATCACGGAGACGGAACGATTACCTTCCACATTGTGTTTACCCTTGAAAAGGAAGGAAAGATCCTCCAGCGCGAGGTATTTCAGGAGCTCTATCACCCCATCAGGCGCAGCGTCATAGAGAACGCCCTGCGGGAAATGGGATATCAGCTCCAACGTCTGGCGCCTCACCCGGCCCAGGCTCCCTTTCCGGCGGAGGAATCGGAGTGGTACTGCATTCTGGCGAAGAAGCGTTAAGAGCCGCCGCGCTACCGGCGCAGCAGTCGGAGACTGCCAACAGGGCGTATCCGCCAACGCTTCGCCCGCCGGCGGTCCACGGAACCGGTCAAGAGGGACCGTCAATCAGGTCGTAGCGTAAAAACACCCCTGTAATGGAGGAGGATTTTAAAGGAACGTAGTTCCTTTAGCAACCTTTTGCTTCTTTTCGCTGGCGCGAAAAGAAGATCCCGCCCGGCAGGGCAAATTTGAAACAAGAAATAAGCCGAGCGGCCCCCAGGGCCGCAGAAGGAGAAAACTATGGATTTCGCGCAAGCATCCTGCACTGAATTTGTAACGGTATTAGCCTCCAACGCCCCTGTTCCCGGCGGCGGCGGGGCCTCCGCCCTGGTTGGAGCCATCGGCACCGCCCTGGGCAACATGGTGGGCTCCCTCACCGTGGGCAAGAAGAAGTACGCCGACGTAGAGGAGGAGATCATCGCCCTCAAGGCCAAGTGTGACCAGCTCCAGAAGGATCTGCTGGACCAGATCGCTCTGGACGCCAAGGGCTTCGAGCCCCTGGCCAAAGCCTACGGCATTCCCAAGGACGATCCCAACCGGGATAAGGTCCTGGAGGAAGCCACCATTGTGGCCTGCCAGGTGCCCGTGAAGATCATGGAGCTGTGCTGCGAGGCTCTGGATGCCATCCAGGTCTTTGCCGCCAAAGGCAGCCGGCTGGCGGTCAGCGACGCCGGCTGCGGCGCGGTGTGCGTCAAGGCCGCTCTCCAGGCCGCGTCCCTCAATGTGTTCATCAACACCAAGACTCTCCAGAACCGGGAGCTGGCCGAGGAGATGAACAAAAAGTGCCTGGGGATGCTGGATAAGTACTGCGCCATGGCGGACGAGATTTTTGAAAGCGTCAAGGCGGGATTTTTCAAGTAAGATTTTAGGAAAAGAGAGGATAAATTTACTATGGCAAAGCAGCTTTTGGGAAAAGAAGTCAACGCGGCCCTCAACGCCCGGATCATCGCCGACTGCGAGGCCGTCAAGGCCAAGGGCGTGAGCCCCACTCTGGCCATTGTCCGCTGCGGCGAGCGGCCCGACGACCTCAGCTACGAGCGGGGCGCCACCAAGCGGGCCGAAACCCTGGGCGTGGCGGTGGAGAAATTCGTCCTCCCCGAGGACGTGAGCAAGGAAGAGCTCCTCAAGGTCATCGACGGCATCAACGCCAACGACAAGATCCACGGCGTGCTCCTCTTCCGCCCCCTGCCCAAGCATCTCAAGGCCGATCAGGACGAGATCTGCAACCGTCTGGATCCCCGGAAGGACGTGGACGGCATGACCGATCTCTCCAATGCCGGCGTGTTCATGGGTAAGGAGCTGGGCTTCGCGCCCTGCACCCCTGCCGCCTGCATGGAGATCCTGGCCCACTACGGCATCGACTGCACCGGCAAGAAGGCTGTGGTCATCGGCCGCAGTCTGGTGGTGGGCAAGCCTCTGGGCATCATGCTCATGGGTAAGAACGCCACCGTTACCACCTGCCACACCCGGACCAAGGATGTGCCCTCCATCACCCGGGAGGCCGACATTCTGGTGTCCGCTGCCGGGGTCCTGAAGAGCCTGACCAAGGAGTACGTCCGGCCCGGCCAGATCGTGGTGGACGTGTCCATCAACTGGGACGAGGCCAAGGGCGGCATCGCCGGCGACGCGGTGTACGAGGAGGTGGAGCCCATCGTCGAAGCCATCACTCCTGTGCCCGGCGGTGTGGGTGCTGTGACTACCTCAGTGCTGATCGGGCACGTGGTGGAGGCGGCCAAGCGCACCCTTGGCTGATGGGGGGCGTTTTTATTGGAAAACCAGAAAAAAAGCTCCCTCAGCACTGTCAATATCATTCGCCTGTTCCTGCTGGCCTCCTCAGCGGCGTTTTTTCTCGCCGCTGTGCTGGTCCCGGACCGGGGAGAAATGCTGCCGGGTCTGGCTCAGATTCTCATGTCCCCGGCCCAGCTGACCAAGGACTATTTTGAGATTGGCAGCATCTCCGGCGCCTTCCTGAACGTCTCCCTGGTGGGCTTTGTCTGCGCGGCCATGACCTGCCTGCCAGGAGCGGCGGTGGGAGGAGGAACTGTGGCGGCCTACTTCCTGACGACGGGATTCTCCTTCTGGGGCATCAATTTCTTGAATATGTGGCCCTTCTTCCTGGGTGTTATGGTGCATGCTCTGGTGAGAAAGGAGCCCTTCCCCAAATACGTGAATCTGGCCATGTTTGCCACGGCTCTTTGTCCGCTGGCCAGTGAAATGCTGCTGCGCTACCCCGGAAACGAGGGGGTTCACGGCATCACGCTGGGCAGCGCGGCTCTGATGCTGGCGGTGGGAATGCTGATTGGATTTCTGACCCCGGCCATGGCATCCCACTCTCCCAGCGTTCATAAAGGTTATGACCTTTACTCTGCGGCTCTGCCGGGAGTACTGCTGGGGCTTTTCGCAGTGGCTGTGCTGTACAAGACACTGGGGCACTCTGTGCCGGAGATCAAGGCGACGCTGGGCGGCAGCCACCCAGGTGTGGTGTGGGCCTTCTGCGGAATCTTCTTCGGCCTGTGCGCCGCAGCAGGCTGGTGGCTCAACGGCAGAAGCGCCAAAGGCTATCTTGCGCTTCTGAAGGACACCGGTCACAAGGCGGACTTTGCCGCCAAATACGGTCCGGGACTGGCCATCATGAATTTCGGTCTGTACGGACTGATGATCCTGCTGTATTATATCCTGGTAGGCGCTTCCTTCAACTCCGTGACGCTGGGCATCATCTTCTGTATGGTGTGCTTCGGCGCGGCGGGAGCGCACCCCGGAAATATCTGGCCCATCATGGTGGGATATGTAGTTTTCTCCACCCTGGCCACACAGCTTCTGGGGGGCGTGTTCCCGGTAAACAATCAGGCCATTCTGGTGGGACTGTGCTTTGCCAGCGGGCTGGCCCCCATTGCCGGGGATTACGGCTGGTGGGCCGGTGTGATTGCCGGTGGGATGCACTACTTCCTTGTGACCTCCATTCCCGCCATCCACGGCGGCTTCAGCCTCTATAACGGCGGCTTCACCTCCCTGGTGATTGCCACCATCCTGGTGCCCCAGCTGGAGACCTTCTTCAAGAACAAGGAGCAGCGTCTGGCGGCCAGATCTGGCGTGAAGTCCTGAGTATCTGATTTATTCCAGGCGATAAAGACATAAGGAGCGATGCGCAATGACCAAGCAGACCCTCCGCGCCGAGGTAATCGCGCGGGCCAAAAATCTTTCGCCCACATACTGCCGGGAGGCGGACGAAGCCATCTGCCGCTGGGTGATCCAATCCGACGCTTATGAGAAGGCCGGCACCATTTTCTGTTATGTGGGGACGGAGCGGGAAATTGATACCATGCGCCTGATCCATATTATAATGCGGGATGGAAAAAATGTGGCGGTTCCGTTGTGCGTGGAACAGGGCATTATGGAAGCGCGGCGGATCGAAGGAATGGGCGATCTGGTCAGCGGACGCTACGGCATCCTGGCCCCCCGGCTCCAATGCCCGGTGGCGGCGCCGGAGGAGCTGGATCTGGTGATCGTTCCCTGCTGCACCGGCAACACCCGGGGAGAACGGCTGGGTTACGGCGGCGGATACTATGACCGGTATCTGGCAAAAACCACGTGCCCCACCATGCTGCTGTGCCGCCACCAGCTGGAACGGGAGGACATCCCGACGGAACCCCATGATGTGAGAATGGACTACATTGTCACTGAACGGGGGATAGTTGATTGCAGAAGTGGGAAATAACCAAGGAACATTCAGAAAAAACACGATTTGACAATCAATACCGCAAAGATAATCAAAAAAGAACTCCCGGCACATCTGAAAAGACAGTGCCGGGAGGTATCTTTTTGCATTGCTTGCTATGGGTGGAGCCTTCTTCAGCCGGCGGCTTAATTTTCAGAGTTCTCCTCCCCGTCCTCCTCTGCCTCCGGTTCCGGAAGAACCTCGTCCCGGCGCAGCAGGAGAAATATAGTAGTCACCAGCGCGAACCCGAAATAAACCAGCGTCCGGCCCAGGTTCCCGGCGCAGTCCGCCATGGAGGCCAGGGCGAGAGGGACGCTGAGATTACCGAAGAAGACCAGCCAGCGCAGCTTTCCCTCCCTCAGAACGAGCCCGGCCAGCTGATAGAAGAAGCAGGCAATCAGCGCCGCCGACAGCACCGGCAGATAGTACCGGGCCAGCACAGGGTTGCCCTCCTCCGGCAGATAGATCTCCAGCAGGAACACGACGGAGAAAATCATGGCGGGCAGCAGCTGGAAAACCTTGACATCTCCGCCGGAGCGTACTATTCTGGCAAAGAGGATCAGTCCTGCGGCGGTGCAGATTCCTCCCGCGGCGGCGGTAATCTCCAGTGGTCCCCAGCCGGGCAGCAGCACGCTGCCTGCCGCCAGCAGCAGACTGCCTGCGGCCAGCAGGGGGAGATGGCCCTGTGAGAAGGGCGCAAGGCAGTTGGAATATGTGCGCTTTCCCCCGGGCGCCCGGAAGGCGAAAACAGCCTCCGCCGCCGCCAGGACGAGAATGGCAGCCGCCAGAACAGTCCCCGGCACGCTCTGCCGGGACAGCCCGGTGGCAGGATCGAAGCCGGTTTTCATCTGGCTCCAGCGAAGAAACAGAAGCAGAAGGCCCTGCACCCACAGGCGCAGTCCGTTAAAATAGAAAGACTTGTTCATGGCGGAAATTTCCTTTCTCTTCCGCCCCTTGGGGCGGGGATTGCGCGGCCCTTTCCGCGCGGTCTGAAGCAAGGGCGGTAAATTCGTAATGCCAGTATACCACGCTCTTTTGCATTTGTCATTCATTTTCTGGACAAGCAAAACATATCCTTTGATAGTAAAGAAGGCGGTGCTTCCATGAAAAAGTATATCATCCTATCTGCTGTTCTGATTTTCCTGCTTTTCTTCCTCCCCTGGCTGTGGGGGGGACCCGCCCGGCAGACGGTACCGGAGCTGGCTCCGACCCCCGCCGCCGAAGCGGACAATCCGCCGGAGCAATCTCCGGAGCCCGAACCTCAGCCGGACCCGCCGGAGGAAACGCCCCGGCCTGCTGTGGACAAGGTCACGCCGCTGAACGTCCTGATGGGGGATAAGCTCCAGTCCCTGGATATGGAGACCTATCTGATTGGTGTGGTCCGGGCGGAAATGCCCGCCTCCTTCCAGGAGGAGGCCCTGAAGGCACAGGCCGTGGCGGCCAGGACCTACATTCTCCACAAGATCGCCGGCGGCGGCAGCGCCAACCATCCTCAGGCCGATGCCTGCGACGACATCACCTGCTGTCAGGCCTACAAGAGCGAGGAGGACGCCGCCGCGGACTGGGGCGAGGACGCGCCGGCGTACGAGGAAAAGATCCGGCGGGCGGTGACGGAAACCGACGGGGAGTGCATCCTGTACGACGGTGCGCCGGTACTGGCGGTATTTCATTCCTCCTCTTCCGGCGCGACCCAGGACGCGCAGAACGTCTGGAGCGCCAGCCTGCCCTATCTGCAAAGCGTGGAGACCCCGGAGGGGGAGGAGACGGTGCCCAATTACCGCTCCACCGCCAGTTTCTCTTCCGCGCAGCTGCGGGAGCGGCTGCTGAAGGCACTGCCGGAGGCGACGCTGGAGGGGAGTCCCTCCAACTGGTTCACCGACATCCGCCAGCAGCCCAACGGAACCGTCACGAGCCTGTCCGTAGGGGGTGTGGAAGTAGGCGGCAACCGGCTGCGGACAATTCTGGAGCTGCGCAGCGCCTGCTTCACCATTTCCTTCGATGGCGATCAGATTACATTTTCCGTCGCCGGTTACGGCCACGGTGTGGGGATGAGCCAGTACGGGGCCAATGTCATGGCCTCCAATGGGATGACCTACCGGGAGATTCTGGAGTGGTACTATACCGGCGCAGAGGTGGGCCTCATCGGAACATGAAAGCACCCCGTACACTTTTGGTGTACGGGGCATTTCCTTTACGCGCCCAGGAGGATGCCCACCAGGGTGCCGGCGTAGTTGCCGATGACGTAGCCCAGCACGCCCACCAGCATGGCGGGACCCACCAGCCGGGACCACCCCTGGGCCACCGCCATTCCGGCGGCGGTGGTGGGACCGCCGATATTGGCGTTGGAGGCGATAATGGCGTCCTCCAGGTCAAATTTCAGCAGCTTTGCTCCGATGAAGCAGAACAGCATGTTCACCACCACCATGATGAAGGTGAGCACCAAAAACAGCGGAGCCTCCGTCAGCACTGTGTAAATGTTGGCGGGAACACCGATAACGAACAGAAAAAGGTAGATCAGATACGTACCGATCTCCTGAGAGCCATGCATCTTCTCCATGGTACCGGAGAAGAATGTGGCGGCGACAACGGAGATGGTAGTGATCCACACGTACTGGCTCCCCAAAAACTTACCCACAAAGTCCAGGAGCCCCTCCTGGAAGCTGGTAACGACCCCTTCGGCCGCGAAGGGGCTGAACAGCCCGGCAATCAGATTGGAGGCCCATACCACCACCACGGCGAAGGCGATGTTCATGGCCACGTCTTTCAGGGAGATGTCCTTCCGGCTCCAGAAGGCGGCGGCCTGAGTTTTCGCGGCGCTGAAACCGGTTCCCCGCTCCACCTCGTCGATATGCGGGTGGGTGAACCTCGTCCGGAACAGTCTCATCCCGGCAAAAGCGATGAGCACAAAGAAATAGAGGGCCATCAGCAGGTTGTCCGCCACCGTGGCGGCAGCGGCGGCAGGAGTACCCTTCAGCCCATGTTGCATGGCCATGGCGGAGAAATTGACGCTGCCGCCGATATAGGAGCCGGTCATCATGGAGGCTACCGCCGCCAGATCCCCGGCGTCCCCTCCTGAGGCGGTGTACGCGCCGTTCAGCGCGAAATAGGCGAGGAAGGCGCCTGCGACGGTGCCCACTGCACCGATGAGAAAGATGGTCAGCATCTTTCCCGCCTCCCGCCAGATTTTTTTCAGGTTGCACTGAAGCAGCAGCAGAGGGATGCCCATGGGCACAATAACGCCCCAGACGATATCGTCGTACAGTACGCAGCTGATGGGAATGATCCCGATATTGGCCATGACCATGGCCAATATCAGCGCGATAATGGACCCGGACACCCGGGCCGCCCATTTATACTTCTGCTCCAGAAAAATGGACAGCGCCACGGACACGCACATGACGCCCAGCAGGCCCCAGGTATCGTCGGGGGCGATGAGCGTATGGCCCATCAGGTTTTCCAACAATGACATGGAAAGAATTTCCTCCTTTGTAAAGCGGCGGCCGCCGGAGACACGCTCCGGCGGCCTTGATGCGTTTATTATACCGGACAAGCCGCCGGATGTCAACGTCCGCTTCACGCCTGCTTTTGAAACCACAGGGCAACTGCCTGTGCCAGCCCTCTCGTTTCCCACACCGATTTTCATGAAGGAAGCCTCCTCTCCTTGACAGGGGTGAATGGGTGTGATATATTCGCAGCAAAGGAAAGGAAGGGATGCCCATGCTGCCCGCGTTTTTCATCCGCTCCCAGGCACTTCGGAAGCTTTATTGCGCTCTGTTCACGCCGCTTTTGGAGCAGTGCGGCATGACCCAGCTGGAAATGGACGTCCTGCTGTTTCTGGCCAACAACCCGTCCTATGACACCGCCCGGGACATTGTGGAGAAGCGGCATCTGGCGAAGTCCCATGTGTCCGTGGGGGTGGAGTCCCTGGTGGACCGCGGCTTTCTGGAGCGGCAGAGGCGGGACGGCAACCGGAAAATCATTCATCTGCGCCTGACGGAGGCTGCCGCCCCGGTGATCCGGTACGGCCGGGCTGTGCAGCGGCGGTACGGACAGCTGCTTCTGGCGGAATTTACGGAGGAGGAGCGGAGGGAGCTGTTCCGCCTGCTGGAAAAATTGGGAAAAAACGTGGAATCCGCCCTTTCCGCCGGAGCGGAGCGGTGAAAAAACCGGGATTGTGGTTTTTCCCTTTACAGCCCATCTGTTTTATGGCATAATAAAGACACTGGAATTTCAGAAAATGGAGAATCAACCATGCCTATCATTGAATACGACGCCTATAAGCAAAAACTGACTGCCATCGGCCCCCGTCTGGAAAAGCTGGCGGCGGCCCTGGATCTGGAGGGAGCCCGCCGGGAGGTGGAGGAGCTGGAGGAGAAGACCGGCGACCCCAACTTCTGGAACGACGTGTCCGCTTCTCAGAAGGTGCTCCAGCGCACCAAGCAGCTGAAAAACAAGCTGGAGAACCACGCCCGCCTGACCGCCCAGTGGGAGGATCTCACCACTCTGGTGGAGATGGCCATGGAGGAGGACGACGCCAGCCTCCTGCCCGAGGTGCAGGAGGGCTGCGGCAAGCTGGATGCCTCTCTGGAGGAGGCCAATCTGGCCACCCTGCTCACCGGGGAGTACGACGCCAGCAACGCCATTCTCACTCTCCATGCCGGAGCCGGCGGCACCGAGGCCCAGGACTGGTGTCAGATGCTTTTCCGCATGTACACCCGCTGGGGCGAGCGGCACAACTTCACCGTCAAGACTCTGGACTACGAGGACGGAGACGAGGCGGGAATCAAGTCCGCCGCCATTTCCATCGAGGGAGAGAACGCCTATGGCTTTCTCCGCAGCGAGAACGGCGTGCACCGTCTGGTGCGTATTTCACCCTTTGACGCCAACGCCCGCCGGCAGACCTCCTTTGCCGCCGTGGAGGTTATGCCGGAGATCGAGGACGACAACTCGGTGGAGATCCGGCAGGAGGACATTGAGATGCAGGTTTACCGGGCCAGCGGCGCCGGCGGACAGCATGTGAACAAGACCTCCTCCGCTGTGCGTCTCATCCACCGCCCCACCGGCGTGGTGGTATCCTCCCAGCAGGAGCGCAGTCAGGTCCAGAACCGGGAGAACTGCATGAAGATGCTGCGGGCCAAGCTGATGGAAATGAAGGCCCAGCAGCACGCGGAGAAGATCTCCGACATCAAGGGCGTGCAGATGAAGATCGAATGGGGCAGCCAGATTCGCTCCTATGTATTCATGCCCTACACCCTTGCCAAGGACACCCGTACCGGATATGAAAACGGCAACATCACCGCTGTCATGGACGGCGACCTGGACGGTTTTATCAACGCCTACCTCACCGCCAGCGCCACCGGCGAGCTGAAGAAGTGATCTTTTTCCTGAAGGAGGACCAAAAGGAGCGTTCCACAGTCTTCCCTGTGTAGAAAAAACCCCGATCCCCGGCTTTGCCGGGGATCGGGGCAGGCTATCAAAAAAGCACTCCGTAGGATTTTGCCGCCTACAGGCGGCAAAAAAATTTCAATTGTTTTTCCGCGGCATGTACGTGGGAAAAACAATTTGCGCGGAGTGAGCGTCGAATTGTCTGCCGCAGGCTAGACAACCGAGGCGCAGAGCGAAGCGAGGCAGCCGCAGGCTGCCGGGCCGGTCGTTCAGCGCAGCTGAATGACGGCCCTTACTCAAAAAAGTGGCGTAAGCCACTTTTTTGACAAGCAGCCCCCCGGTCTCCGGCTTTGCCGGGGACCGGGGGGTTCTATTCTTCTAAGACAGCCTTCTCTCAAAGTTGCGGCTGACGTGCACGCCCTCCTGAACGATAAAGAAGGCTTTGGGATCGATTTTCCGCAGAGCTTCCCTCAGATCTTCAATCTCATACTTGTTCATACATACGCAAAGGATATGAGTGTTCTCCCCTGTGTATACGCCTTTGCCCTCCCAGCGGGTGATGCCGCGGTGAAGGTTGTTCATGATGTAAGCGTCCAGATCCGGATTTTCCAGCTTGGTAAAGATCAGCACCTGCACTGTGACGCTCTGCCGGTGAGCCCGGTCCAGGGCCATGGCGTGGAAAATGGTATTCAGCACAGAGTAGATCATGGTGGGCGCGTCATAGAGCATCCAGCACAGCAGGAACAGGACAAAGTTGAAGGCCATGCCAAACTGCCCCATCGTGATTTTGGCGCCCTTCTTGGACATATACAGCCCGATGATGTCCAGTCCGCCGCCGCAGCATCCGCTGGTAAGGGCGATGCCCGTCCCCACCCCGGAGATCACGCCCCCCAGCAGGCATCCCGTCAGTACGTCCTCCACAATGGGCGCGGGAGGAATGGGAACGATACTCAGGAATACTGTGTAGGCGGTGGCGCAGATCAGGGTGTTCCGGAAAAACATGTGGCCCAGAGAGCGGTAAGCAATGACAAACAGCGGAACGTTCAATATGTAGAAGATAATGCCCGACAGATCAAAGGGCAGGGATTTGATCCCGAAAATTCCAAGAATCACGCTGCGCAGCAGCTGGCAGAATCCCACCATACCGCCGGTGAACAGCCCCAGGGGCACCACAAACAGATTGATCCCTATGGCGTAGATAAACGCGCCCAGTACCGCCATGCCCAGTTTTCCCCACCGGGAGTGCATCGCTGAATTCAACATGATCCCGTACTTCCCTTCTCCGGCATTCTGCCTGCAATTGAGAAGTCTACCAGATTACCAGCTATATTGCAAGTATCTTTTTAATCTTTTCCGTCCTCTGGCCAGAGTTCTGGAAACCGAGGACTTATGCACGCCCTGTTCCTGGGCGATCTGCTGGATAGACATGCCCATATCGTAGTACAAGCGGATTATTTCCGCCTGCCGGACCGTCAGCTCCTCCTCCCTTGCCCGCCTCATGTTCCGGCGCAGGCGGTCCAGCTGTTCCGTATTGTCCTCGCTGTTGGCCTGTTCCCAAACGGCCAGATCTCCCATGAACTCGTTGTCTCTCCGGGAAAACGCCTTTTTCGGCGGATTAAATCGCGCGGCGGTCATCGGCGTGATACCTCCTGTCGTAATAGTGCTCCAGCATCCGGGCGGTAGACTTGGTTTCCCGGTAAAGGACGTTCAGCTCCCGGACCCGCTGCTCCAGCTTTGCCCGCTCCTGGTGCGGGGCGGTTTTCGCTTCGTCCTTCAGCGCGACGATTCTCAGACGGATCAGATCCGCGCTGTGCCGGTAGGATGCGGCCATTCTCAGCAGAGTCATTTTCCCGCCTCCCACAGCCGGCCGCCGGCCAATCCCGGTGTCTGGCCGGCGCAGTCCCGGCAGAGCGTCCGGCCAGCCAGACGCCAGCACAGTTCTCCCGGGTACAGCTCCCCTTCACACAGGCAGCACTGCCCCGCCGGACAGCGCCTCTGGGGGTCCCGATGCTTCTTTGGTACAGTGCGCAAAAATTTTTCCTCCTAAAATTAAAATTTCAGGTTGACAAATCGGAGAAATTCTGCTATCATACAATTCGTTGCTAATCATGCTGGTATAGCTCAGTTGGTAGAGCAGCTGATTTGTAATCAGCAGGTCGGGGGTTCGAGTCCGTCTACCAGCTCCACCTTTCTCTCTGAGTTGGCAGCCTGTAAAATTGCATAGGGGAGCGTTCCCGAGTGGCCAAAGGGGGCAGACTGTAAATCTGTTGTCGACGACTTCGGTGGTTCGAATCCACCCGCTCCCACCAAAAAAGCTGTGCCGTTGGCGCAGCTTTTCTTTTTTTCAAGAGGCGCTGTCCCTGTTTTCTGTAGAAAGACCTTGCCTCTTCTGGCAGCCGTCCGGTTGTCTGCTAAAATTTCATATCTCCTTTCTTTTTCCTCTGGAATTCAGCAGCGCTGTTCCCCTGTGAAGGCTATATTAGCACATGCGTTTGTTTATGTCAAGATAAAATTTAGAAATTCTGTTGACAAATTTTATGATTCCATATATTCTATATATACCAACCACAAGGAGGCCGTCATTATGAGCTTTGGAAAGAGACTTCGGGACCGGCGGAAGGAGCTGGGGCTCAGTCAGGGAGAGCTGGCCAAGGCCCTTGGCGTCAGCCTTTCCGCTGTGAGCAACTACGAAAACGGGTTGAACGCCATGCGGGAGGACGTGCTGCTGCGTCTGTTCCAGGTGCTGGATGTGGAGCCCAATTATCTGTATCAGGATGCCTTCTCGGGCCGCAGCTTCACCTGCTCGGTGGAGGAGGAGCGTCTGGTCAAAACCTACCGCTCTCTGAGGATTCCGGGGAAGCAGACCATGCAGGCGATGGCGGACGCGCTTTCCTCCTATCAGTCGGAGATGGACACGGAAAAGCCGGAGGAGGACGTCCGGCAGATTCCGCTATACCGCAATCCGGCGGCGGCGGGGTATGCCTCTCCGGTATTCGGGGAGGATTTCGACTATATCCCGGTGACGGGAACCACCCCCAGAGGGGCGGAGTTTGCGGTGCGGATTCAGGGGGACTCCATGGAACCCTATATCCATGACGGATCCGTGGCCTTTGTCAACCGGGACCCGCTGTCCAACGGGGACGTAGGCATTTTCTGCGTGGACGGAGCCATGCTGTGCAAGCAGTATGTCCGGGACCCGCTGGGGATCGTCTATCTGTTTTCCCTGAACCGGAAGCGGGCGGATGCGGACGTTGTGCTGCCCAGGGACAGCGGGCGGAGCATGGTCTGTTTCGGGCGGGTGCTGCTGGCCTCCCGTCCAAAGGCGCCGGGGAGCCGGTAACGCCGGCCTTTCCCGCCGGAAAAGGCCGGAAGCCATGTTTTTTCCTTTTTTATTCAGGTTTCGCAGATACGGTTGCCGGAAACAGGGCAACTTTTCGCCGTTTGCGCCCCTATTGTGAGGGAGCACCACCTCCGTGGTAGCCATGTCCAGAAGGAAGTGCGACCAGGCCGGGCGTCAGGCCGTGTGCGGCGGGGTCAAGTCCGTACGAAGCGAACCTTGAAAAATGCATAGGCAAACAGAAATTGATTTCCAGATCTGAAAAAGGACTACCCAAGCGGAGCAACTTGTGGTACATTACTAAGAAGAAACCGCCATCGGCAAGCAGAAAGGGGGACGTGGTTCCGGATGAAGAAAAAAATCTGGCTTCTATTGGCAGCGGCGGTTCTGCCGCTGCTGCTGTCCGGGTGCATGATGTCCGCATCGGTGGACGACCTCTACGCCCTTCCCCAGCTGCCGGATGAATATAAATCCCTGAGCGCCCGCCTGGCGGAGACGCTGGCCCTGGGCGCGGAATACGCGGCCCCCCTGACGGGAGGAAACCTGCCGCCGGTGCAGATGGTTGATCTGGACGGAGACGGCGTGGACGAGGCGCTGGGCTTCTTCCGGGTCAACAGCGAGGAGCGGCCCTTGAAAATCTATATTTTCCAGGCCGTGGACGACGGGTACCAGCAGGCTGCCGTCATCGATGGCAGCGGCACCTCCATCCACAGCGTCCGCTATGACGATCTGGACGGAGACGGCGTGCGGGAAATCCTGGTCAGCTGGCAGGTCAGCACAGAGGTGCAGACCATCAGCGTCTACAGCATGAAAAATCTGGAGCCGGCCCGGCTGATGAGCGCTCCCTATGCCCGCTACGAAGTGGCGGATCTGGATGGGGACGACGATCTGGAGCTGGTGATCCTGCGCAGCGACGATACGGAGGCGGGGCTGAGTCTTGCGGACTATTATGACTGGGACAGCGCCTACAGCAGCCTTCAGCTTCAGTCCACCGCCCGGCTGTCCGCCACGGTGGCCTCTCTCCAGGAGATGCAGCTGGGCGCTCTTCAGGGCGGAGAACCGGCGGTGTTCATCACCAGCCGGAGGGCCGGCGTGGACGATACCAGCAACGCCGTCACGGATATTCTGGTCTACCGCCACCCGGGACTGACCAACATCGTGCTGAAGGAGGACACCGGCGTTTCCGACCAGATTTTCCGTTATCTGAATATTCAGCCCGCCGACATCAACCGCGACGGCGCGCTGGAGGTTCCCCGCCCCGCCCAGCTTCTCTCGGAGCAGGGAGAGGACGTCTATTGGAAGATTTATTGGCACAGCTACCGCGCCGACGGCTCCAACCGGCGGGAAGCCATCACCTATCACAATCCTGCGGACGGCTGGTATCTGATGATCCCCGAAGCATGGGACGGCCATTTTACCGTCCGGCAGAACAACATCAGCGCTGCGGTTCATGCCGCCACGTTCTACAGCGTTTCCGGCAGAACCGTGGGAGAGGAGCTGCTGACCATCTATACCCTTACCGGCGCCGACCGGGAAAACCAGGCGGCAAAAAGCGGCCGGTCCATTCTCCGCCGCTGGGGTGAAACCCTGTACGCCGTCTCATACGCCCCCTCCTATGACAGCTGGCGCTACACCCTGGACAGCGAGACGGTGGCCGGTAATTTCAATGTGATTGTCAAGCAGCTAAGTATGGGAGAAAATTAAGGAAGGAGGCCTGAAATGGCACGAAAGGTTTTGGTATTGGAGGACGAATCCAGTATCCGGGGGTTCATCGTCATCAACCTGACCCGAGCCGGCTACGAGGTTATTGAATCGGAGACGGGGGAGGAGGCCCTGGAAAAGCTGAAGGACAACCCGGACATCCGGGTGGCGCTTCTGGATATCATGCTGCCGGGGATCGACGGCTTTGAGGTCTGCCGCCGCATCCGGGCCACCAATACCCGCATTGGGATCATCATGCTGACTGCCCGCAGCCAGGAGATGGACAAGGTGACGGGGCTGATGACCGGGGCCGACGACTATGTCACCAAGCCCTTCTCCCCGGCGGAGCTGACGGCGCGGGTGGACGCGCTGTTCCGCCGGGCCGGCGGCGCGGCTCCGGAGCAGGCGGGGGAGATCTCCCAGGAGCCTTTCCTGCTGAACACCCGGAACCGGACGCTGGAGAAGAACGGCCAGAGGGTGAAACTGACCCAGGTGGAGTACTCCATCATGAAAATGTTCATGGAGAACCCGGGAAAGGCCCTTTCCCGGGAGGAAATTCTGGACATGGTCTGGGGCCGGGATTATTTCGGGGAGCTGAAGATCGTGGACGTCAACATCCGGCGGCTTCGGCTCAAGATTGAGGACAACGCACAGAACCCCACGTTTATCAATACGGTGTGGGGCTATGGATACAAATGGGGGTTCTGATGGGGGAGAATCGAGACGCTCCGCCGGAGGCGCGGGAGGGAATCCGCCATGGCTAACAACAAAATTGAAATCACTGGATTACGGAAGCGCTGGCTGGTCAGCTCCCTGAGTCCCATTTTCATTGTCGCCCTGCTGGTGGCCGGAACCTTCTGCGTCGTCATGGCGAACTATTACTACAACATGATGCTCGACGGTCTCAAGACGCGCGCCGCCAACGCCAGCGACTATTTCACCAGCAACACCATGACCAACTACCGGGAGTTTCACCAGTACGCCAACAGCTTTGCCGCCGAATTTTCCGAGCGGGACCGGATAGAGCTTCAGTTCATCAGCTCCTCTAAAAAAATCCTGGTCAGCTCCTCCGGCCTGACCGCCGGCATGGCCCCCGGCACGCCGGATATCATCGACGCCTTCCAGACCAAAGAGATCCGCCCCTTCCGGGGCGTAGACCCTCACACGGGAGAACACATCATGTCCGTATGTGCGCCGTTGCTGCTGGACGACCAGGTGGTAGGCGCCATGCGCTACGTCACCTCCATGTCCGCCGTGACCCGGGAGCTGATGATTACTGTAGGCGTGGCCCTGGGACTGCTGATTGTGGGCATCGGCATGGTGTATGTATCCAACATGGTATTCATCAACAACGTAGTGGAACCGGTGGCCGAGGTGACGGAGGCCGCCAAGCGCATCGCCGGAGGCAGTTACGGCGCACAGATGGAAAACCACTACCGGGACGAGATTGGCCAGCTCATTGACGCCATCAACAACATGTCCTCCCAAATCAGCAAGAGCGAGAAGGTGAAATCAGAATTCATTTCCTCCGTCTCTCACGAGCTGCGCACCCCTCTCACTGCCATCAATGGCTGGGGAGAAACTCTGCTGGAGGACAACGACCCCCAGCAGATCAAGCGGGGTGTGGGCATTATCCTGAAGGAGTCCCGCCGTCTGACCAACATGGTGGAGGAGCTGCTGGACTTCTCCAAGATGGAGGACGGCCGGTTTACCCTGAGCATTGAGCCGGTGGATATTCAGGCGGAATTCGAGGACACCATCTATACCTATATGGAGCTTTTCAAGCAGGACGGCATTGAGCTGCACTACAATGACAGCTGCGATGAGCTGTTCCCCCCCATTCCCGGCGACCCGGAGCGGCTCAAGCAGGTTTTCTGCAACGTGCTGGACAACGCTGCCAAACACGGCGGCGCGGGCAAGCGGATTGACGCGGCCGTCGCCGGCGGCGCGGGAAGCATCACCATCACCGTCCGGGACCACGGTCCCGGCATTCCCGAGGCGGAGCTGCCCTTTGTGAAGCAAAAGTTTTACAAGGGCTCTTCCAAGGCCCGGGGCAGCGGAATCGGGCTGGCGGTCTGCGACGAGATCATCCGTCTGCATGAAGGCTCCTTCGCCATCGGCAACGCCGAGGGCGGCGGATGTCTGGTGACAATCACCCTTCCGGCGGAATAGAACGGCGCGGCCTCTCGCCGGAGCGCAAAAGAAAATCCGCGGCCTGAACCCATCCGGGCCGCAAAAGAAAGGAAACCCCATGTCAGAAAAACAATTCAGAACCACCATCGGTGGGCAGGCGCTTATCGAGGGCATCCTGATGCGGGGCCCGGAAAAACAGTGCATCGTAGTCCGGGGCCCCGAGGGTCTGGTCATCAAGGAAGAGGAATTGACTCTCATCAAAGACAGGTATCCCGTTCTGGGGCTGCCCCTGGTTCGGGGCAGCGTCACCTTTCTCGACAGCATGGTCAAGGGCGTCAAGGCTCTCATGTTCTCCGCCGACTACTTCCCCGAGGAGGCAGGAACAGAGGAGCCCTCCAGATTTGAACGCTGGCTGGACCAGAAGCTGGGGAATGAAAAAATGGAGAAGCTGGTCATCGGCTTCTCCGTAGTGCTGGCAGTGTGCTTCTCCGTGGGCCTGTTCATGCTGCTGCCCACCTTTCTTGCCAGCTTCGTGGAGCGTTTTACGGACAGCGTACTGGTCCGGAATCTGGTGGACGCGGTGCTGCGCATCGCCATTTTTATGAGCTATATGATCGCGGTCTCCCGGATGAAGGATATCCGGCGGACCTTCTCCTATCATGGCGCGGAGCACAAGACCATCTTCTGCTACGAGAAGGGACTGGAGCTGACGGTGGACAACGTCCGCATCCAATCCAAACACCATCCCCGGTGCGGCACCAGCTTCCTGCTGGTGGTCATCATCGTGGCAATTCTCATCAACACCGTTATTTTTTCCCTGTTTCCTGTGGACAATGTTTTTTTGCGGATGCTGATTCAGCTGCTGCTGCTGCCGCTGGTGGTGGGTATCACCTATGAGTTCAACCGCTACGTGGGGGGCCACGACAACCCCGTTACCAATCTTCTGGCCAAGCCCGGTCTCTGGATGCAGAATTTCACCACCTTTGAGCCCGACGAGGCCATGATGGAAACGGCAATCGAGGCCATGAAACGAGTGATTCCCGCCGAAAAGGGCAAGGACCAGTGGTGACGGCATGCAGCAGCGGGAAATAACAACCTATCAGAAAGTATTTCTGGATATCCGGCGGCAGTTCTGGCGGGCCGGGTATCCGGGCGCGGATCTGGAGGCCCGGGAGCTGATCTGCGCCGCCAGCGGCAAAAGCAGGGAGGAATTCTACCGGGACAGAGCGCTCTACCTCTCTCCGGAGACAGAGGACGCTGTCCGCGCACTGGCCCGGAGGCATCTGGACGGCGAGCCGGTGGCCTATCTCATTGGGGAGTGGGAGTTTTATGGACTGACGCTGGAGGTTACTCCGGCGGTGCTGATCCCTCGGGTGGACACGGAGGTGCTGGCGGAGGCGGCCATCCGGTTTGCAGGAACTCTGAAAAAGTGCCGGCTGCTGGATCTGTGTACCGGCAGCGGGTGCGTCGGGCTGGCGGCGGCCGCCAACGTCTCCGGATGCCGGGCGCTGCTGGGGGACGTCTCCCAGGAGGCCCTGACGGTCTGCCGGCGGAACGTCCGGCGGTGCGGCCTGACGGACCGGGTGAAGGCGGAAACGCTGGACGCCCTGGCCCTGCCGCCTCCGTTTACCGGCGCGTTTGACTGCATCACCTGCAACCCGCCCTATATTCCTCGGGCGGATCTGGAGACCCTGGACCGGCCGGTAAAGGATTTTGAACCTCTCCTTGCCCTCTGCGGCGGGGAGGACGGACTGGATTTCTACCGGGCGGCAGCAAAAAACTGGAAAAATGTTCTGACGGAAAACGGACGGATGTATTTTGAGGTGGGCATCGGGCAGGCGGAGGAGGTCTGGCGGCTGATGGACGGCGAGGGCTTTCTGGATATCCGGGTCCTTCCCGACACCCAGGGCATTGACCGGGTGGTTTACGGGACTTTCCGCAGAGGGGCAATTCTATGAACTGCACTTCCCATCGAGGACAAAAAGGCGGGTCAGCTTTGAAGCGGCCGGTGATTGCCGGGGAGGAATCGCGATGCTTCCAATTGGAGAACCTTGTGATATGGATTTTCTGAAAACAGAAGAGATATCTCTCCGGTATATTACATTGGATCCAGACGATCCTCAGAGAAAGTGGGACCCCGCCGTCCATTTCGACATTCTGGATCATACCGGCGCCCGGGCAGGAGGCTGCAACCTGAGGCTGGGGCACAGCGAGGCCCTTTACTACGCCGGAAACATCGGATATCAGATTGACGAGCCCTGGCGGGGGCATCACTACGCCGGGAAGACGTGCCGGCTGCTTTTCGAGCTGGCAAGGCGGCAGGGAATGGAATACGTCATCATCACCTGTGCCCCGGAAAACCAACCCTCCCGGAGGACCTGCGAATGGCTGGGCGGGGAGCTGGTAGAGATTGTGGAGCTGCCGGAGGACGACCAAAGGCGGCAGCTGACCGGCAGCGCTTACAGGTGCATCTTTCGTTTTTTTCTGACAAGAGGAGACACAGATATGTTTCTTGATACAGATTTCCTGAAAAACGACGAGATACAGCTTATATTGGAAAAAACCGTAGAGGCGGATCCGGGAAAAAACTGGCTGCCCGCTTACCACTTCGCCATCTGTGATTTATCGGGAGCGAAAATGGGGACCTGCGATCTGCGTATCGGACACAATGAGAGCGTCTACTATGGCGGCAATATCGGCTACCGGATAGACGAGCCTTGGCGGGGACATCACTACGCCGGGAAGGCGTGCCGGCTGCTTTTCGAGCTGGCAAGGCGGCATGGGATGGACTATGTCATCATCACCTGCAATCCGGACAACCGGCCCTCCCGGAGGACCTGCGAATGGCTGGGCGGGGAGCTGGTGGAGATCGTGGAGCTGCCGGAGGACAACAGTATGCGTGTGGAGGACGGGGAGACGCACAAATATATCTATCGGTTCGGCCTGAAGACGGAGAGGAACGAGTGTGCGGAGGGCCGGAGCTGAGGGAGCGGACCCGGAGATGCCATCCATCAGGCGCATTTGCCGCTTTGAGCGGAAAGGAGACACAACATGACGGATCCATTCACAAAAAACCTGTTTGAAGAACTATCCGCTCTTCCCGGGGTGGAGGCTATCGCCCTGGGCGGGTCCCGGGCGGGGAAGGCGTACGACGAAAAATCGGACTACGATGTGTATCTCTACTGCACCAGCCCGGTGGAGGAGGATATCCGTCAGGAGCTTCTGGGCCGGTACTGCTCCGTAGTGGAAACCGGCAACCACTTCTGGGAGTATGAGGACAACTGCACCCTTAAAAACGGTGTGGATATTGATATTCTCTACCGGAATCTGGACGATTTCGTTCGGGACGTGGCCGCAGTGTCGGAGGAGTGCCAGAGCCGGAACGGATACACTACCTGCATGTGGCACAACCTGCTTACCTGTGAAATCCTCTATGACCGGGACGGACGGCTGGCTGCGGCGAAAAAGCGTTTCGACATCCCCTATCCCCCGCTGCTGAAGGAGAGGATCATCGATCGGAACTGGAGGCTGCTGAGGGACTCTCTGCCCGCCTACGAGAGGCAGATCGCCAAGGCGGCGGGCCGGGGAGATCTGGTCAGCGTAAACCACCGGACGGCGGCGTTTCTGGAGAGCTATTTTGACATCCTTTTCGCCCTCAACGAGCGGACCCATCCCGGGGAAAAGCGGCTGGTCCGGCTGTGCCGGGAACAGTGTGGACTTCTGCCGGGACGGTTTGAGGAGAATCTGGAGCGGCTGTTTGCAGATATGTTCGCCGGAGACGGCAGAGTTGCAGAGGACATAGGCACAATTGTGGACGAGCTGGAGAAGATTCTCCACGCTTGCGGGGCTGTTTGATCATTGACAATATGTCCGACAGTGAGGAGTTTTTTCGCCAGAAAAGGCAAATTTTCCCAGGCATACTGTCGTATGGCAGGAAAATTCAACGCCCCATGGAGGAAAAAGGCCCGGATAATATGGAAATAAATCTAACATAAGAGGAGAGTACCATGGCCGAAAAAGACAAAAAGCTGACTAAAACTGCCACGGTGGCCAACGACAAGAAGGAAGCTATCCAGACCGCCATGAAGAACATCGAGAAGATGTACGGCAAGGGCTCCATCATGCGTCTGGGGGATCAGACCAATCTGAATGTGGAGGTCATTCCCACCGGCTCTCTGGCCCTGGATCTGGCGCTGGGTATCGGCGGCGTGCCCCGAGGACGGATCATTGAGATCTACGGCCCCGAATCCTCCGGCAAAACCACACTTGCCCTCCACATCGTGGCCCAGGCCCAGAAGGCCGGCGGCGAGGTGGCCTTCGTGGACGCGGAGCACGCCCTGGACCCCACCTATGCCCGGGCGCTGGGGGTTAATATCGACGATATGCTGATCTCCCAGCCGGACACCGGCGAGCAGGCGCTGGAAATCACCGAGGCCCTGGTGCGCTCCGGCGCGCTGGACGTGGTGGTGGTAGACTCGGTGGCCGCTCTGGTGCCCCGGGCGGAAATCGAGGGAGAGATGGGAGACAGCTACGTGGGCCTCCACGCCCGGCTGATGAGCCAGGCGCTGAGAAAGCTGGCGGGCGCCATCAACAAGACCCACTGCATTGTGATCTTCATCAACCAGCTTCGCGAAAAGGTGGGTGTCATGTACGGCAACCCGGAAGTGACAACCGGCGGCCGGGCGCTGAAGTTCTATGCCTCCGTCCGTATCGACGTAAGGCGGGTGGAGACGCTGAAGGCCGGGGGCGAGATGATCGGCAACCGCACCAAGGCGAAGATTGTGAAAAACAAGATGGCTCCTCCGTTCCGGGAGGCGGAGTTCGACATCATGTACGGCGAAGGCATTTCCCGACTGGGCGAGCTGCTGGATCTGGCGGTGAAGCTGGATCTGGTGCAGAAATCCGGATCCTGGTTCTCCATGGGAGAGACCCGTCTGGGTCAGGGCCGGGACGCCGCCAAGCAGTACTTCAAGGACAACCCGGAGGTGGCCGACAATCTGGAGGCCGCCATCCGCCGGGATTTCTTCAAGCTTATGAGCACACAGTCCCAGGCGGCCGCCAAGGCGGCGGGCCGGGCGGTAGACATTTCCGCTGAGGATTTTGACGATGAAGACGCCTGACGCCATCCGGTTAACCGGCAACTTTGAAAAGGAGGACACTTTCATGCTGAAAAAAGCGAGGATCATTTCCATGATCATTCTGGCCGCGTCCATTCTTGTGACGGCTGGAATGGCGGTGGAGAATCTGGTGCTGGCCAGTATCGCTCTGGCCAGAAAGCGGGAGCGGCGGTAAGCCGCGCAAGCAGGAGAGCCCTGGC
>CAJTUD010000018.1:8726-40868 GCA_910579725.1 uncultured Oscillospiraceae bacterium | reverse complement strand
CAGATCGGACAGCGCAGACTGAACAGATCCGCCACCTGCATATTAACTTCCTCGCTGTGTGGAATTTTAAAATCCCGGATAAGCTCCACAAGAAATCTGGAGGGTCTTACCTTTGGTGCTGCAATATAGACCCGGTTTTTTGTCCGTGTCATTGCCACATAAAAGAGACGGCGTTCCTCGGCAAAGGGCATACTGTAGTCCTCGTATGTGACCAGCTTCATGATCGGGTCGTCTTCGATCTGGCAGGGAAACCCGAACTTCCCTTCAAACATATTGATCAGAATGACATTGTCGTATCCCAGGCCTTTGGAACTGTGGGCCGTCATGAATGTGATGTTTGCATTCGGATATTTTTCGCTTTTGACTCGACCAGCGGGCAACTCATTAAAACGTTTTGTCCGGTAAAGATTATACATATCAAAGCTATATCGTCCAATGATTAGGATAGAACTCTTCTCCCCGTACTCTGATAAAATCTCGCCGATGATTCGTTCAACCGTATTGGCAAGCTGTACCATGGGTTTGAAGCTGTCATCAAACACCTCAACCACAATGGGATTTTCAAGACGCTTGGGCGAGATGAGCTGCTTGCGGATCTGCGTGGAGTTTTTCTGCACGAACCCGCCGGCAATATCGATCAACTCCTGGGAATTGCGATAAGTATGCGTGATCTTCAACTCCGTTCCGGCGCCCATCAGTTCTAAGAAGCGGGTAAACAGGGTGATGTCGGAGCCTGAAAAGGCATAGATGGACTGCCAGTCATCTCCCACAGCCACAACTTTCGCTTGGGTAATCTGGGACAGCCGTTTGGTCAAATTAAACCGCTGCCTTGCGATATCCTGAAACTCGTCAATGATGATGTACCTGTATGGAAGCGGAATGTTCTGCCGCTCAATCTCCTGCAAATAAAAATGGGCATCATTGATCATATCAGCAAAATCGATTTGGTTTCGCTGCTTTAGGACGGACTGGTAGTGGTGATAGACCTGTTCCGCAATTTCCAGGAAGAGGAGTGTTCTTGGATTATCTGTTTTTTCCCGCAAAATGGAGAAGCCGCCCTCATCGTATCCGGTGGTCTTATACTGTTCGATAAACTCCCTCATAAAGAGAATCAGCTTGTAGATGTACTTATCTTTGCCGGTTTCTACGATCTTCTTATAAACCTCTTCCGGATTCCGGGGCTTCAGAATAAATCCTTCCCTCTCCAGAACCTCTTTCAGGTGCTCCAACAACGAACGCCTGTCCGAGTAAAACGACCATGTCTCCAGCAGCGTCGTTCGATTGGCCTTGTGCAGACGCCGTTTGTCGCTGATAGCCCGGAGATAGCGGCTGCGCTGCTGCGAATCAAACATGCTGTTGTAGCCGCTTTCGCTAAGAGCATAGTGCTCCAGCCAAGCGCTGTGCTCCCCCTGTGAGATGTAGAAATCCGGCGTGTACTTTTTGTTCCGGGAGGGCGAGCCGAAGGGATATACCCGCTCATACTCGTAGTCCAGCCCGTTCAAATAGAGAAAGTTTGCGATCTGCACCTCCTGCATGGAGCGCAGGTATTCGCCCGTAATCGTCCTTGTGCGCTTTGTTCGCTGCTGTTCCACCTTTTTGATGTATTGCCCCAAGCCGCTTTTCAGTGTCTCAAAGTCCTGGGCCGCCCGATAGAGATGGTACTGGTTCAAGTCAGGGAATTCGAATGCATCTTCAGCCAAGTCGAAATAATACCCCAAAAACAACACGAGATTGCGCATGAGCTGCTTATTATGAAAGATAGCTTTCTCCAGCATATCAAAGATAATTTGTTGGGAGGAAAAGTTGATCTCCGGAGGCTCCGCGGAAAACTGCTTCACAATATCATACGAAAAAGCGTGGAAGGTGCAGATCTTAGCCGAAATTCCCAGGCCCGTATTGATTCGCTCCCTCAACTCTCCAATCGCCTTTTTGGTGTAGGAGATCACGATAATCTCGCTGGGGTCGATGTGCTTTTTATCCACCAGATACTTTACCTTCGCGGCCATGGTCGTCGTCTTTCCCGCACCAGCGCCAGCCACCAAAAGGCAGTAGTCGTCATCTGTGATCACCGCGCGGCGCTGTTCCTCATCCAGCTGTATCTTTGGGTCGATCTGTTTTAGGATGTTGTCAAAATACCCCTTGTCCTGCTGGAGGATTCGGTCTACATAGGCGTTATTGTGCGCGGTCACATCGGCGTCCAAGGTCTCCATCTGCCGCAAAAACCGCCGGAGTACGTCAATGTCTATCCGCAAGGCGGAGGCGTTATTGCAAACATATTGGAAAATCAGTTTGTTGCTGAGGCTGGCGCTATATTTTTCATATATTTCCCGCAGCCTCTGCTCATCACGATGGGAGATATAGTGTTCCGGCGAGAAAAAGGCGGCATGATCCCGCTGGAAAGATAGCAGAACGTTAGACAGATCCTGATAGTCCATGTCTTCTGCCTCTCTCCCATTTAGGTCTTGACTCGAGGTGGAAAAGTATGACGCAGGAAGTCCGCAGTAAGGGCACTTTTCTGCCTTATCGGAAATCGATTTTCCACATTCCGGGCAACGAATCAAAGACATGTTTCTCCCCCTTGTCATTGGTCTGTTTCTACGAGAGAAATGCTAATTCCCCTACGGGCTGCAGTTCCGCATTTGCGCTTTTTCCATATTTGTGCTATTTTATTGATTATACCACACTGTTCCCGTCATGGGAAGCAGGTACCGGAGGCACATATCATGATTCGAGATATTATGAAAGACGAAGACTTCCTCTCCCAAAAAGCAGAGCCCTCCACGCCTGACGATTTGCCCGTCGCTCAGGACCTGCTGGACACCCTGACCGCCCACAAGGACGGCTGCGTGGGCATAGCGGCCAACATGATCGGCGTCAACAAGCGGATCATCATCTTTGACAACGGGGGCAAGTACATGGTCATGTTCAATCCGGAGATCATCAAGAAGTCCGGGCCTTACGAGGCGGAGGAGGGCTGTCTCTCCCTCACCGGAACCCGGAAGGCCAGGCGCTGGCAGTCCATCAAGGTGCGGTATTAGAACGAGCAGTTTCAGACCCGCTTCAAGACCTTCACCGGCTGGACGGCCCAGATCATCCAGCACGAAATCGACCACTGCGAGGGGGTGCTGATCTGATATGGGTTTCGACGCTTGTATCACCCGTCTGACGGGAAAAGACGCCAAGGACGCTTATGCGTTCACTCAGCAGATCGTAGAGGAGAGCCGGACCTCCGACGCCTGGTATCCCTGCTTTGACCGCTTCGCAGAGCTTTTGCGGCATAAAAACTCCCTGATCCGCAACCGGGCGATTGCCATTCTGGCCGCTAACGCCCGCTGGGACAGGGAGGGGAAATTTGACGCACTGCTGGATGAATTTCTATCCCATGTGACTGATGTGAAACCAATCACAACCCGTCAATGCGTGGCGGCGCTGCCGGAGGTGGCGGAAGCAAAACCGGAATTAATCCCCCGCATCCAGGCGGCGCTGAAGCAAGCCGATTTGAGCGGATATCCGGACAGTATGCAGCCTCTGATTTTGAAGGACATCGTGGCAGCTCTGCAGAGAATCGAGGAGTAAACCTATGCGCATCATCATTGCCCCGGCGAAGAAAATGATCGTGGACACGGACAGCTTTGCCGTGGATGACCTACCTCAGTTTCTGGAGCAGGCGGAACGGCTGAAAGCTGTTCTGCAAACCATGTCTCCCAAGGAATTGCAGAGCCTCTGGAAGTGCAACGACGCTATTGCCAAGCTGAACGTGGAGCGGCTGGAGTACATGGACCTGCGCCGGAATCTCACTCCTGCCATCATCGCCTACGAGGGTATCCAGTACCGCTACATGGCCCCCGGTGTAATGGAGACATCCCACTTAGACTACCTTCAAGAGCATCTGCGCATCCTCTCCGGCTTCTACGGACTGCTGCGGCCCTTTGACGGCGTGACCCCCTACCGGCTGGAGATGCAGGCACAGCTGAAAGTGGACGGCTGCCGGGATCTGTACCAGTTCTGGGGAGACCGTCTGGCCCGGCAGTTGGCGGCCAAGACAGATTTCGTACTGAACCTGGCCTCCAAGGAGTACAGCAAAGCGGTGGAGCCCTATCTACCCGGGAGTGTCCGCTTTGTCACCTGCACCTTCGGCGAGTGGAAAGGTAGCAAGGTCATCGAGAAAGGCACTCAGTGCAAGATGGCCCGGGGGCAGATGGTGCGCTGGATGGCGGAACATAAAATCGAAGACCGGTCGAATCTCCGAGCCTTTGACCAGCTGGGCTATTGTTTCCATGGGGAGTTGTCTGAGGAAAACCACTTTGTATTTCTCAAACAGCCGGAACATCCTATTTGACATAGGGCGTCTGCCTTGTCGCCGCTTTACGCCTCCGTCTCGTAGGGCCAGGTCTTGATGCCGCCGAATTCGTAGATGTTGGTATACCCCAGCTCCGCCAGGGTGAAGGAGGCCGTCTTGCTGCGGTTTCCGCTGCGGCAATACACCAGGACCGTCGAATCTTTCTCCGGGATCACCGCGGCTGCGGCGTCCCCGTCGATGGTCCCCACTGGCAGCAGAACAGAGTCTGGAATGTGTCCGCTGTCGTACTCGTCCTGCTCCCGCACGTCCAAAATGATGACCTCCTGGGTGTCCATCATCTCCTTGGCCTCCTCCTGGCTGATCTGCTGGTAGGAGGCCTCTCTTTCACCTCCGCCGCATCCGGCCAGCAGCAGGAGGGCGAGCAGGACAGGGATCATTCGTCTCATTTGAGCACCTCCAAAAGTCCGGCGGCAAAGGCCCGGTGGCCCTGCTCTGTGAAATGTACACCGTCGTATGCCATTGGGATGTCCCAGCCCCCGGCGTCAGCAAAGCGGACGCCCAGCCGTTCGGCCAAACTCCGACAGCATTGGGCAAACGTGCGGGAGTCATCGATGAGTTGCTGGCTCGGCACCCACTCCCCGCGGTGCATCGGAAGCGTGGCAATCAACAAAATCTGATCCCGTGGCAGGGACAGGCTGGAGAGAAAGCACTCCAGCTTCCCGGCAGCCTCCTCCGGGCTATGACCTTGAAGCAGATCATTGCTGCCCAGCATGACAATCAGCAGATCCGTGTCCGGCGGAAGGTCGGGCGCAGTTCGGGGAATCTCCCGGCCATGGACCCCCATGTTGCGGACAGTCCAGCCGGTTTCCACTGCCAAAATATCCACCCAGCGGCTGTCTGCGTCATAGCGTCCGCCCAGCCAGGAGCGGGGATCGTAGCCGTAGGTGTTGGAGTCGCCAAAGCAGATGACGTTCATGCTATATCTCCTCCATCCACAACCTAATGAAGAACTACGTCCCTGTGACATAAGGGACAATCACATCATAAAACCGTTTTATCCAGTTACTGTGAAACTGAGCCATCTGCCGCCAGTCAACCTCATTCTCAATGCTGATGTTGGGAAGCCGCAAATAGATTTTGGAAGAGGTCTTGTTTTCTCCCTTGTCCCAAATAAGAGCCGCTCCCAGCGCAGACTCAATATCGGCCTGGCGGGCCAGCACCTTGTCATAGGCCTGCTTGTTGGCCGTCTTGTCCGCCTTTGCAAAGACGAGTTCCACTCGGGCCTCGTCGTAATTGGCCACACAGCAGAGGTAACAGCCGCTGACACCGAAATATCCATTGATCCAGTTGTCCTTAGACGGACTGACATTGGAGAACGGTCCACCCTCCTCACAGCGCTCTCGGATCATCGGCAGAGCGAAGGTCCAATACCGCCGCCGGAGCTCCTGCCGGCTGCCCGGCGTGTCCTCCGCGGTTTCGTTCTCGTCCCGGAGATAGAATACCAGCTCCACCGGGCTCACGTGATAGAGCGTAAACAGCCTGCTCAAAACCGACAGCTTACTCTGGGTGCTGGTGTTAGTCCAGACATAGATGCCGTCGCCTACCTCCAGGCTTTTGGTAAAGGCATTTGGTCCGACAGAGAAGTGATAGGCAGTGTCGTTATCACTTGACACCGCAAGTTTTGCTATGATGGTTTTATCCTCAGTATACAGAGTCTGGATCACCTTCCAAAACATTTCGACCCAGCTTGTCACAGGCTGTTCGGCGTTTTTGAAGCTGAACCTGGCGATCTGACGGCCTGTCAATTCCGCGTCGTCCTCCAGGGTGTAGGCGTCCAGCTGCTTCTGTGCCGGTTTGAAGCTACTCTCAGGCGCGGCCCAGATTTTCACGGCCCGCCCCATCAGGTAGTCGCTGCGCTCCTTTAATTCCTCCTGTGTCCACTGGTCTTTCTGAGCGATCCACATATTCATACGAATACCGCTGTCTTGAAACCCGTGTTCCATGGTCTTTTTCTCTGTAAAAGAGCAGTTGCTGTATCTGGAATTGTAAGCGGTAAGGGTGAGATTGGCAATCCGATGGAGCCACTGCTCGTGAATCTGCTCATAGTCCGCACCCAATTCCTGCTGCCACACAGGAGTAAGATGCTGGGGCATGATATGCTCAATGGAGTATGTACCCTCATCGCAGTGGCGGTATACATCTTTATCCTCCGCCGTCCCGAAATTCTCGAAGCGTTCCAGCATATAGAGCTTGTTCTTGCTGTTCATCAGATAGACCTGCTTGTGGGAAAACATCTCAATAAACTCGTGATCTTCCGGAAACCGGGCACGCTCTCTTTTAGACAGCAACGCATATTTGAACTTCTCCACATAGTCCGTCTCACTGCCATCGTATCTGACGATCTCCCGGTGAAGCAACAGGAATATTTTATTCAGGGCGTTCGTAGGCAGGTCGCAGATACTTCTTCGGAAGAGGTAGACTTCCGTACAGCGGAACACCTCTGTCACCTGGGGAAGCGTCAACATATTCTCATCTAGAAGCCGCAGCACTTCCAGGAAGAAAGGCCGTGTGACGGTGGTCTCCAGCCGATTTAGCCGCATAATGCAGCTATTCAACGCCTTATCAGCCGTGCCTCCATCCAATAGAATCTGGTATCTCCTGGCATAGCACAGCAGATCGGTCAAGAGCGGTTCCGCCTCAATCCTGGCGAGTTCCACATAGTCCTTAAACGCGACATATACCTTGCTCTGCTGCGGGGTCACATATTGCTTCACACTCAGGTAGTCCCGGATAAAGGCGCTCACATCGTAATGGGTACACAGATCAATGGGATTCCAATACTTTTCGTAATAGGCCTCCTGCGTCTTGGTGGGAAGACCCATCAGGATAAAGTTGCGGATCTTATCGCCCTCGCTCAGGTCCAGCCCAGTGGAGTTCAAGCTCTCAAAGATCAGTTGAGGATCGTCGTCCTTGTCAAGACGAATATTGATGATCTCCAGGCGGCAAATCCCAGCGTACAGTTGGTCAATTGTGATTTCCTGCTTCTGAATCCTATCGTAAAAATATTCATAGTTTACAGTAAGGTTCGATTCCCGAATGTGTTCCGAAGTTTCCGAGAAGAGCCTGCCGAAGGCCGTCTGGTCATTTTTTACCGGTTTGAGCTTAATGCGGGTATCCTCCGGCTGCCACTTATCTACCAGGTATTCCTCGTAAATTCTCTGCATGAGATTAGAGGACTCCGGCACGACGATCCCTTCACGTATGAGGTTGTACATTGCCAGAAACAGCAGCGAAACTGTGGTCAGGCGCTGCTGTCCGTCGATAACCAGGAATTCCTCATGGTTCCCCTCCGGGTTGTAGACGGACACCAGACTGCCAAAGAAGTGGCTCCTCCTGCCGTTCCGAACGATCTTTACCAAATCGTCGTAAAGCTGTTTGCAGTTCTCCATCTTCCAGTCGTAATTGCGTTGATAAACGGGGATGACAAAGCGCTTGTCTGCTCCCTCCATGTACTTGACGAATTTGCATTCCGAGCCTTTCATCTTCTTACCCCCAAGCAGTCGTTTACTTTCTTATGCAGTTTCCATTCCGGGTTTGCACCACGAGTATTATGCGGTTTGGATGTTCGGCTTGTGGCAGGTTTTAATTGGCGTTTTTCAGTCTTTTCAATATCTCTTCATCCGCTGGACAGAAAGAATACTGGTCGATCTCATCTACAGTGATCCACCGAATGTCGTTATGCTCCAGTATTTGAGGAGCCCCTCTCTAAAATTGCAGCATCGAACAGTGTCAGGTCCGGATACTCATGAACCACATCCATAAATACCTCCCCCACGTTCAGGGAAATGGCCAGTTCCTTCCGACTCTCCCAGAAGAGGGCCTGCTCTTTTGTTTCGCCGGGCTCTACTTTGCCACCTACAAACTCCCAAAGTAGCCCCGGGCCTTGTGGGCCGGGCGTTGGCAGATCATAAACTTATTGCAGTCTCATATGAGTGCTACGACCACTTCGGTTATTGTATATTCCATTATTTTGCCCCCAAAAGACTATTGCAATAATGTACCTCTTCCACTGTAAATAAATCCCGATATTCAGGCTTGCATACGGAATGTTCCATGGTCAAATCTAAACGGCCACAAAGATAAAGGGTGGCATACCCGTCTGATGTAGTACCAGTAGCTATTCCGCCGGCAATTAAACGTTTTGCAGTCCCTACTCCACCATATTGCGCAAGCATTTGATTAAATCTGGTTGGGTTATATTTACATTCTCTTTTTGCACGCAACATTTTATCTCTGAGTTCATTTTCAAATTGAAGCTCAAATTTATTCACTGCCAATTCCCCTTTATCCTACGACCAGTTTGTTTGTTTTCTTCAAGAACTTCGCCGGGATTGGACGATCCAACCGCCATGTGATATTCATCGGTCGGGAACCTTCGTGCTTCACATAGCTGGCCGTACCCAGATAGGTGTACGCCTCGGCGCCGCCAGTCACACGATCCGCTTTAAACTCACGGACGAACAGCAGAACCTTACTTCCCCGTTCCCGGTGGTGGATGTAGCGCTGACCAGTGGGAGAGTCTGCCGCCGTAGTACTCTGACTCTGCCAGTGGAACAGCCACTCGTTGATGGAATAGTCGTTGTACATGGTGGTGGGAGAGTAGTCCTTGTCCGCCTTGTTCAGCGTCACGAAGAACACGTCCAACTGCTTCTCCGGCAGCCACTTGACGCCCTCCCGCACGGTGGCCGGCCTCATAAAGTCCAGGGCCACCAGCAGCTGATCCCGGGTGTAGGTACAGTGGAGGTCCAGAGGACAATCAAAGCCCAAATCCACCGGCTCGTCAATGAAGCCGATTTGCTCATACTGATAGCAAAGCAGCTCCAAAAGCTCTCTCAGCAACACCGGGCTGCCGGACAAGGCGTAGAGATTATCCAGCACCTCTTCACTGCTCCAATCTTCTGCCGCCTTTCCCCACACGGTGATGTAAAACATCTGCATCATCCGCTTTTCAACATTCGTCATGGCGGCAAAATCAATGTCGTCCAGTCGTGGCAGAACATCCAGCAGGAACAGGATCCAGCGCCGGGAGTCAATCACCGCGAGGCGGGCAAAGGCTTTGGTCATCATATCTTCCAATGGTTCCGCAAAGTCCTCGGTCACATCGGCTCTGGCGCAAATACGGAAGAAGGATGAAAACTTATAGATTGCCCTGGGATCCAGGTGATAATAGTCCAGGAAGTTTACCAGTGTCAACTCCAAACCGCTCTCTTCGGCAAAGGATGAAGCACAAGATACCAATCCGGCGGTATTCCCGTAGGCCGCACGGATATTGTCCAGTATATACTTGGCCGCTTTCTTTTCCAGCTGGATATAGCACCCTTTAGGGACAGAAACGAAACCGTCCTTGACTTCTCGGCTGATGCTCCGAGTCGTATTACTGAGCAGTGCCACAAACTTATCTTCAAAATTGTATTTTCGATTTGCCTGACCGATAAAGTCCAAAACGATCAGGCATTCCTTATCCTCAGCCAAACGCAGACCACGGCCCAACTGCTGGAGGAACACGGCCAGGGACTCCGTGGGACGGAGAAACAGCACCGTGTTGACCTCCGGGATATCCACACCCTCGTTGTAGATGTCCACAACGAAAATGAAGCGCACCTCACCAGTCACCAAACGCTGCTTGGCGGTCATTCTTTCCTCGTTAGATGATTGCCCCGTCAGGAACATAGCGGGGATCTTGTGGTCGTTGAAATAGCGGCACATAAACTCCGCGTGATCTACCGTTACACAAAATCCGAGGCCTTTCACGTCGTTGATGTCCGTTACATACTTCAGCAGAGAGGACACAACATGGTCGGCCCGGCGGACAGCTACCGCTCCGCTGAGGGTATAGACTCTGGACAGCTCACCCTTATCGTAACCGCCGGCGCTCCACTTCAAGGCGTCTAAATCCACGGTGTCAGTGACGCCGAAATACTGGAACGGGCACAGAAGTTTCCGGTCAATGGCTTCCGGCAGGCGGATTTCCGCGGCAATACGATTGTTGAAATAGGGCAGAACGCTCTTGCCATCCATACGTTCCGGAGTAGCGGTCAGGCCTAGCAGAATACGGGGCTGATAGTAGGCCAGCAATTTTTGGTAGGTTGGAGCCGCCGCGTGATGGAACTCGTCCACAATAATGAAGTCATAAAACTCTGGAGCAGTTCTTGCGGCAAAGTTCTATGAGTTAAATGCCTGGATGGAAATAAACAAATTATTGATGCTCTCGGGCTTATAGCTACCTACAAACATCTCTCCAAAATTGGCATCCTTGAGCACGGCGCGGAAGGTATACAGACTCTGTTTGAGGATTTCTTCCCGTTGTGCCACAAAGAGTAACCGACAGGGCTTATCCGGATTATGTCTTCGGAAGCGTTTGTAATCCAGTGCGGAGATCACCGTCTTGCCAGTACCAGTGGCAGCCACCACCAAATTTCGGGTGTAGCCCCGAATCGTGCGCTCTGCCTCCAGCCGATCCAAAATCTCCTGCTGGTAGGCGTAAGGCATGATGTCCATGGTGTACACCTCGGCATTGTTAGCGTCGAAGTATTTTTCCGCCTTCAACGCGCAGGCCAGACGCTCTTTCTGGCCTGCGTCGTAATACTCAAACTCGCGGTCGTTCCAGTAATACTCGAAGGTGGCAGTGATTTTATCAATAGTTTCTGGCAGATCACGCCTGGTCACTTTAGTGTTCCACTCCAAGCCGCTGGTCAGAGCCACATTGGAGAGGTTGGAAGAGCCAACATAGGTGGTTGTGAAGCCTGTGTTGCGATAGAAAATATATGCCTTGGCATGAAGACGGGTCATCTTAGTGTTATAGCTAACCTTAATTTTGGCATTGGGGAGCTTCCAAAGCTCCTCGATTGCCTTCACATCGGTGGCCCCCATATAGGAAGTAGTAATGATGCGGAGTTCACCGCCATTTTCGGTAAACTCCCGAAGCTCGTCCATCAGAAGCCGCAGGCCGCTCCACTTGATAAAGGACACCAGCATATCGATGCGGTCAGCAGAGGCGATTTCTTTCTTGAGCTCAGAATACAACTGCGGTTCATGGGTTGCACCGGTGAATAATGAACTCTGCGCAATGGAACTCTCTGGGCGGCTCAAGTCAGCCGCAGTTTTGCCAACGACCAGTCGGGGATCTGCCTCCCGCAAAAGAGCAAGAAGCTGCCCTGCCCGCCGATCAACACCCATTGCGGCAAAATCGGCTTCTTTTGTTGTATGTTAAATGAGATCCACAATCTGGTTGGTTAGCTCAATCTGAGCAGATATATCCCCTCCGTTGTCCAACACGTTTTCCAGGCCTCTCTGTACCACGTCGGAGAGATACTGCGCCAGAACCTTAGAGGCCTCCGCCTGATCAATGGGCACAAGAGACTTGCGGGCCTCCGGGATCTCCGCAAATTCGCTGTTGAGGGTATGATTAACAACTTGTTCGTATAGGCCAGGATGGAGCATGGGGCAAGCCGCCTTCCGGGGTGTTTTTTTCATTATACATGGTTTTTCCACAGGACGCAAGTGCTTTGGGCCGGGTGGTGTATTATCCTGCGGAAATTCTCTTACTTCGCTACAATGAGGATGACGATGAATTGAGCCAGCAGTGCCCAAACAGGAGCCGGTAGATCTATGTATGAATTTATAATGGACGGTAAATAAAGTATCCGTTTTTCCCGGTGCCGAATCTGGCGTTCCTGTGATTTATCGCAATGTCTATTCCGACGAAGGCCGCCAGGTGTTTCAAGTGGTGTGGATTGCTGGTTACCCATCATTTAATTTGATGGCTAACAGTGATTTAGACTGGAACCATGACATTATGACTACGAAGCGGAACGTACCGCTGCCGGTATTGCATAGCTTCTGAACAGATCATGCGCTCTTACCAGAAGTTTCCCTTTGCCAATATCGGCAAAATACCTCAAATCATTGACGAGGATATTCTGTTGTATTTTTGCCGATAGCGAGGTATAATATAGCTACCATGATCCTTGGAGGCGATACTATGGAATATCTCTCTGTCGCCAAAACAGCAGAAAAATGGAACATTTCACAGCGCAGTGTGCGTAACTACTGTGCCAAAGGTCGTGTGCCGGGCGCGTTCCTCACCGGAAAAACCTGGAATATTCCCGCCGATGCAGAGAAGCCTGGCCGCGCAAAGAGGAAGGACGCCGCTCCCGCGATGCTGCTGGATATTCTGAAGGAGGAACGGTCTGCAAAGCGGACGGGCGGAATCTACCACAAAATCCAGATTGACCTGACCTACAACTCCAATCACATGGAGGGCAACCGCCTGACCCATGACCAGACCCGTTACATTTACGAAACCAACACGATCGGCCTTATGGGTAAAAGCGTCAACGTGGATGACGTGATCGAGACTGCGAATCATTTCCGCTGTGTCGATCTGGTGATTGATGCGGCGAAAGCGCCCCTGGCAGAAAAGTTCATCAAGGAACTGCATGCCACCCTAAAAGCCGGTACCAGCGACAGCCGCCAGAGCTGGTTCGCTGTGGGTAATTACAAAAAAATGCCCAACGAAGTGGGCGGTATGGAAACCGCACCGCCGGAGGAGATAGCAGACAGGATGCGGGATTTGCTGGCGGAGTACAACAGCGGTCACGCAAAAACGCTGTGTGACTTGATTGATTTCCATGTCCGTTTTGAGCGGATTCACCCGTTCCAGGACGGCAACGGCAGAGTCGGGCGTTTGATCCTTTTCAAGGAATGCCTGAAGTATGGAATCGTCCCATTTATCATTGAGGACGATTTGAAGCTGTTTTATTATCGTGGCCTGAAGGAATGGGGACATGAAAACGGTTACCTCACAGATACAATCCTGACTGCTCAGGACCGTTTCAAAAAATATTTGGATTATTTCCGTATTCGGTATTAACCTATTCTTTGAAGATAGCGTGCTAAACTTTGATACGCCCGCATCACGAAGAAGCCGTCCAGACGCGCCGCGGCAGTGGGGGACGGTTCCTCAAAGAGACGACAGACCTTGCAGCATAGCCGCAAGGTCTGTTCTTTCTGGGGCCGGAATCAATTCGCCCCGGTCCCTTCCTTTTTCCCCCGCACCAGCAGCATCATAGGCCGCCGCAGCTCATCCTTCATGCCCGGGATCTCCAACATTTTCTCTGATGGCTGAGCCTCTTCCACCACCTCCAGGGTAAATCCGCAGCTGAGAAGCCCCATGAGGATCTGCGTCAGGGTATGGTGCTGCTTGATCACTTTACAGCCCAGAAACCAGGTTTCCCGCTGTCCGGGGCGGAAATAATCATCCACAGGCCAATACTTAGGGGTTCCATCTTCCCTGTAGATCCAGTCCTGTTGGACGCCGGACGTAAAGACGGGATGCTCGATATTGAACAGGAAGGTGCCGCCGGGCCGCAGTGTCTGCCAGACATTCCGGAACACTTGGTCCAGATCCCCAATGTAGTGCAGCGCCAGATTGGACACCACCACATCCCAGGCCCTTTCTGGGTACTCATAGGCCTCAATTCCGCAGTGCCGGTACTGGATCTTCTCAGCACGGTTTCTCCGCGCTGCCTCTGCCAGCATTTTCTCACTCAGGTCAATGCCGAGCACTCTGGCCGCCCCATGGTCCGCGGCGTATTTGCAGTGCCAGCCGTAGCCGCATCCCAGGTCCAGCACGGCCATGCCCTCCAGAGGGGGAAACAGCGGCCTCAGCTGATGCCATTCCCCGGCGGCCTCCAATCCTCCTTTGCTTCGATCCATCTGGGCGTATTGAGCAAAGAACTCCTCGTTGTCATACTCGTTGGGCATAGCATCTCCCGGCCTTTCTGCGAAAAGTAAAATTGTCAGTCAGTGCGAAATGATTGTGGAGTTCATTGTACCATTTCCGATCACAAGGCACAACTGCGATTCTGGCAACGGCGAAAAAATGAATTGCATCTCCGCCCCAAAAGAGCCCTTCCGACCAGGCGCCGATACTCCTGCCGCACCTGGTCGAGAAGGGCTCTTTGACCATATATTTGACCACACCCAGCGCCGGAGCACCTGGAAACAGTGGATTTAAGGCCATCAAAGAGTACCAGGAATCGAGCATAAAGCAATAGAAATTACTATAAACGACCACAAAAAATTTAGTTCACCCGCTTGGGAGCAGGAGGCTGCTTGTTCGAATCGTGTTATACAGAACATCGAGTAGAAAGATGTATTCCCCAAGCAAACCGGCAGATGGATTCTATTTTGCCTACCTGCCGCAGCCCCTTGACGGTCAGACGCTTGCGACTAGAGTCAGCTTTCCACTACACCCAAAATAAGTTAATGTTTAGTTTCAAGTAGCGCATACTCGCGCTCTCTGTTGGCGTTGTCTAAGGACCGTTAATCCCACAAATGGAAAAACCATTCTGAAAACAGCTGAAATGCTTCCTCCTTGCACTGATTTCGATATTCTTCCAATTTTTTCTCCTCTGCATAGTACCGCTCGTCTACATCAACGTATTCTGGAATCTCGGAGGGAAAATGTACTACATGCGCCCCCGTTTTCATCCGCTCCTCTTTCTCCTCTGCTGTTTCCAGCATCTCTCCGAAATGCCCGTATTTCTGCGCAAACTCTTCAAGCATTTTCATGTGCTCATCCTCATATGGATTCTTTTTTTGACAGGAACTCTCATCCGCTTCGCGGAACAGGAAAATCATCCGGTCCAGGATCGTATCCCATTCTCTATGACAGGTATCATTTACAAGGATTCCGTCCTCATTTTCATAGGTTTCCCCAAGTATCCCAGGACTACCATGCCGTGTCTTTTTGTATTGTTCCAACATAGTGGGAATAGTCTCCAGAAACCAATCATAAATGCTGTACATATCAGCATCACAATAGCCTTTTTTGATTCTCTGCCTACAGTATCTCATATCCTTCCTGAAACAATCGAATACCCCGAAAAACGTTTTGTCCACCCATGCCCAGTGATAGGCCTCGCGGTCAAAAATCGACCAGCTTCTCCGAGGTACATACCCCTTTTTGCGCTTTGTCCCCATAGACATTTCCTTTCCTCCGCATCTCGTTTTGCAGCCATTTCAAAATTGCTTCGCCCGCAGGTTACATCGCTCCAGTTCTAATCAAAACTCTTCACAAATGTCGCGAGCTGCTCGTTTCACTCGATTTCGGTCATAAGCCTTCCCGCTGGACACAGTGCGGGTGGTCGTATTGACCCCATGCCAAGATCTATGCTGTTTGGTGTGATACTCCCTCTGAGCTTTCTTACTGCGCTTGTTCAGCGGCACCATCTGCACCACAGGAATCCCTCCTTCCATCTATTGCGTTCAACATTCTTTCCCATATATGGGTACGAGTATCTAAACAATCCACATTGCCGCAAAGTAGCATTTTATTCGGCAGCCCATTCATAGCGGTACGAAAGCGCTCCACATCCCACTTGCGCACATGGCAGAAGATGATGCGATATGAAATCCCTGGTTTCGCAAATTCGTCTCCGAAGTAAACTCTGCGCTAATACTTGATAAACAGCCCATCGACCAGATAATCTTCAGCATCAAGGAAAGCAAAGTAGGAGTTAAAGAGCGAAAACCGATTTAGCGTCTGATAATAAGTGACTTTTTCCAATACACTGCCCTCTATATGACGTTTTTATTACAGATTCATAAAACAGCTTGCCATTTTTATACAATCCTGCTATTCTACACTACCAGAATGGAGGCGAATGTCATGTACCTGAACCAATTCCCCGTCATCGACCTTCCCGCCACAGGGGCCAACATCCGCCGGCTGCGGCAGACGAAAGGCCTGTCCGTCCGGGATCTCCAGCGGTTCTTCGGCTTTGAGGAGCCCCAGGCCATCTACAAGTGGCAGCGGGGCCAGAGTCTGCCCACGGTGGACAACCTCTCCGCCCTGAGCACTCTGCTGGATGTGCCTATGAATGATATTTTAGTGGCAGCCCATACGCCTCAACTCCATATTTGTACCATGAGCGGCAGGCTGGAGCCTGCCGCTCATCCTTTTGTTCC
Organism: uncultured Oscillospiraceae bacterium; assembly: GCA_910579725.1. Classification (GTDB taxonomy): domain Bacteria; phylum Bacillota; class Clostridia; order Oscillospirales; family Oscillospiraceae; genus Pelethomonas. Next base: position 24,535 of record CAJTUD010000018.1, on the reverse strand, counting down.
CCGGACGCAGGGGGCATGGCGAAATTTCAAAGCCGCTTAGACCCTTATCCGCCGTGTCCGAACCGGACGGCCCTCCGAGGAGCACCGTACCTGCCCGGCCCTGGCGACTTGTACTTGTAGGCTGATCCAAGGCCAAAGCCCAGAGATCAGGTTCCAGAAAGGGGAAGCGTAAGGACGGTTTTCCATTTTGCATATGGAGAAGGGGGCAGTATCGTATTTGCGCGGAACGTGGGGAGAAGCGCCTGTCGTTTCTTTCCAATCAGCATTTTGCAGATGCTCTCTGATATGTTCTTTGCGATGTGCGGCATCATTATTCATCCGCACCTGAACCGGCCGTCACAGTTCCTCCATTCCGCCATGCCCGCCGCGCCCGGGAGGGACATTACGCGGACTACCGCTGGATGAAGTCGGACAGAATGGTTTCGAAGCTGTCGTTCATCTCAAAGGGGAGGGTGTAGTCCACGGCGGTGTTGACCAGGCACTGGTCCAGCTTGGCGGACACCTCGTCGGCCTTGCGGCTCAGCTCGGTGGCCATGCCCCGGATTTTGTTCCGATCAAAGTGGATGGTAGTTACCCGTTTGGCGTCGCAGCGGTAGCTCACCTGATTCCCTTCGCCGTTGAACCGGTAGCCGCTGCCGCCGTTGGCAATCACCACCTCGCTGTTGCGCAGGGCGGCCATCCGGCGGAAGGTGTCGGCCAGGCCCTGCCGGGCCCGGTTCAGGCCGGTCTCGCTGTCCATGTCCAGAGTCAGCTTGGACTTGGCGGCGCAGATGGCGGCACTGAGCTTCTCCCGCTCCGTCAGCATGGCCATCAGGAAAGTGGCCACTTGGTTGATGTGCTCGGCGTACTCGCTGGGGGCGGATTCTTCAACCACAGCGTCCTGGGCGTCGGGCATGACCTTGCTGCGCAGATGGGTGGTGGTGACTTTCAGGGTATTGCCCCGATCCTGGAGGATGTCGCTGGCTTCGTCCATGAGGGCTTGCAGCTTGTTCTGGGCCCGGAAGGTGTCTTTCAAATTCATGTGTTCCACTCCTTTGCTCTGTCGTTGTGTCCCTATCATACAGGCAGAGGAATGGTTTGTCATTGAACTGGTGGTTTAATTTGGGTAGAAAAAAGCGACTCCCCGAACGCAAAGCGTCCGGGGAATATGATCAGTTTGTATTCAGATACGCCAAAATTTCCGCCGCGTTGGTGTCCGGCTTCACCTTGGACATCACTTTTTCGATCATGCCATTCTCATCAATCACAAAGGTGGATCGCACCACACCCATGCTCACCTTGCCATAGAGCTTTTTCTCCTGCCACACATCGCAGGCTTGGATGGCGGTCAATTCCGGGTCGGAGAGAAGGATAAACGGCAGGCCGTACTTCTCCGCAAATTTCTGGTGGGAGGCCATAGAGTCTTTGCTGATTCCAATCACTACTGCGTTGATTTTCCTGAACTCCTGGTAGGCCCCGGCAAAAGCACAGGCCTGGCGGGTACAGCCTGGAGTGTTGTCCTTTGGGTAAAAGTACAGCACCACTTTTTTGCCCGAGAAATCGGTCAGGGATACAGCGTTGCCATCTTTGTCCGGCAGGATAAATTCTGGGGCCTTGGTTCCAATTTCCAGCATCTGATTGTCCTCCTTTATCTTGTTACTCTATCGACAAATAGTTCGCATTTTCTCTAGCCCATTCGCCGGTACCCCCAGTGTCCGCCCTGCCGACATTTGACCAGCCTGTCCTCCGCCACAAACCCGGCCAATATCCGGTTAGCCGTCGCCGCCGAAACGCCGCAGAGCTGACGCACATCCGCGTTTTGAATGACATCGTGGCTCTCCAGGAACCGCTCAATCTGTTTCCAGCGTTCCGACGTTTTGTCTTTTGAACCATCACTCATTCCATCGCTCATGTTTGCCGATTCTATGAGCGATGCCTTGATTGCCGCAAGCATAAATTCGATGAACGCCGTAGAGGACACAGCGGCATTGGAGGTATTGATTGCCTCATAATACGCTTCCTGATGATCATGGACGATGGACTCCACCGGAAGCCAGGCAAACACAGGATTCCATTTGGAAAGCAGCAGCGTGTGCCACAGCCGACCTGTCCTCCCGTTGCCATCGGAAAATGGGTGAATCAACTCAAACTCGTAGTGGAACACACAGCTTCGAATCAACATGGGAAGCTCACTGCTTTTGACCCACTCCAGCAGATTTGCAACTGCCTCCGGCACATATTGGGGCAGCGTCCCGAAGTGGACGATCTCTCCCGCCTGGTTGACCACGCCCACTGGTTTGGAACGGAACACCCCAGCTTCCGATTCCAGCCCCCGCATCATCACTCCGTGGGCCGTCAAAAGATCATCTACGGAATAGGGGTCCAATTCCTCCAGTCGGTCGTAAATCTCAAAAGCGTTGCGGACCTCTGCGATGTCCTTGGGCGGAGCCAGTACCCGCTTGCCGTCCAGAACCGCTGTAACCTGATCCAGCGTCAGCGTGTTTTGCTCAATAGCCAATGAGCCGTAAACCGTCTTGATCCGGTTGCTCCGGCGCAAAGCCGGATTTACAGAGAGGCGGTCCGTGGAAGATACCCGTCCTACCAGTTCCGCAATCTCCGCCACAAGGGAAACGATCTGGCTGGTCAGTTCAAAGGGTGGATTTTTCATAGGCACCTCACACAATCATCAATGGAAGTATTTCGTATTTTTTCCGTTTCCTCTCTTTTGGATCAATCCCAGCTCCAACAGCTTTTTCAACGCCCGAACCGTCACGCTTTGAGACAACCCCGTCGCCGTCTCGATCTCCGCTCTTGAAACGGACGGTTGGGCGGAGATATACTCCAAAATCCGCTGTTCTTTTTCAGACAGCGGTTTCTTCTGGACAGATGTCTCCGCCTCGCAGTTCACATTGGGCAACGTGATCTTGAACGCATTCTCGGAGGCCTCTACAGCAGGCTGGCCAGAGCAGCCAGCATAGCACTCTTTGATCTTCAGCATCCCCGTGCCAAAGGCCTCAATCAGGTGCAGGCGGTAGAAAATGTTGGCCAAGCGGCGGTTGCGTGGAACCGAGACCCCCATCATCACGTCGCTCATAGCGATTCCCTTGGGCAGTCCGCCCAAGGTCACAAATTCGATCCGGTCGTCGAAAATGTTGATAAAGGTGGAGGCGCTGTAGGAGTAGTCCCGGTGAACGATGGCGTTAAGCATCGCCTCCCGCACAGCCTCCGGCGGATAGTCCCTAGTATCCACCCGCTTTAAGCCGGGAAATTCCGCTCTTATCCGGTTGAATCGGTCGATATAAGCATAAATATCTTCCATTTGCCGGAACAGAGAGCCGGAGAACTCCGCACGATCCTTGAACACCGTCTTGCTGGAGCCCTGAAAAACCGCCAGCTTAGCGGTGTGCGTACATTGGTCGGAGAGGAGCAGGCCCAAATTGGTAAAGACTCCGTCCTCATTGACGAGCTCCAAGGTACGCTTTTGCTCCCGCCCAAACGGGATATGCTCCTCCGCGAAAAACCGCTCCGCATCCTGAAAGGTCAATTCCTGATTCAGGGAACGGGCCGCCTCGTAGTCATCCCAGACAAAAACGCCCTCCGAATGCAAGCCCTTAGCCGCTAAGTAATAAGGGCAGTCTGTGGTAATTCCTTCCGTCACAGCAGATCACCTCACTTGGATGATATCACCATTATATGAGTTCTAACCAGAAATGTAAAGAAAAATGATTCGAATCGCTTCGAATCGCTTTGAACCAATTCGATGCAGTATTTGCCTACCACACATGCTCCTATATGGCGATTTGAGCCGTTCAAACAAAAATCCCGCCACAGGTGTATTTCACACATTACGGCGGGATTTTTGGTTTTAGCGGGCCGATTCATCTAAATAAGTAATGTTTCGTCATAGTTTATCAAATCGCATTTTGCTCATTTTAAGATGGTGCAGTTACATCAAGGTCGCTGGCGGCCTCCATCTTGAACTTGTCCATAGCCTCGCGGGCCTCGGGAACATTGATGCGGTTGTTCTTCTTAGACATATCCTTTTCTCCTTCTCCTTTTTTGCGACGGCAAAGAATTGGCAGAGAAGGCTGGGGCGGGAACCGCTCCGGACCTTTTCTGTTTTGCCTTGGAGCGGAATTTTGTTTCCTGCCCTTGTCGCACCCATAGCATTTGCAGACCGGCGCTGAATATGCCCTGCGATCCTGCGGTAATTTTTTGAAGAGAATTGCACTTTATTTTTATATAGCCGGCACAGTTGAAAAAGTGCAAATGCGCTTTTTCAATCAACGAGCCTGCATAAGCAGTTGACAGGCCGCATGGAATCGGGTATGATACACTTACAACTTCCGGGCAATGTTTGCAATGGGCGAGGCTGTTCCCGCGGGAGCAGCTCCGTCTGTTTTTTCTTCCCGGCGGGACCGTCCGGCTCGGAAGGCGGTCCATTCCAAGCGCCTGTTCCGCATCTCCCTGCGGAGGTATTTTTTCGCCCTGGCTGCGTTATAATTCCCCATCCGGTTGTCAGCCAGATCATTTCTGCCCTGCGGGGCAAAATCTGCCCGCGAATTCATACCCGCCGGGATGCCGGACCGGTTCTGAGTCTAATCGGAAAAGGAGAGCACGCAATGAAAGTACTGGTATTGGGCGGCGTCGCCGCCGGCACAAAAGCCGCGGCCAAGCTGCTGCGGGAGGACCGCAGCTGCGAGGTGACAGTGCTGACCAAAGGCAGGGACATCTCCTACGCCGGGTGCGGCCTGCCCTACTATGTGGGCGGCGTGATTCCCGACAAAAGTCAGCTGATCGTCAACACTCCCGAGAAATTCGCCGCCATCACCGGAGCGAAAGTTAAAACGGAAACCGAAGCCGTGGCCGTCCGCCCGGAAGAGCATATCGTGGAGGCCAGGGATCTGAAAACCGGCGAGACGGCGGAGTACCGCTATGACAAGCTGATCGTCGCCACCGGCGCCTCCCCCTTTGTTCCGCCGGTTCCGGGTTTGGAGCTGAAAAACGTGTTTGTCATGCGGACCCCTGACGACGCCATCGCCCTGCGCGCGGCAGTGGAAGCCGGAGACATCAAACGGGCCGTGGTGGCCGGAGGCGGCTTCATTGGTCTGGAGGTGGCGGAAAATCTGGCGGCCAAGGGCGTGCGCACCACCGTCATTGATTTCGCGCCGCATGTGCTGCCCAACTTCCTGGACCCGGAGCTGAGCGAATACGTGGAAAACCGTATGGCCGAGGCGGGGATCATGCCCATGACCAATGTGGCGCTGGAGGGCGTGGAGGGCAGCGGCAAGGTGGAGAAGGTCCTCACCAGCAAGCGGGGGCTGAAGGCCGACGCGCTGGTGCTGGCCATCGGCATCCGCCCCAACACCGGCTTTCTGGAGGGCTCCGGGATTGAGATGCACAAGGGGACCATTCTCACGGACCAGTATCTGCGCACCAATCTGCCTGACGTCTATGCCGCCGGAGACTGCGCCATGGTGTCCAACCGGCAGACCGGCAAGCCCGTCTGGTCTCCCATGGGGTCCACCGCCAATATCGCCGGGCGCATTCTGGCCGCAGGCGTCGCGGGGAAGGAGACCGCCTATCCCGGCGTGCTGGGCACCGGAGTGGCCAGGCTGCCCGGCGGACTGAACGCAGGACGTACCGGTCTGACGGAGACGGCGGCCAGAGCGGAGGGCTACGATGTGGAAACCGCGCTCGCCGTGGTGGACGACAAGGCCCATTACTACCCCGGCGCGGACATTTTCATCATCAAGCTCACGGCGGACAAAGCAACCCGGAAGCTGCTGGGCGTGCAGGCGCTGGGCGCCGGAGCGGTGGATAAGGTGACGGATATCGGCGTAACGGCCATTTCCCTGGGAGCCACGGTGGATCAGCTGGCGGTCATGGATTTTGCCTACGCCCCGCCCTTCTCCACAGCCATTCATCCCTTTGCCCACAGCGTGAATATTCTGATGAACAAGCTGGACGGAGCTCTGGAATCCGTCACGCCCGGGGAATACGCCGCCGGCGCGGCGGAGGGATACGAGATCGTTGACTGCGCCCAGGCTCCCACCCTGGCAGGCAGGCGCTTTCTGAACCCGGCCGCGATCTGCGGCGAGGTGGAGGGACTGGCCAAAGACGCCAAAGTTCTGTTGGTCTGCACCAAGGGACGGCGGGCCTATCTCACGCAGAACCGGCTGAAGTACTACGGTTACACCAACACCAAGGTTCTGGAGGGCGGCGTGACGTTCACGGAAATCGAAGGGGAAGAGGAGTAAAATCTCCCCGCAGCAGAACGGAAAAAACAGATCCACTCTATTTCAAACAGGAAGATACACAGGAGGAAACGACTATGGCGACACTGACCGTCAGCGCAGCAGACGAAAAGCGGGTAAAGGCAATGGGCTTCCTGTCCAACAAGGGCACAGACAACTTCTCCGGACGGATCATCACTGTCAACGGCAAGATCACCGCCGCCCAGCAGCGGTGCATTGCCGAGGCCGCGGAAAAATTTGGAAACGGAACCGTCACCTTTACCACCCGGCTGACCATTGAGGTCCAGGGCATTCCCTATGACAAGATCGAGGCGTTCCAGGCATATATCGCCAGGGAGGGCCTTGTCACCGGCGGTACCGGCTCCATGGTCCGCCCTGTGGTAGCCTGCAAGGGAACCACCTGCCAGTACGGCCTGCTGGACTCCTTTGCCATCAGCGAGGAGATTCACCGCCGCTTCTATGAGGGCTACCGGGGGGTAAAGCTGCCCCACAAGTTCAAGATCGCCGTCGGCGGCTGCCCCAACAACTGCGTAAAGCCCGATCTGAACGATCTGGGCATTATCGGACAGCGCATCCCCGGTCTGGATCAGGACGAGTGCAACGGCTGCAAGAAGTGCGGCGTGGTGCAGGTCTGCCCCATGGGCGCGGCCAAACTGGAGGACGGCGTGTTGGAGATTGACAAGAGCGTGTGCAACAACTGCGGACGCTGCATCGGCCACTGTCACTTTGACGCTCTGGACGAGGGCACATACGGCTATAAAATCTATATCGGCGGACGCTGGGGCAAGAAGGTGGCCCAGGGCCGGGCGCTCAGCAAGGTGTTTACCTGCAAGGAGGAGGCTCTGGCGGTGATCGAGAAGGCCATCCTCCTCTTCCGCGAGCAGGGAAAGACCGGAGAGCGCTTTGCCGGAACCATTGAGCGCCTGAGCTTTGAAAACGTGGAGGCCCAGCTGCTGGACAGCGGGCTGCTGGAGCGCAAACAGCAGATTCTGGACGCGGAGCTGCACATGACGGGCGGCGCCGCCTGCTGAGAAAACGGGCGGCGCGAACCGCCCCGGATTCCCGCCAAGGAGCGGTCAGGCGAAAACAGCTGGAGGTAAAAACCAATGCGGATGCGAAAAAAGAAAAATCTCATTCCCCGGATGGAGCGCTGCGGCGCCTGTCATGTCAAGGACGGCTTTGCGCTGAAGGGACGCTGGCGGGAGGAGCTGATGTCCGGAGCCAGGGAGCTGCGGGTGGAGCTGGGATGCGGCAAGGGCCGCTTCACCGCCGAGACGGCCCGGCAGAATCCGGAGGTCCTGTTTATCGCCATCGAAAAGGTTCCGGACGCCATGGTGGTGGCCATGGAGCTGGCCATGGAGCTGGAGCTGAAAAACGTGTTCTTCGTGGTGGGAGACGCGGCGCTGATGCCGGACTATTTCGGACCGGGGGAAGTGGACCTCATTTACATCAATTTCTGCGACCCCTGGCCCCCCAAGGGCCAGGCCAAGCGCCGGCTGACCCACCGGGGATTTCTGGAGCTGTACCGCAAGGTGCTGAAGCCCGGTGGGCAGGTCCATTTCAAGACGGACAATCAACCGCTGTTTGAGTTCTCTGTTCTGGAATTTCCGGAGGCGGGCTATCTTCTCAGCGAGGTCACGCGGAATCTCCATGAGAACGGTCCCCAGGGCGTCATGACGGATTATGAAGCAAAGTTCTACGGGGAGGGCCAGCCCATTAACCGCTGCGTGGGAACCCTGCCGCCGGAGAACAGATAATCTGTACGCATCGCCGGGGAACACCGGAGGAAAAACAGACAAAACCCCGGCGCCCTGTCAAACAGGACGCCGGGGATCATTTCACAATATATTACGCAGCATTCTTCGCCATCTCAACCAGCTGCTTGAACGCGGCCTCGTTGTTGACGGCCAGCTCTGCCAGCATCTTGCGGTCGATGACCACGCCGGCGGCCTTCAGACCATGCATGAAGGTGGAATAATTCATCCCGTTCATCTTGCAGGCGGCGCTGATGCGGGTGATCCACAGGCGGCGGAAATCTCTCTTCTTCAGGCGGCGTCCCGTATACGCATAAGTCAGGGACTTCATCACCTGCTGCTTCGCCATCTTGAAGTGCTTGCTCTTGGCACCCCAATAGCCCTTGGCCATTTTGAGGATCTTATTCCGTCTCTTGCGGGTCATCATCGCGCCCTTAACTCTTGCCATTGTAAAAAGCCTCCTATTCTAAAGCGTATCGTTATTTCTTACTTGTAAGGGATCATCTTGCGGATGGCGGATTCATTGGTCACGTCGGCATAGCCGCCAGCGCGCAGACGACGGGTACGCTTGGTATCCTTCTTGGTGAGGATGTGGCTCTTAAAGGCCTTGGCCCGCTTGACCTTGCCGGTCTTGGTCAGATTGAATCTTTTCTTGGCACCGCTGTGGCTCTTCAGTTTCGGCATAATTGATTACTCCTTCCGTATTCCTTTTGCTCCATGAGATGAAATATGCTGCTTATTTCTTGGGGGAGAGGAACATGGACATGTTCCGGCCCTCCAGCTTGGCTCCCTTATCGACGTTGGCGATCTCGGCGCACTGCTCCGCAAACTTATCCAGGAGCTTCCGGCCAATGTCCGTATGGGCCATTTCCCGGCCGCGGAAGCGGACGGAAACCTTTACCCGGTTGCCCTCGGTCAGGAATTTCTGCGCGTTCTTCAGCTTCACGTTGAAGTCGCCCACGTCAATTCCCGGAGACATGCGGATTTCCTTGATTTCGACCACGTGCTGGTTCTTCCGGGCTTCCTTTTCCCGCTTGCCCTGCTCAAACCGGAACTTTCCGTAGTCCATCAGCTTGCACACCGGCGGATTGGCCTGGGGAGAGATTTTCACAAGATCCAAGCCCTTCTCGTCGGCGATGCGCAGCGCCTCATCCGCAGACATGATCCCCAGCTGCTCGCCGCCGCTTCCGATCAGACGCAGCTCCTTGTCCCGAATGTCCTCATTCAGTTGATGCGTTACAATGCTAATAGCCGAAGCACCTCCTTCAACATTTTGCCACATAACCACAAACAAAAAGCGCGGGCGCTCATTGCACCCGCACGAACACACGCGCCCCTTCCCGGGACGCAGCCTGCCGTATTGACCTCTTTGCCTGAAGCGGGAGGTGAGGCGGATGCACCCGGCCTGCTTTGTTTTCCCGTCTACTATACCAGCCCCGGGCCGGGTTGTCAAGAAAAATTTTCAAATATCCGCCCTTTTTCCCGCAGGCGGCGGAATTGCCCGGAAAAACGCGGCAGGTGAATCCGCGGCGGCGGACGCCGCAGGGCAGAATGCGGGGAAAAACGCCGGAGTGCAAAAGAGTATATTGACAACAACCATTTTGCCCGGTAAAATGTATCCTAGACAAAGTGTGTCAATACGCACAGCGCGGAGGAATCTGTATTATGTACCATTGCCGTCTTCATTTCTATCTGACCGGTCACCGGCGAGAATGGGCTGATCTGATCAAAAACACCGCCCCTCTGGAGGGGTTTTGTCATGAATTCGCGGAAAGTGAAACGCCGGAGGCGGCCCAGGCGGCGCAAGCGGATGTCATCCTGGCCGATCTGCGGGAGACGGATGCAGGCGCAGCGCTGAAGACGCTGGCGGAATGCGGACGTCCGGAGACCCGGCTGATTCTGATTCTGGACAGGGGACAGACTCCGGACGGCATTTGGGAGCAGGCGGAGGACGTCTGGGTAATGCCCATGCCGGAGGAGGAGATGCGCTTTCGCTTCCGGCGCTGGCAAAGGGCGTACCAGGCGGAAAAGAACGCGTGGCAGACCAGCCAGTTTCTGGAGGCCACCATCAACAGCATTCCCAGCCTGGTCTGGTACAAAACCAAGGACGGCATTCACGAAAAGGTGAACGACAGCTTCTGCCGGACGGTCAACAAGACGAAAGCGCAGGTCCAGGGCCGGGGGCACGCCTATATCTGGGATGTGGAGCAGGACGATCCCGCCTGCATTGAGTCGGAGCGGGTGGTCATGACCGAGGAGCGCACCTGCGTATCCGAGGAAACCGTCCTGACGGGAGAGGGCGTGCGGCTGCTGACCACCTACAAGTCCCCTCTCTACGATCTGGACGGCAGCGTCATGGGCACCGTCGGCGTGGGCATCGACGTGACCCAGGAGCGGGCCTATGAGCAGGAAATCATTGAGAGAAACCGCAACCTGGAAACCATTTTCACCAATATGGACTGCGGCATCATGTGCCACAGCCTGGACGGAAGCAGGATTCTCAGCATCAACCGGGCGGCTTTGGCGATTCTGGGATATGAGTCCCAGGAGGAGCTGCTGGCAGACGGATTCCAGATGGTGGCCGCCTCGGTGTCGGAAGAGGACAGGGAGCGGCTGCGGGAGAGCATCCTGAGTCTGGATAAGGTGGGAGAGAGCGTCAGCGTGGAGTACCGCGTCCGGCACAAGGACGGGCAGCAGCTCCACGTGATGGGAAACATTAAGGTCATCGAAGAGCATGGCGAGCTGCTTTACCAGCGCTTCCTGCTGGACTGCACTGCCCAGAAGCAGCGGGAGGAACGGGAACGGGCGGAGGCGGAGCGCCGCCAGATGGAGCTGATCCAGGCGCTGAGCGTGGACTACAACATGGTCTGCTTTTTCGATCTGGACACAGGCATGGGCTACCCCGTCCAGATCGCAGAGGGCGGAGGGCGGAATCTGGAGGAAATTTTTGCCGGAAGCATCTCCCTGGAGCGCTGCATGGAGCAGTACATAGAGCAGTTTGTGTACCCGGAGGACCGGGAGCTTCTGCGTCAGGCGGTTTCTGCGGACTGGATCGCCAAGGAACTGAAGGAAAAGGACGTATGCTACGCCAACTACCGCACAGACTTCGGCGGCAGAATGAAGTACTATCAGATGAAGGCCGTCCGGGCGGGCGTCTGGGACGAGTACCGAGGAATTGTGCTGGGTCTGCGCAGCGTGGACGAGGAAACCCGCAGCGAGATGGAGAAAAAGAGCCTGCTGGAGGACGCCCTTCTTCAGGCCAACCGGGCCAGCAAGGCAAAGAGCGTGTTCCTCTCCAACATGTCCCACGATATCCGCACCCCCATGAACGCCATTGTGGGATTTACCGCGCTGGCCATCACCCATATTGATCAGACCGAGCAGGTTCAGGAATATCTGAAAAAGATCATGACCTCCGGCAACCATCTGCTCAGCCTGATCAACGACATTCTGGACATGAGCCGCATTGAGAGCGGCAAGATGCACCTGGAGGAGGCCCCATGCAGTCTGCCGGATATTCTTCACGGCCTGCGCAGCATCATCCAGGCGGATATTCACGCCAAGCAGCTGGAGCTTTATATCGACGCGGTGGATGTGGTGGACGAGGAGATCTGCTGCGACCGCCTGAGGGTGAACCAGCTGCTGCTGAACCTTCTGAGCAACGCGGTGAAGTACACCCCCGCCGGAGGCATTGTCAGCATCCGCATCATTCAGAAGCCCGGCGCACCGGCGGGGTACGGGAAATATGAGTTCACCATCCGGGACACGGGCATCGGCATGAGCCAGGAATTCGTGGAGCGGATTTTCGAGCCCTTCGAGCGGGAGCGGAACTCCACCATCAGCGGCATCCAGGGAACCGGCCTGGGCATGGCCATTACCAAGAACATCGTGGACATGATGAACGGCACCATCAGCGTCCGCAGCGAACAGGGCTCGGGAACGGAATTTGTGGTGTGCCTGACCTTCCGCCTGGGCGAGGGGGAGAAGGAGCCCCAGACCATTCCCGAGCTGGCGGGCTGGCGGGCGCTGGTGGTGGACGACGATTTCAACACCTGCGACAGCGTGTCCTACATGCTTCAGCAGATCGGCATGCGGGCGGAGTGGACCCTGTCGGGGAAGGAGGCGGTGCTGCGCACCCGTCAGGCCGCCATGCGCGGAGACAATTACGGCGTGTATATCCTGGATTGGCTTCTGCCCGACCTGAACGGCGTGGAGGTGGCCCGCCGCATCCGCAAGGAAATGGGCGAAGAGGTGCCCATTATTGTTCTGACCGCCTACGACTGGTCCGACATCGAGGAGGAGGCGCGTCAGGCCGGCGTCACCGCCTTTTGCAGCAAGCCCCTGTTCCTGTCGGAGCTGCGCCGCTGTCTCCGTTCCGTGGTCAGTTTTGAAGAGCCAGAGCTGCTCAGCGCCCCGCCGGCGCCGCGCAGGGAGCACACCGGGCGCATTCTTCTGGCGGAGGACAATGAGCTCAACCGGGAAATCGCCCAGGCGATTCTGGGGGAGGCCGGGTTCTCCCTGGAAACAGCGGAAAACGGACAGATCGCGCTGGAAATGGTGGCGCGGTCCGCACCGGGCTATTACCAGCTGGTGCTGATGGACATCCAGATGCCGGTAATGGACGGCTATGAGGCCGCAAAGGGCATCCGCGCCCTGCCCTCGCCGGAGCTGGCTTCCATTCCCATTCTGGCCATGACGGCCAACGCTTTCGAGGAGGACCGGCAGGCTGCGCTGAAGTGCGGCATGAACGGCCATATCGCCAAACCCATCAATATTGAAACGCTGCTGGAAACGCTGGATCAGGTTCTGGCGTAGGGATTTACAATTCGTTCACAGAAAATTAGCACTCTCGTCACGGGAGTGCTAATTTTTCGCTTTACATATGCCGGGATCGGGTGTATCATACTAGAGGAAAAGAAAAAGAGGACGGCGGCTCCGGAAGGACCCCGTCCGAAGGAGGCATACGCATGAGTTTTGATCAATACACCCAGAACGCCCGGCAGGCGGTGGCGGACTGCCAATCCATCGCAATCGAAAACGGCCAGCAGCAGCTGGAGGGCGAGCATCTTCATCTGGCGCTGCTGCGGGAGGGTCTGGTTCCCCGGCTACTGACCTACATGGGCCTGGACGTGGAGGCTCTGGCCGGGGAGGTCCAGCGGGAAATCGACCGCCTGCCCAAGGTATCCGGGGGCAGCGCGGAGCTGTACGCCAGCCGGCGGTTTTCCCAGCTGCTGGCGTCGGCGGAGCGGATCGCCCGGCAGTTCAAGGATGAATATGTGTCCGTGGAGCACCTGTATCTGGCTCTGGTGGAGGAAACCGGCACGCCCGGCGCAAAGATTTTCCGGCAGTACGGCGTCGACCGGGAGAAGATTTTACAGGCGCTCACCAAGGTCCGGGGCAGCCAGCGCGTCACCAGCCAGAATCCGGAGGAGAGCTACGAGGCCCTGGCAAAATACGGCCGGGATCTGGTGGACATGGCCCGGCAGGGAAAGCTGGACCCGGTGATCGGACGGGACGCGGAAATCCGCCACACCATCCAGATTCTCAGCCGGAAGACCAAAAACAACCCGGTTCTCATCGGGGAGCCCGGCGTGGGCAAGACTGCGGTGGTGGAGGGACTGGCCCAGCGGATTCTGAACGGCGACGTACCGGAGGGTCTGAAGGACAAAACCATTTTCGCCCTGGATATGGGGGCCCTGATCGCCGGGGCCAAGTACCGGGGGGAGTTCGAGGAGCGGCTGAAGGCTGTTCTGAGCGAAGTGGAGAAGAGCGAGGGACGGATTGTGCTGTTCATCGACGAGCTCCACAACATCGTGGGCGCGGGGCGCACCGAGGGCAGTATGGATGCGGGAAATCTGCTCAAGCCCAAGCTGGCCCGGGGAGAGCTTCACTGCATCGGCGCCACCACCCTGGACGAGTACCGGAAATATATTGAGAAGGACGCGGCCCTGGAGCGCCGGTTCCAGAAGGTGCTCATTGACCAGCCAACGGTGGAGGACACCATTTCCATCCTCCGGGGCCTCAAGGAGCGCTTTGAGATTCACCACGGCGTGCGGATCACCGACGGGGCCCTGATTGCCTGCGCCACCCTGTCGGACCGGTATATCACCGACCGGTTTCTGCCGGACAAGGCCATCGACCTGATGGACGAGGCGGCCAGCAAAATCCGTATGGAAATTGACAGCCTCCCTGCCGGGCTGGACGAAATCAGCCGGAAGATCATGCAGCTGGAGATTGAGAAGCAGGCTCTGGGCAAGGAGGAGGACGCGGGAAGCAAAAACCGGCTGGCCCACATCGAAGGGGAGCTGGCGGAACTGAAAAGCAGGAACGACGCCATGCGGGCCCAGTGGGAGACGGAAAAGCAGTCCATTTCCGGGATCAAGCGGATCAAGCAGGAGATCGAGGACACCCGCCGTCAGATGGAGGAGGCGGAGCGGGATTACGATCTGGAGAAAATGGCCCGGCTCAAGTACGAAGCCCTTCCGGCGCTGGAAAAGCAGCTGGAAGAGGAGCGCGCCCGGGTGGAGGCCGGGAAGGACGGGCGCCTGCTGAAGGAGGAGGTGTCCGAGGAGGAGATCGCCGGCGTGGTCAGCAAGTGGACCGGTATCCCGGTGAGCAAGCTGGTGGAGAGCGAGAAGGAGAAGCTGCTGCGTCTGCCGGAAATTCTTCACCGCCGGGTCCTCGGTCAGGACGAGGCCGTCGCCGCCGTCAGCGAGGCCATCCTGAGAGGCCGGGCCGGGCTCAAGGACGAGAACCGGCCCATCGGGTCCTTCATCTTCCTGGGCCCCACCGGCGTGGGCAAGACGGAGCTGGCCAAAACCCTGGCGGCCACACTCTTTGACGATGAGCGGAACATGGTGCGCATTGACATGTCCGAATACATGGAAAAGCACGCCGTCTCCCGGCTGGTGGGCGCGCCTCCGGGCTACGTGGGCTATGACGAGGGCGGCCAGCTGACCGAGGCGGTACGGCGCAAACCCTACAGCGTGGTTCTCTTCGACGAGATCGAGAAGGCCCACCCGGATGTGTTCAACATCCTGCTCCAGCTGCTGGACGACGGACGGCTCACCGACAACCAGGGCCGGACGGTGGACTTTAAAAATACCATCGTCATCATGACCAGCAACATCGGCTCCGCCTATCTGACGGAGAACATCCATCAGGACGGCACAATCAGCCCGGAGGTGAAGGACCGGGTCCGGGGAGAGCTCAACCAGTATTTCCGCCCGGAGTTCATCAACCGCGTGGACGACGTGGTGGTTTTCTCCCCTCTGACGGAAAGCCAGATCGGCGGCATTGTCAGCATCGCCATGGCCGCCCTGGTCCGGCGGCTGAACGGCCGGGACATCCGGGTGGAGCTGACAGAGGAGGCCCGGCAGTTCATTGCCCGCGCCGGATACTCGCCCTCTTACGGAGCACGTCCGGTGAAGCGGTACCTGCAAAAGCATGTGGAAACGGAGCTGGCGGCCATGCTGATCCGCGGAACTCTGTCCGACGGACAGCAGGTGGTCATCGGCAGCGACGGAGAAAAACTGACCTTCCGCACCGCTTGACGGGGACGGGCAAGGGGCGTATACTGTAGGCAGACATCCGGAAGGAGGACTGCCTATGACCGCGGAAGAGCGCCGCGCCGCTATCCTGGATATTCTTTCCCAATCCGCCGGACCTGTCAGCGCCTCGGCGCTGGCCGGGCGCTTCGGCGTCAGCCGCCAGCTGGTGGTGGGGGACGTGGCCCTGCTGCGGGCGGGGGGAGCCGCCATTGAAGCCACCGCAAGGGGGTATGTGGTCCAGGCGGCCCGGGAAGGGCTGCTGCGGCGGG